>JADGPO010000120.1 GCA_017882405.1 Solirubrobacteraceae bacterium | reverse complement strand
GCAAGACCGAGCTGGCGCGGGCGCTGGCCGAGTTCATGTTCGACACCCAGGACGCGATGGTGCGCATCGACATGTCGGAGTACATGGAGAAGCACTCCGTCAGCCGGCTGGTGGGCGCGCCCCCCGGTTACGTCGGCTACGAGGAGGGCGGTCAGCTGACCGAGGCGGTGCGCCGCCGGCCCTACTCGGTGGTGCTGCTCGACGAGATCGAGAAGGCCCACCCCGATGTGTTCAACACGCTGCTGCAGGTCATGGACGATGGTCGCCTGACCGACGGTCAGGGTCGCACGGTGTCGTTCAAGAACGTCGTGCTGATCATGACCTCCAACATCCCGGGCGGCCGAGTGGGCGTGGAGGCCAACTTCAAGCCCGAGTTCGTCAACCGCCTGGACGACATCGTCGAGTTCGACTCGCTGACCCGCGAGCAGATCGGCGCGATCGTCGACCTGCAGGTGGCCACCGTCCTGCGGCGCGTGTCCGAGCGCGACATCATCGTGCATCTGACCGGCGATGCCCGCACGCTGATCGGCAACCTCGGCTATGACCCGACGTACGGCGCTCGGCCTTTGAAGCGAGTGATCCAGAAGCGCCTGGTCGACCCGCTGGCGATGGCGATCCTGGAGGGGCGGTTCGCGGCCGGCGACAGCGTGCACGTGGATGCGGCGAACGGTGAGCTGACCCTCGAGCGTGAGCCGTCGGCCACCGAGACCGGCACCCCGGCCGCCGCCTGACCCACGCAACCCGCGCCCGACGCCCCGACGCCATTAGAGTCCGGGCCGTCAACGCCGAAGGGAGAGGCGCAGCCACATGCCGACCTACATCATGCTCACCCGGCTCACGCCCGAGGGAGTGCAGACAATCAAGAACAACCCGTCGCGCATCCAGGAGGTCAACCGCGAGGTCGAGCAGCTGGGTGCCAGCGTCAAGGCGCAGTGGGCGACGCTCGGGCAGTGGGACTTCGTCAACGTGATCGAGGCGCCCGACGAGAAGACGATCGCTCGGGTCTCGCTGGAGCTGGGTTCGCGCGGCACCGGCCGCTACGAGACGCTGACCGCGATCCCGATCGACGACTTCATCGGCTCGATCTAGAACCCCGTTGGCCCCGTCCGTCCCTCGTGTCCTCGTGCTCGGCGGGGGCGCCCGCGAGCACGCCCTGATCCAGGCTCTGGCGCGCTCGCCGCGAGCGCCCGAGCTGCTGTGCGCGCCGGGCAATCCCGGGATCGCCGCCGAAGCCGAGCTGGTGGCGCTCGACCCCACCGACGGCGCGGCCGTCGTCAGCGCCGCCCAGGTTCTCGGGGTCTCGCTGGTGGTCGTCGGTCCCGAGGCGCCGCTGGTGGCGGGCGTCGCCGACGCGCTGGCCGACGCCGGCATTCGCTGCTTCGGCCCCTCGGCGGCGGCCGCCCGCTTGGAGGGCTCCAAGGCGTTCTGCAAGGAGATCGTCGAAGCCGCCGGGGTGCCGACCGCCGCCTACACGGTGGTCACCGACCCCGAGGCGGGGATGGCCGCGATCGAGCGCTACCCCGTGGTGCTCAAGGCCGACGGGCTGGCCGCCGGCAAGGGCGTGATCATCGCCGCGAACGAGGCGGAGGCCCGCGCCGCCCTGGACGACCTGCTGGTGGCCCGCCGGTTCGGCACCGAGCGGGTGGTGGTGGAGGAGTTCCTGGAGGGTGAGGAGCTGTCGCTGCTGGCCCTGTGCGACGGCGAGCGGGCGCTGGCGCTGGCCTCGGCCCAGGACTACAAGCGGATCTTCGACTCAGACGTTGGCCCCAACACCGGCGGCATGGGCTCCTTTTCGCCGGTGCCGGCCGTCGACGACGCGCGCGCCCAGGAGATCTGCGCCGCCGTGCACCAGCCGGTGCTCGACGAGCTGGCCCGCCGCGGGATCCCCTTCCACGGGGTCCTGTACGCCGGCCTGATGATGAGCCGATCGGACCCGGCGCACCCGAAGGTGCTGGAGTTCAACGTGCGCTTCGGCGATCCTGAGTGCCAGGCGATCCTGCCGCGGCTGGACACCGATCTGCTGGGGCTGCTAGACGCGGCATGCACGCCCCGCGGGCTCGCCGGCGCCGCCCCGCTGCAGTGGTCGCCCCAGACCGCCGTCACCGTCGTGCTGGCCAGCGCCGGCTATCCCGAGTCCTCCTCCAGCGGCGACGTCATCAGCGGGCTGGATTCGGTCGGCCGCGACGTGCGCGTCACGCACGCCGGGACCGCGCGCAACACCGCCGGGGAGATCGTCACCGCGGGGGGGCGGGTGCTGAGCGTGACCGCGTTGGGCGACGCGGCCGCCGCCGCCCGGGACGCCGCCTATGCTGCAGCCGACATGATCGAGTTCGACGGCAGACAACTCCGGCGCGACATCGCGCTGCGCGCGGTGCGATGACGATGCGCGGCGAGGAGGAACCCGAGTTGGTCCCCGCCGGCGACCCGGAGCCGGAGCTGGAGCTCGCCCCCGACCCCGGCGTCCTGCCCGACGGGCCGGTGCCACCGGACGCCGCCCCCATGTCCGAGACGGCCGCGGACATCCGCGATCTGGATGTCGACAGCCCGCAGGTGGCGATTCTGATGGGATCCGAGTCCGACATGCCAGCGATGGAGAAGGCCGAGCAGGAGCTGACCAAGCGGGACATTTTGTCCGAGACCCGCGTGATGTCGGCTCACCGCCAGCCCGACGTGGTCGCCGACTACGCCAAGAACGCCAAGCTGCGGGGAATCCGCGTGATCATCGCCGGGGCCGGTCTGTCGGCCGCGCTGCCCGGCGTGGTGGCCGCCCACACCGAGCTGCCGGTGATCGGCGTGCCGCTCACCAGCCGAACCTCGGTGGCCGGCGGCCTGGACGCACTGCTGTCGATCGCGCAGATGCCACCGGGCGTGCCGGTGGCCTGCGTGGGCATCGACAACGCCCGCAATGCCGCCGTGCTGGCGGCGCGCATCCTCGGCGCCTGAGCTGCACGCACACTCGTTAGCCTGCGGCGGAGGCCAGCGCGATGATCACCGGACAGACGCTCGGCGACGACGGCGGCCGTCAGTTCCTGTGATCGTCGCGGCTCTCCCACGCGACGACGCCCGCCGGCCACGAGGGCTCGGCGGGCGCCGGTCAGAGGGGACTCAAGTCGAGGACTACGCGGTCGGCGCGGGGGCCGGAACTGCGGTGGTGGCGAGGTCCTGGATGTACTGGGCGATGACGGCCGTCGCGCTTCGGCGAGCGCGTGAGATATTGACGGGGGTGTGCGAGTCGGCCATAGGGTCTTCCTCTGGTGCGATCCGTTGTACGATGCCTGCCATACATTAGCAGATGTACGATGACCGTCGTACAAAGCCGGGAGCGTCCTATCATGAGGGGGTAATGTCGATAACACCCACCAGCGAACCGATCGCTCACCCGACCTGCGACGAGTTGGAGTTGGGCGCCGTGCTCCACGCGCTGTCCGATCCGGTGCGGTTGCTGATCGTGGCCGAGCTGGCCAAGGGCGAATGCGAGTACACCTGCGGCAGCTTCGCGCTGCCGGTGACCAAGTCGACCTGCACGCACCACTTCAAGGTGCTGCGCGAGGCCGGAGTGATCCAGCAGCGCCAGCAGGGCACGACGCGGCTGAACCGGCTGCGGCGCCCCGACCTGGAGACGCGCTTCCCGGGTCTGCTGGAGACGATCCTGCAGGCGGCTGCAGCCGCCGCCGCCACGACCGAGGACTGCGGTTGCGCTGACGCCGGCGCCGTCGCCGGCGTGGCCGCCCAGACGCAGGTCGCGTAACTCCGCCCTCCCTTGATCGCGCGCTACACCCGCCGCGAGCTGGCGGACGCATGGTCTGACCACGCCCGCTTCGAGGCGATGCGGCAGGTGGAGGTGGCCGCCTGCGAGGAGATGGAGGGGCCCACCGAGCCCGAGCTTCAGGCGATCCGCGCCGCCACCTTCACCGTGCCCGCGATCGACGAGCGCGAGAAAGTCACCGATCACGACACCGCCGCGTTCGTGGATGTGCTGTCGGAGTCGGCCGGGCCGGCCGGCCGCTGGATCCACTACGGGCTGACCTCCTCCGACGTGCTGGACACCGGCCTGGCGCTGCAGATCAAGCACGTCGGCGAGCTGGTACTGCCCGATTGCCGGCGGCTGGTGCATGCGCTTGCCGCGCGCGCGCGCGAGCACGTGGACACCCTGTGCGTCGGACGCACGCACGGCATCCACGCCGAGCCGACCACGTTCGGGATCAAGCTCGCGGGCTTCGCCTTCGAGGCCGATCGCAACGCCCGGCGCTTGGAGCGGGCGTTCGCGCAGGCTGCGATCGGCGCGGTCAGCGGCGCGGTGGGGACCTATTCGGCGACCTCACCGGAGTTCGAGCAGCGGGTGCTGGCGCGGTTGGGGCTGGAGCGCGAGCCGGTCTCCACCCAGGTCGTGGCCCGTGATCGCCACGCCGAGCTGCTTCAGGCGATCGCGCTGGCGGGCGCCGGCCTGGAGCGCTTCACCACCGAGCTGCGCCACCTGGCCCGCACCGAGGTGGGCGAGGTCTCCGAGCCGTTCGGCCTCGGCCAGAAGGGCTCGAGCGCCATGCCCCATAAGCGCAACCCGATCAAGTCAGAGCAGGTCACCGGTCTGGCCCGTGTGCTGCGCGGCAACGCCTCGGCGGGCCTGGAGGACGTCGCGCTGTGGCACGAGCGCGACATCTCCCACTCCTCCGTGGAGCGGATCATCCTGCCCGACTCCACGACGCTGCTCGACCACATGCAGCGCCGGGTTCTGGCGCTCGTGGAGGGCATGGTCGTCAACGAGCCGCGGATGGCCGAGAACCTTGAGCTGACGCACGGCGCGCTCTTCTCCCAGCGGGTGCTGCTGGCGCTGGTGGCCGCGGGCTCCACGCGCGACGACGCCTACCGGGTGGTCCAGCGCCTCGCCCAGCGCGCCCTGGACGAGCGCTCGGATATGCGCGGGCTGCTGGCTGCCGACCCGGCCGGCGCGCAACTGGACCTGGACGCGATCTTCGACTACGCGCCGTTCGTCCGCCACGCCGGAGAGATCCTCGCCCGGCTGGACGAGATCGCCTAAGGCGCGAAGATCTGCAGCAGGGTGGTGACGATCGCCTCCTGCGGTGGTCGGCGCTCGCTGGTGCGCCAGACGTGGGTCCCGATGACCTACTTCCCGTTCTGGCTGCCGCTCGCTCTGATCGGGACCCCGTGCGGGTGGCCTTCCACGAGTACGCCGCGATCGGGCGTGACCTGCGCCGCGCCCGCGGTTGGAGCGAGCGGCTGGGCTATATGTTCCGCGGCCCGGGCTGGACATCGCCCCCACCGGGTGCCGTGACGCCTGCTCAGGCGGGTGAGCCGGGTCCGCCAGGCGGTCCCATCGGCTCGATCAGGTCGTCATAACCAGCCGCTAGCATCGCCCTCGTGAGCGCTCTCTGGGACCTCCCTCTGCTGGCCTCCGGCAAGGTTCGCGAGATCTATGACCTGGGCGACGAGCTGCTGATCGTCGCCTCGGATCGGATCTCCACCTACGACGTCGTCCATCCCACGCCGATCCCCGACAAGGGCGCGGTGCTCACCGGCCTCTCGACCTTCTGGTTTCAGCGCACCGAGGACATCGTGGCCAACCACGTCGTCTCGGTGACCGACGGCGTGCCCGCCGAGGCGCGCGGGCGCGGCATGGTGGTCCGCAAGCTGAAGATGCTGCCCGTCGAGTGCGTGGTCCGCGGCTACATCACCGGCTCGGGATGGAAGGACTACCAGTCGACCGGCGCGGTGTCGGGGATCGAGCTGCCCGCCGGCCTGCGCGAGTCAGACCGCCTGCCCGAGCCGCTGTTCACCCCAAGCACCAAGGCCGAGGTCGGCCACGACGAGGCGATCGACTTCGAGGGAGCCGTCGAGCTGATCGGCGATCGCGAGCTGGCCCAACGCGTCCGGCACGTCTCGCTGGCGCTCTATGAGCACGCCGCCCACCACGCTCGCGCCAACGGGATCATCCTCGCCGACACCAAGTTCGAGCTCGGTCTGGACGCCGACGGCAGGCTGACGATCGGCGACGAGATCTGCACGCCGGACTCCTCGCGTTTCTGGCCGGCCGACAGCTACGAGCCCGGCCGCGGCCAGCCCAGCTTCGACAAGCAGTTCGTACGCGACTGGGCGTCGGGGACGGGCTGGGATCGCAACCCGCCGGCGCCGCCGATCCCCGACGACGTGGTCTCGCGCACCCGCGAGAAGTACGTCGAGGCCTACGAGCGCATCAGCGGCGAGAAGTTCGACGCCTGGTTGTCCCGCACGGGCGCCGCGTAACGCGATGCGCGCCCGGGTGCTGGTCAAGCCCAAGGCCGGGATCCTCGATCCCCAGGGCCAGGCGGTGGAGCGCGCTCTGCCGGCGCTCGGCTTCACCGGGGTGCGCAACGTGCACGTCGGCCGGATGATCGAGCTCGACGTGGAGGACCCCGATCGCCTGCCGGAGATGTGTGAGCGGCTGCTCACCAACCCGCTGATCGAGGACTACGAGATCGTCGACACCGACCTGCCGCCCGCCGCCCATCGGCGGGAGGGGTCCGCATCCGCGTGAAGTTCGGCGTCATCCGCTTTCCCGGCTCCTGTGACGAGGTCGACGCGCAGCTGGCCTGCCAACGCCTCGGCGAGGCGGTCATCCTGTGGCACGGCAACCACGACCTGCAGGGCGTGGACGCGGTGGTCGTCCCCGGCGGCTTCTCCTACGGCGACTACCTGCGCGCCGGGGCGATCGCACGCTTTGCGCCGGTGATGGAGCAGGTCGCCGAGTTCGCGCGGGCCGGTGGGCTGGTGCTTGGGATCTGCAACGGCTTCCAGGTGCTGTGCGAGGCCGGCCTGCTGCCGGGCGCACTGTTGACGAACATCAGCCTGCGCTTCGTCTTTCGCCAGGTCTCGCTGGACGTCGTCAGCACCGACTCTCCCTTCACGCGCGCGTGCGAGCCGAGCGACCGGCTGTCGATCCCCGTCAAGCACATGACCGGCTGCTACTACGCGCCGCCCGCGCTGCTCGACCAACTGGCCGCCAACGATCAGGTGCTGCTGCGCTACGCACCCGGCCACAACCCGAACGGCTCGCTGCGCGACATCGCCGGGGTCTGCAACGAGGGCCGCAACGTCTTCGGGCTGATGCCCCACCCCGAGCACGCCGTCGACCCGCTGACGGGCTCCATCGACGGTCTCAAGCTGTTCAAGTCGATAGCCGCGCAACTTGCCGACCGCCTCGTCGTCTGAGAATCGCCACCGCGAGCTCGGCCTGACCGACAGCGAGTACGGGCTGATCGTCGAGCTGCTGCGCCGCGAGCCGGGGGACACGGAGCTGGCGATGCTGTCGCTGATGTGGTCCGAGCACTGCGCCTACAAGCACTCCAAGAAGCTGCTGCGCCGGCTGCCCACCGAGGGGCCGCACGTGCTCATGGGTCCCGGCGAGAACGCCGGGGTGGTCGACGTTGGGGGCGGCCTGGGAGTCGCGTTCAAGGTCGAGTCCCACAACCACCCCTCGGCCGTCGAGCCCTTCCAGGGCGCGGCCACCGGCGTCGGCGGGATCCTGCGCGACGTGTTCGCGGTCGGCGCCCGCCCGATCGCGGTGCTCGACTCGCTGCGCTTCGGCGAGCCGGCGACCTCGGAGCGCTCCCGTTACCTGCTCGAGCACGCCGTCGCCGGGATCGGCCACTACGGCAACTCGATCGGCGTGCCCACCGTCGGCGGCGAGATCTACTTCGAGCCCTGCTATGAGCAGAACTGCCTGGTCAACGCCATGTGCCTGGGGTTGGCGCCGCACGCCCGGCTGATCCGCTCAGCCGCCGCCGGCCCCGGCAACGTGCTCGTGCTCCTGGGCGCGCTCACCGGTCGCGACGGGATCGGTGGAGCGTCGGTGCTGGCCAGCGCCGAGCTGGGCGAGGGCGACGAGGCG
>JADGPO010000119.1 GCA_017882405.1 Solirubrobacteraceae bacterium | reverse complement strand
TCGGGGTTAGGGGAGCATGGCTTCGATGGTCGCGACAACGCAGCACCGCAGGACGCTTCGGTGGGCCGGGGCGGCGATCGTGTGCGCGCTGGCACTGGGCGTCGCGCCCGCCGGCGCCGCGACCGCGACCGGGTCCGGACCCGCGCCAACCGGCTCTCTCATCGGACACGTCAGCGCCCCCTCGGCGGATAGCTCGACGATGGTGCCGGTCGCCGGCATCGCCGTCACCGCCACCGCTGCGACGGGGATCGCCTACGGAGCCGTCACCGACGCCAACGGCTTCTACGAGCTCGACGGGCTGCCGGCCCCGGCGAGCTATGCGGTGACGTTCACGGCGTCGGACGCCACCACGCAGACCACGGACGTCGCGGTCCCCGCCGGCACGGTCGCCACCGTCGACGACAGCCTGAACCAGCCGGTGGCCACGATCGCCGGCGCGGTGACCGATCAACACGGCCGCGCGCTGCCGGGCATGGCGATCGGGCTGAGCGTTTCGACTCCCTGTCCTGCCGGCACGATCTGCGCTCCCAGCACGACCTCGAGTGCCGATGGCACGTACACGCTCAGCGTCGTCCCCGGAAGCTACGACCTCCAGGCCCAGGATGGCGGCGGCGTGCTCGACGTCCAGACGATCGACGCGATCGCCGGTCAGGCGACGAACGCGGACGTCCATCTGGCGCCCGCATCGGTCCCCGCCGGCACCGCACCCGAGCATGCCGCCCGCGACCTGCGCTGGCTCAACGCCGAGCGAGCGCGGGACGGTCTTCCCGGCGGCGTGGTGCTCAACCCCCGATGGGCACAGGAGTGCGCCGCCCACGACGGCTACGAGCGCGCCAACGGGGTCCTCTCGCACACCGAGAACCCGCAGGCCTCCGGGGCCTCCGCGGGCGGGGCGTGGGCCGGCCTGGTGAGCGTGCTCGCCCAAGCGCGCTGGACGCACACACGCGACCCCTGGCAGAGCGCCCCCATCCACCTGATGCAGTTGTTCACGCCCAGCCTGAGCGTGATCGGGCTCGACGACAGCGGCGGCCTGCAGTGCGCCACCACCTACCCGGGTCTGCTCAGGACGCCCGTGAGCGCCGACGCGGTGAGCACCTACCCGGCCGACGGCGCCCGCGGCGTGCCGCCGCACGAGGTCGCCCGCGAGGCCCCGTTCGTGCCCGGCCAGTTCGTCGGCCTCCCCGCCGGACGGGCCACCGGACGCGAGCTGTTCGTGTACCTCGACGACTCGGGGCAGATCGGTCAGGCCCAGGTCAAGGTGGTGCGGGCCACGCTCTCGCAGGGTCGTCACGCCGTCGCCGTGCGCTGGGTGGACACCACCACCCGCACCGTCGGGCGCTATCTGACAGGCGCCATCCTGATCCCGGTCAAGCCGCTGCTCGAGCGCAGCAAGTACGAGGCGGCGGTGGCGGTGCAGGACCGCTCGGGCACGCTGACCCACAGCTGGAGCTTCACCACCGCCCGGCGCTGATCCGCCCCACGGACTGGGGAGGACGTCCGGCCCACCCCCTAAGTTTCGGCTTCGTGATCGAGATCGAGGCCCGGCTTGATGAGCTGAAAGCCCTTGGGCTGTCTCGGCGGACCCGTCTGGTGTCAGGTCCGCAAGGGCCGCACGTGCTGCTCGACGGCAAACCGGTCCTGCTGCTGTGCTCCAACAACTACCTCGGGCTCGCCGACCACCCGCGGCTTCGCGAGGCCGCCGCTGACGCGGCGATGCGCTGGGGCGTCGGCACGGGGGCGTCGCGCCTGGTGTCGGGCACGATGACGATCCACCGGCGGCTGGAGGAGCGCCTCGCCGAGTTCAAGGGTCGCCAGGCGGCGCTGCTGTTCGGCTCGGGCTACCTGGCCAACACGGGGACGATCGCCGCGCTCGCCCGCCCCGGCGAGGTGGTGTTCTCCGACGAGCTCAACCACGCCTCGATCATCGACGGATGCCGGCTGTCGGGCGCCGAGGTGTTCGTCTACGACCACGCCGACGTCGAGCACCTGCGCTGGGGGATCGTCCACGCCGAGGGTCGCGGGGCGTTGATCGTCACCGACAGCGTGTTCTCCATGGACGGCGACGTCGCGCCGCTGACCGAGATCGTCGAGCTCGCCGAGCGCTTCGGGCTGCGCACGGTGGTCGACGAGGCCCACGCGACGGGCACGCTCGGGCCGGGTGGCCGGGGCGCGGTGGCCGAGGCCGGGCTGGACGACCAGATCGACGTGATCGTGGGCACGCTCGGCAAGGCATTGGGCTCCTACGGCGCGTTCGTCGCCTGCGACCAGCAGATGGCCCACTACCTGGTCAATGCCGCGCGGACGTTCATCTTCTCCACGGCGCTGCCGCCGTCCGCGGTCGCCGGGGCGCTGGCCGCGCTGGACCTCCTCTCCGAGCGTCCGCGCCTGGTCGCCAAGCTCGCCGCCAACGCCGCCGCGCTGCGGGCCGGCCTTGAGCAGGAGGGCTTCGACGTCGGCGAGTCGCGCACGCAGATCCTGCCCCTCGTCATCGGCGAGGCTCAGCGGGCGATGCGGATCTGCGAGACCGCACTGGCCGGCGGGGTCTTCGCCCAGGCGATCCGGCCCCCCACCGTTCCCGACATGACGTCGCGCCTGCGCCTGGCCGTCATGGCCACCCACCGCGAGGAGGAGCTTCGCGCCGCCGCGCGGACGATCGGGGCGGCCGCGCGCTCGGTTGGCCTCCAGGCGCGCTCGGCGCCTCGGCGGGAGATCCCCCTGGAGCTGGAGGAGGCCGTGCCGGCGGGCGAGCCCGAGGCCGATCACATCGCGGCCGCCCCGCCGCCGCCGCGAGCGGGCGTGTTCGACTTCGAAGCGTCCGAGCCGGTCCGCCGCGCGGCCTGACCGGCCCGTGAGCACCTCGGACGCGCGGCTACGCGGCTGCTTTGTCACCGGCACCGACACGGGCGTCGGCAAGACCGTGGTCGCGGCGGCGATCGTCGCCCGTCTGCGCCGGCGCGGCATCGTCGTGCGGGCGCTCAAGCCGCTGATCACCGGCCTCGACGAGGCACCCGACCTCGTCTGGGCGCGCGACCACGAGCTGCTCGCCCGGGTCGCCGGCGCCACCCCGCAGGAGACGATCCTGGCCGGCTACGGGCCGGCGGTGTCACCCCATCTGGCGGCCGAGCTGACGGGGACCTCCCCACCGTCGCCGGCGCAGCTGGCGGCCGGTGTGATCGCCGCCGCCGGAGCGTCCGAGACGCTCGTCGTCGAGGGCGTGGGCGGGCTGCTGGTTCCGCTGGGGCCCGACGGCGACGTGCGCGATCTGGCGGTGGCGCTCGGCCTGCCCCTGGTGGTCGTCGCGCGACCGGGTCTGGGCACGATCAACCATACGCTGCTCACCCTGGAGGCGGCCCGCCGCGCCGGCCTGCGAGTCGCCGGGGTGGTGCTGACGCCCTGGCCGGATCGCCCCGACCCGATGCTGCGCTCCAACCGCGCGACGATCGCCCGCATCGGGCACGCGGAGGTGGCGACCCTCGGCTTCGTCACCGAGCCGCAGCCGCCCGAGCTGGCCGCCGCCGGGGCCACGCTGCCGCTCGAGCGCTGGCTGTCGTCAGGCACTAATCCTCGTAGGGACTGAAGTCGCGCTTGCGTGCGCCGCACACCGGACAGAACCAGGTGTCCGGGATGTCCTCGAACTCGGTGCCGGGCGGTATGCCCCCGTCAGGGTCCCCCTCCGCGGGGTCATAGATGAACCCGCACGACTCACACATGTATCTCATTGCGGGCAAGCGTATCGACAGCCCGCGAGGTGTAGGGTCGCGGACGTGCAGGACGCCCAACCAGCATCCGGCGAGCAGTTCAACGCCGGCCCCGTGACGGTGCCGCGCGTGGCCGCGACGGTGATCCTCCTGCGCGGCGCCGCCGACGGCCTGGAGGTGCTGCTCGCTCGGCGCAACCCGCAGGCGCGCTTCATGGGCGGCGCCTGGGTGTTCCCGGGCGGCGCGGTCAGCTCCGAGGATGGCGAGGGCGAGGCGGCGCTGCGTAGGGCTGGCCTGCGCGAGCTGCGGGAGGAGGCCGGGATCGCGCTCGGCAACCCGGACGAGCTGGTCGCCTTCTCGCGCTGGATCACCCCCGCCGAGGTCAAGATCCGCTACGACACGTGGTTCTTCTTGGCCACGATGCCCGCCGGCCAGGAGGAGCGCGTCGACGGAGCCGAGGTCGTGGACGCGCGCTGGCTGTCCCCGCCGGCGGCGCTTGCCGCCTCGCGCCGCAACGAGATCCTGCTCGTGTTCCCCACGATCAAGCATCTGGAGCAGCTATCGGGATTTCGCTCGGTCGACGAGCTGATGACCCACGCCCGAGCGCAGACCGTCGCGCCGGTGCAGCCGCGGGTGCTCGGCCAGGGCGAGATGGCGCGGATCGTGCTGCCCGGCGAGCCCGGCTATGACGAGTAGCGCTGCCGCCACGGCCGCCCGACCGGCGGCTTGCGCGGGCCGTCGCCGGGCGCATAGACTCGGCCCGTGACGGCCGCCCAATCGCGCTCCAGCAGCTCGCGGCCCTCACAGCGGTTGACGGTCGCCGTGACCGGTCCGACAGGCGACATCGGCCGCTCGCTGCTGCGTGCGCTGGAACGCGCCCCGGAGGTCGGCCGCGTGACGGCGATGGCGCGACGCCCGTTCGATCCGGCCGCCGAGGGTCTGCGCAAGACCGAGTACCGCCAGGGCGACGTGCTCGATCCCGACGCGGTCGCCGAGGTCGTCGCCGACGCCGACGTGGTGGTGCACCTGGCGTTCGTGATCATGGGCGACGCCGAGGAGACCTCGAGCGTCAACCTGCGCGGCTCGCGCAACGTGTTCAGCGCGGCGATCGACGGCGGCGCCGCCCGTCTGGTGTACGCGTCTTCGGTGGCCGCCTACGGGTTCCACGCCGACAATCCCGAGCTGCTGACCGAGGACCTCCCGCCGCGGGGGACCCGCCGGCACTACTACTCGGCCCAGAAGGCCGAGCTCGAGGAGACGCTGCAGGAGCTGCTGGCCGGCGCTGACACCGACGCGTACGTGTTCCGGCCCTGCATCGTCGCCGGGCCCGATGCCCTGACGCTGGTACAGAGCATCCCCTACCTGCAGCTGTCGGAGAAGCTGCCCTCGGCGGTGATGCGCGCGCTGGAGCAGATGCCGGCGCTCAAGCCCGTGATCCCCGATCCCGGCGTGCCCTTCCAGTTGGTGCACCACGACGACGTCGCCGCGGCGCTCCGCGCGGCGGTGCTGGGGCGCGGGCAGCCGGGGATCTACAACCTCGCGGCCAAGGGGACGCTGACGATGGCCGACCTGGCCAAGGCGCTGGACTGGTACAGCATCCCGGTGCCCGATCTGGCGCTGGGGGCCGCCGCCGAGCTGGTCGCCCGCCTGCCGTTCGTGCCCGCCGAGGCGCAGTGGATCGAGAGCCTGCGCCGCCCGGTGCTGATGGACACCGCGAAGGCCCGCCGGGTGCTGCGCTGGCGTCCGCGCCACGACGCCGCCGAGACCCTGCAGGCGATGGTCGACGTCGCCCGGGCCGAGCGCCTGATCCGCTAGCCCGCCGCGCGGCCGCTCAATCCGGGCAGCACGGGATGGACCTCCGGCTGGCAGACCTGTCGCAGCGGGGTGGGCAGCCGCACGGTGACCCGCTGGTTGGGCGCCGTCACCAGCAGGTGGGTATACCGCGGACACGGTCCGCCGCCGTGAGCGACATCGGCATCCAGTCCCTCCAGGAGCGCCGAGGCTGTCGTTCCAGACGCCAGGTGCAGCACCGGAAGCGCATGCATCGAGCCGGTCAGGCCTCCCAGATAACCGGCGCGCGTGCGGCGCGCCTGCACCAGCAGGCCGCTCGCGGTCACCAGCGTCGCACCCGGATAGCCGGTTAGAGTGCAGCCGGAGGCGCCCGTATTGCGAAAGCGCAGGACCACCCCCACGTGGCTGAGCCCCGCTCCGCCCAATGCCACCGAGAGGGTGATCTGCCGGGCGCTGCAGCCCGCCCCCGCGGCCTGAGCGGTCACCGCGCCGGTGTTGCGAGACGTGGTGGTGGACCGCGTGGTGGTGATCGTGGTTGTCGACGTGAACGTCGTGGTGGAGGTGGAGGCGGACGTCGAGCCGCAGCCGGCGAGCGCCGTCATCGCCGCCAGGCAGACCAGCGCACGTCTCACGTGTCGTTTGAGAAGTTCGGCAGCCCGAGGCTCTGCAGCCAGTTGCTGACGGTGACGTTGAGCTGCGTGAACTCACCGGTCCAGATCAGCACTCCCATCGCGATCAGGACCGCGCCACCCACCCCGATCACCAGGGGGTAGTGGCGCTTGATCACCGCGAAGGCCGTGGTCGCCCTACTGAAGGCCAGCCCCGTGATCAGGAACGGCACGCCCAGGCCGGCGCAGTAGACGGCCAGCAGCACCGCGCCGCGAGAGGCCGAATTCGAGGTGCCCGCCGCGGTCACGATCGCCCCCAGCGTCGGGCCGGTGCAGGGCGTCCACGCGAGCGCGAACGCCGCCCCGGTGAGGACGGGGCCGCCGCGCCCGGCACGTTCCATCAGGTGCCCGACGTGCCATTCCCGGCTCAGCGCCGGAACCAGCGGCGCCAGCATGAACACCACCCCCATGGCCGCGATCAGCGCTCCGGACACCTTGAGGGCGGTCGGCCCGGTGAGCGCCGAATGCAGCGCTCGCTGCCCCAGCAGACCGAGCGCGATGAAGATGAATGAGAAGCTGGCCACGAACGCCAGGCTGGGGCCGATCACCCGCCGGGTGCGAATCTCGCCGGGCGCAACGCCCGCCACCGCCGAGATGTAGCCGGGCACGAGCGGGAGCACGCACGGCGACAGGAACGAGATCAGCCCGGCGCCAAACGCGACCGGAAACCCGATGCCCGATGCGGCGTTCATCTCGTGTCGCTAGCCCCGTCCCAGCAGCATGGCGATCCCCTGTCCGCCGCCGATGCCTGTCTCGCGCTTGGCCTTGATCGCTACGGGGACGATCTGGGCGTCGAAGCGTCCCTGCTCCCGGGCGGCGGCCGCCCGCTGGTGCGAGCGAACCGCGAACTCGTCCTGGCGCTCGCGGGAGATCGAGCCACGCTCGGCCACGTTCGCGGCGGTCACCCCCATCAGGATCGACTCGAACGGGTCGGTGAGCGCCCCGATCACCGGATCGACCAGCTCGGCCTCCCCCATGCGCGCCCCCCAACGGGCCCCCGGCATCCAGTACGGGCCGCGGCTCATCGACTCCGCGCCCCCGGCCAGGGCCACCTGCGCCTCACCGGTCTGGATCGCCTGAGTGGCCGAGACGATCGCCTGCACGCCGGTCCCGCACAGACGATTGACCGTGTAGGCGGGGACCTCCTTGGGCAGGCCGGCCTTGATCCCAACCACGCGCGCCATGTAGGCGTCAGCGGGCTCGGTGTGGATCACGTTGCCGAATACGACGTGGTCGACCTGGCCGGGCTCGATCCCGGCGCGCTCCAGTGCCGCCGAGGCGGCCACGACCCCGAGCTCCGAAGGCGACACCGAGGCCAGCCCCTTGCCATAGGAGCCGATGGCGGTACGTGCGGCAGAGGCGATGACGACGTCGGTCATGTGATCCTTCGACGAGGACGAAGAGCACGCCTGAGCGTAGAGCGATGCGTTCGCGGATGCTGGCGAGCGCCCCGCCCAGGGCGTAAGCTTAAGATCCGCTGAGCGGTCAAGGTCGGAACTTTCCACCTGGCCGGCCGTTACAGTGACCAAGGTAGAACGTGGAAGCCTCCGCACTCCCAGGATCCGTAGGACTGGCGCGGCCGCGAATCGGGCTCGGCGTTCCGTTGCTTCGGCTGCGATCTGACGAACAGCTCGTGTCGCTGTTCCGGGCGGGAAACGAAGAGGCGTTCCGGATGATTCACGACCGGTATCGCCAGCGGCTGCACGCCTACGCGCGCCAGATGCTGGCCGCTTCGGCCGCCGACGCCGAGGACGTCGTGCAGGAGATTTTCGTGCGCGTCTACGGGAGCCTGCGCAGCAGCGACCGTGAACTGGCGCTGCGGGCCTGGCTCTACCGGATCGCCCACAACCGCTGCATCGACGAGATCCGGCGACCACAGCCGATCGCCACCGAGGCGATCGAGGAACTGACGGCGACCGCCGCCCCCGACCCGATGGCCCGGATCGAGCAACGCGACGCGCTGCGCCGTCTGATCGCCGACGTTCGTCGGCTGCCCGAGCAGCAGCGCTCCGCCCTGCTGATGCGAGAGCTGGGCGGGATGCCGTACGCCGACGTGGCCGAGGCGCTGACCGTGTCGGTGCCGGCCGTCAAGTCGCTGCTGGTCCGAGCTCGTGTGGGACTGGCACAGGCCGGGGAGGCTCGCGACACGGCCTGCGCGCGGATCCGCGAGGACCTGATCATCTCCCACGACCGCGGAGTTCGGACCAGCGGCCTGGCCCGGCGTCACATGCGCGACTGCCGCGAGTGCCGCCACTTCCGCTCCGAGGTGCGTGGTGTGAGTCGCCAGTTCGCCGGCCTGATCCCAGCGCTCGGCCCGATCGGCGTGGTCGCCAAGCTGCTCGGGGTGGGCGGCGCGGGCGGCGGCGGCGCGGCCGCCTCCACCGGCGCGGTCGCCACCTCAGGCGCGGTCGGCACGGGCGCGGTGATCTCCGTGGGGGCGGTGACCGCCGGAGCCGGCCACGTGGTCACGCTGCTCGCGGCGGCTGTCGTCACCGCCGGGGGCGCGATCGAGCTGCAGCAGGTCTCTCGCCCGGCCCATCACGCCCACCATCGTCACGTGGTCAGAGCCGCGCCTGCCCGGGCCACGCCCCGGTCACCGCTGTCCCAGGTCCTCCCCACTGCGAGCGCTCCAGCGGCGCCGACCTCGCAGGCCCCCGACATCGACCCGCCGGCGACGACCACGGCGACGTCCACGGCGGCGCCGCGCCTGCCTCGACTCGCGGGCGCGACGATCTCGGGCAGCACCGGCACCAGCAGCCAACCGACCACCGCTGCGCCGCGGCATCCGCTGCCCATCTCCGAGGTGATCGATCCCGACAACCTGAACAGCCCGCGCGCCGGCAATCCCACCGCAGGCACCAACCCACCCTCGACGACGACGCCCGGGAGCACGGGCACCCTCCCGACGACGACCGGCACCGTCCCGACGACCTCCACCCCGACAATCGGTAGCACCCCGACGACCGGGACGGGCGCCCCGGCGCCCACTGGGAGCACGGGCACCGTGCCGACGACGACCGGCACCTCCCCGACGACCACCACCACCCCGACGACGAGCACCACCGGCAGCGGCCGGCCGTCGACCGGCCTCACTCCGCTCACCCAGACCTCGAAGACGAGCGGCACCGACTCGGCCTCGGGCGGGGCCGTCGCGCTCAGCGCCACTGGCTCCTCGACCAAGCGGGGAGCTGTCAGGGTGTACAAGTCGACCCGTCACTGACCGAGCCCTACCTGGAGACCCTCGATCACGAGGAGCTGCTCGTACGTCGCGGGCGGCGATCGGGTCTCTACTGCATTCTCGCGGTGCACTGCACGGTGCGCGGTCCCTCGCTCGGCGGCTGCCGGATGTGGTCCTATGACGACGCCCGCGCGGCAATGCGAGATGCTCTGCGCCTGTCTCGCGCGATGACGTTCAAGGCCGCCGTGGCCGACCTCGCTCTGGGGGGAGGCAAGGGGGTGATCATGGCTCCGAGTCGCGGGATCCTCTCGCCCGGGCGGCGCCGGGGCGCGCTGCTGGACTTCGCCGACGCGGTCGAGTCACTGCAGGGGCGCTATGTCACCGCCGAGGACGTGGGCACCTCGAGCCGCGACATGAGCGTGATCGCGCAGCGCACCGCACACGTCGCCGGGCTGGCGCGAGCGCGCGGCGGCTCCGGTGACCCGAGCCCGCTGACGGCGCTCGGCGTCGAAGCCGCGATCCGAGCCACCTGCGAGCGCGCGTTCGGCGACGGCACCCTGGAGGGCCGCTCGGTTTGCGTGATCGGACTGGGACATGTCGGCTCGCGCGTCGCCAAGCGGTGTGCGCGAGCGGGCGCCTCGCTGACCCTGGCCGATGTCGACGAGCGAAAGCGCGGGCTGGCCGAGCAGCTCCAAGCGCGGTGGATCACGCCCGGCCAAGCCCTGACCGCCCCGGTTGACGTGCTCGTGCCCTGCGCGCTGGGCGGCCTGCTGGACGACTCGACGGTCGCCGCTCTGCGCTGCCGGGTGATCGCGGGGGCGGCCAACAACCAGCTCGCCGAGGAGCCGATCGCGGCGCGGCTGGCCGAGCGAGCGATCCTGTGGGCGCCCGACTTCGTCGCCAACGCCGGCGGCCTGATCAACATCGCCTGCGAGCAAGGCGGCTATGACCCGGCTGTCGCTCGCCGGCGCGTGTCGGCGATCGGGGCCACGCTGCATGAGATCTTCGACCGCGCCGAGGCCGACGGCACCACGCCGCTGGCGGCGGCCCTGGCCCTGGCGCGCGCTCGCCTCGCCCCTCCGGTCAGCTCCGTGGCTCAGACAGCCTGAGGTCGGCGGGCCGCTGGACGCCCTCCGGGAGCCGATCCTCACCCGCCAGCTTGTCGAGATGCGCCGCCAGGGTGACGGTGGCCGCCGGCCGCAGCGGCTCGGGGACGTCTGACCAGGCGGCATCGAGCATCTCCGGCACCGTGCGAGCACCAGCCTGCAGTGCGTCGAGCAGCCGCCGCTCGCGCTCGAGCCGGTGGGCGATGTACTCGCGAAGCTTGGCCTGCGGATCCTCGACCGCCGGCCCATGGCCCGGACACAACACGCCCAGATCGCGTTGCCCGAGCTCACGCAGGCCCTCCAGGTAGCCGGCCAGGGCGCCCGGGTCGGGCGCGATGAACACGCTGCCGTGACCGAGGACGGCATCCCCGGTGAAGCAGGCGCGTCCGGCCACGTAGGCGAGATGGTCGGGCGCATGCCCCGGCGTGGCGACCGCCTCCAGCGGCCCGACGTGATCGCCGTGGGCCAGCGTCAGGTCGACCTGACCACGCGCCCCCGCCAGCGGGGCGTCCGGGAACGCGGCACGGATCGCGGGAATCGCCGCGTCGTGATCGTGGTGGTCGTGGGTCAGCGCGATCGCGCCCAACCCGCCCCGCCGCTCGAGCTCGGCGATCAGCGCCTCGACGTGCTCGGACAGATCCGGACCGGGGTCCACCAGCCAGCCGGGCCGTTCTCCGACGATCCACGAGTTGGTTCCGGTGAGCGTGAACGGGCCGGGGTTGTCGGCGCGCAGACCGACGATCTGAAACTCGGCAAGGTCGATCCGGGTCACTGCTTGAATTGTCGACCATGTCGATGAACGTCGACGATTCGCGTCCCGACGACGACGGGTCGGAGGCGCCGGACGCGGGACCGGACGCGGCAGGGCCCGACGGCGCCGAGGAGGAAGCAGAGGAGGCCGGGCGGAGCCTGTGGCGCGGGCTGATCTCGCTGGTGATCCTGGGCGCCCTGGTCGTCGGCCTGCTGCTGGCGGTACCGGGCCTACACGGCGTTGCCCACGAGGTTTCGCACATGCAGCTCGGCTGGCTGGCGCTCGGGGTCGTGCTCGAGATCCTGTCCTGTCTCGGCTACGTGATCGCGTTCCTGCAGGTCTTCGATCGCGCGCCGATCCGCTTCGGAGCGCGGGTGGCCCTGAGCGAGCTCGCCTTCGGCTCCGCCGTCTCGCTGGGCGGCGCCGGCAGCATCGCCGTCGGCGCCTGGCTGCTGGTGGAGCGCGGCGGCGAACCGACCCGCATCGCCGAGCGCTCGGCGGTCCTGTTCCTGATCACCAGCGCCATCAACGTGGTCACGCTGGTGGCGACCGGTCTCGCCGTGGCCTTCGGCGCGCTACCCGGACCCAGCAACCCCTGGCTGAGTATCGCTCCGGCCGCGGTCGGGACGGGCGCGCTGGTTTTCTTCCTCGCCCTACCGCGTGTCACGGAACGACTGGCGGCGCACCGCCGCCCAGGAAAGCTGCGCACCCTGCTGACCGAGACCGCCGCCAGCATCCGCCTGACCGAGCAGGTCCTGTTTCGCCTGGACTGGCGGATCATCGGCGCGTTCGCGTTTCTGTGGTGCGACATCGCGGTGCTGGTGGTGTGCTTCGCGGCCGTGGGAGTGGTGCCGCCGCTGGCCACGATCGTGCTCGCCTACCAGATCGGGTACCTCTCGAACGTGATCCCGATCCCCGGCGGCATCGGGGTGCTGGACGGCAGCCTCGTCGGCATGTTCGTCCTCTGCGGCACCTCGGCCAACGTGGCCACCGCGGCCATCGTCGTGTACCACGCGATCGCGCTGTGGGTCCCGGCGATCTGGGGAACGGTGGCATTCGTGATCCTGCGCCGCACGCGCGACCGGCCGATCACGCTGCGCGCTCCGCGCGAGGCTCGGCGCCGCCTGCGCGAGCACCGCCGCCAGCCGGCCGGCCACGCCCAGCCAACGTCCGTCGAGGAGGTCAAGGATCCTGCGGCGGGGACTAAAGGTTGGAGCTGAGCAGCCGAGAACCGGGGTGGCTGCACTAGCGCAGCCTCTCCCAATCCTCCTCCAAGAAGCTCCCGGACCATCCCACCGGTCCGGGAGCTTCACTCTTGTGTCAGTCGACGATCTCGTACTCATAGCCCTCGAACAGGCCCGTCTCCAGCACCCCCGGTAGCTGCTTGACGGCAGCGTGCAGGCCGGGCGGGATCTCGTCGAAGTGCGCGTCGAGCAGCAGGAAGCCGGTCTCGGTGACCACGGGGCCGTCCTTGCCGTCGCCGGTGCGCAGCCAGGCCTCCCGGCAGCCGAGCTCGCTCAGACGGGCGCTCACCGGCTCCACGGCGTTGGGATGGACCTCAATCGGCATCGGAAACCTGCTGCCGAGACGCTCGACGCGCTTGCTCGGGTCGATCACCAGCACCATCCGCCGCGAGGTGCTCCACAGCAGCTTCTCCCGGAACAGAGCGCCGCCGCGCCCCTTGAGCAGGCGTCCGTCCGGGTCGACCTCGTCGGCTCCGTCCACGCCCCACGTGGGCAGCACCTGGCCGAGACGCGCCAACGGCAGCTTCAGCGACACCGCCGCGACCTCGGTCTCGTACGAGGTGGGGATCACTTGGATGCTCAGCCCCTCGGCCAGCGCCCGCCGCCCGATCGCCCACAGCGTCAGATAGGCAGCCGACCCCGAGCCGATCCCGACCACGTCGCCGTCGGCCGTCCGCGCGGCCACCCGCTCGGCGACCTCCAGCTTGACGTCAAGGTTCTTGACCTCCCGCGGCCAGCGCAGGGCGGCGGTTGCGTACCACTGGGCGGTATCCATGAGGCAATGGTGGCGCGCGCAGCGGTCGCGCGCTTCAGGGGGCGACTAGCGCGATCGCGGCGCCGTCCAGCTCGGTCATCGCCGGCGCGAGGCCGCCCTGTCCCCGTGCGTGCAGGTCGCGGCTGCGGGCCGCGGCGACGAGCGGAATCTTCGCGGCCCTGCCTCGCGAAGGCGTCGGCGGCGTGGGCGGCGGCTTCGGTCGCGTAGCGCAGCGCGCCGATCTCTTCCATCTCGTCGGCGACCCTCAGCATCCCCGCCCCGTCGCCGGCGGCGCCCGCGGTGGCGTGGTCGGCGTAGGCGGCGACCAACCGCGCGTCGCAGCGCGCGCAGTCGCTCCAGCGGCTCGGCGACGCCCCGAGCGGGCGCGGCGGCCCGCATCGCTTCATAGGTCAGCCGGGCAGCGTGCACCGGGCTCGGCGACAGTCTGGCCGCGGCTTGGAGCAGGAGGTGCTGCGCGCGCGGGGAGTCTCCCTCGGCGTGCGCTGCCCAGGCCTCGGCGCGCACCACATATGGCTGCTGATGCGCCAGCGCCACGGCGCCGCCGAGGCGGGCATGACAGCGCTGCAGCGCAGGACCGATCGCCGCCCGGTCGTCGGTGAAACACGCCACCCCGACCTGCATCGCGTTGGCGACCGGGAGCAACCCGACCGGATCGTGCTGCTCCAGTTGCAGCTCGGCCTCGGCCAACAGGGCGCTCGCGTCGGGATACCGTCCCGCCGAGAAGCGCAGGCACGCCAGCGAGTAGGCCGCCTGACCCGCCGTGGCGGGGTCGGCGAGCCTTATGCCGTCCTCGAGTGCGGTGGTCATCCATGTCTCCAGCTCAGTCCACTGCTCGCCTGTCTCCAGGATGACCTGGTGACGGACCTCTGCACCGATCTCCGCGGTCGCCAGGATCTCCGTGGAGGCGGAGATGCTGAAGCCGAGCGGTTCAAAGGACGCGACGCGCAACCTCAGCGGGTCGAGGCGCCGCGCCCACTCGCGCTCAGGCCACCAGCCGGCGGCACGGTCGAGCAGCCTCCGACAGGGGCAGCGGCTCACCCAGCGCGAGCAGCTCGAGCGCGCGTTGCTGAGCATCGTCGAGACCCGCCAGGCGCGCGGCGACAAGCTCTGTCAGCGACGCGCTCACCGGCGGCCGGACCGGCAACCGCCACAGCCCGCTCACCTGCTCCAGCGCCCCACCGGAAAGCGCGCCGAGGATCAGCTCGCGCACATAGAGCGCGTTACCCCGACTGGTCTCAGAGATCCAGCGGCGCGCTCCCCGCTCGACGGGACCACCGGCGATCCGCTCCACGAGCATCTCGGCCTCCATCTCGCTGAGCAGTCCGAGGTCGAGCCGCAGTGCGCCGCCATCCTTCCACAGTGAGACGATCGCATCGGGTGCCGGCTCATCGCTGCGCACCGTCGCCACCACGAACGCGCTGCCGGTGCTCGCCAGGTGCAAGACCAGTGTCGCCGATGTCGGATCAAGCCATTGGGCGTCGTCGACGCCGAGCACGAACGCACGTCCGTCCGCTTGTTCGCGAAGCGCCTGGACACTGCGCTGCATCAGCTGGAACAGGTCATCGGAGCGGACGTCGGGTGCCAGCACCGCGGCGAATGCGCCGAGCGGCACGCTCGCGGCGCTGCGGGTGGCCTGCACCCAGCCGGCGACGGCACCGCTCGCGGCCCCATCCAGCGCCTCGCGCGCCAGCCGTGACTTACCCACCCCGGCCGGTCCGCTGATGACGACCGCGCAGCGAGCCTGGGCTCGCGCGTCGGCGACCTGCTGCAATTCATATTCGCGGCCGACGAGCGGCCACGACACCGCAATCGACATCAGCGGCGCGCTCCGGCCGCTGCGAGATGCCAGAGGTCGACCTCGATGCCGATCACGGGGTTCTCGATAGCTCGCCGGCGCTGCATGCCCAGCTTGATCGCCACTCGCTGGGACCGGTCGTTCTCCGGGTGGATGATGGAGATGATCTCAGGTAGCGCGAGCCGGCCGAAGGCGTCATCGCGGGCCGCGACGGCGGCTTCGGTTGCGAGCCCGCGCCTCCAGGCCGAACGCCCGAGGCGCCAACCCAGCTCGGGCGCGGTACCCGCCGCCGCGAGGAACGGTGGCACGTGGGCGAGACCGGCAAACCCCAGGAAGCGCCCCTTCAGCCCCGGCTCATTGCACTCCAACGCCCATGGGCCGTAGCCATGCTCATCCCAATGCCCGACGATCTGGCCGAAGAACGCAGCGATCGCCGCCTCGTCGACCGGGCGGTTGAGATAACGGCGGACCTCCGGATCGCGGTTGATCTGCGCCATCGCGGGCTGATCCTCAGCGCGCCAGCGCCTCAGCAGCAGGCGTGGGGTCCGCAGTTCATCCACCCCTGAAGTATCGGACAACACCAATGCAGTAGTCGACTACTGAGGACAGCACCGCACTCTCCCGGCAGTCTGGCATCACAGCAAGGACAGCCGGGCCGCTCGTGGCTCGCAGGCAGCGACACCGCGGCTGAGAACCGTGACGTGGCGGGATGATCCTCTTCAAGGACGACGATTTCCGGTTCGGCCTCGAGATCGCTCTCGGATGCAGTTATCGCCAGGCCTCGGGCGTGGGCGAGGTGCTCGCCACCGCCGTCCGGATCAAGGACGGGGACGCCGATTCATGGTCGGGTGCGGGCTCACCTCCTCTCAGATCCTCGGATATTGCGGTCGATTCCCGGGGTTTCGGCAGGGAGATCGAGTTCCTGGCACGGCGAGACACCACTGATTTCGGCTCGCTCGCAGTCAGCGCCTCAAGTGTTCGCTGGACAGAACATCCGCATCGTGATGCGCTACCATGATGCGCATGATGCGCACCACGGTTGACGTAGATCAGGCCGCGCTTGCCGCCGCTCAAGCTGCACTCGGCACAGACGGTCTGAGCACTACCGTCAACAGTGCCCTCCGCGAGGTGGCACGACGCTCGGCGCTTGCCGATTTCGACGTCCGGCGAGACATCGACGGCACTCCCAGCGAGGTCGAATCGGGCCGCAAGCATCGTGGCAAGGCCACCACGACCTAGCGTCCTGCAACCGGCCGCGTTGCCACGGCCGGCGCTCGTCGACACGGCGGTGTGGACTTGGGCGCGAGACCGACGTTTCCCAGCGCTCGCGGCGTGGTTCAACGTCGAGGTTCACTCGGGGCGAGTGCTGACGTGCGACTTGGTGGTACTGGAGCTGGTCCGGTTGGCGCCGAACGAACAGCGGGCACGGGAGCTCGCGACGCGCCTCACCGCCTTCGAAATGGTCGCGATGCCGGGGTCGCTGTGGAGCAGGGCGCGCGAGGCGCAGCTCCTGATGGCAGCCTCCGGCGATCATCGCCGAGTTCCCCCGCCGGACCTCTTGATCGCTGCCACCGCGGAGCTGGCGAACGTGCCACTGGTCCACTACGACCGCGATTACGAGCGAATCGCGACCGTGACTGCTCAGGAGCACATCTGGTTCGTCTCTGACGGCGCACTCGCCGAAGGTCGCGCCAACGAGTCGACCTAACCGCCATCGCCTGACTCCACCCCGCACCACAGTTCACGGACGACCTGCGGGATCGACAGCTTCGAAACCACGGAAGCGACGCACGAGCGCAACGCCGCCGGCACTCGACAGCGCGATCCGCGCTCACAGCCGGGCACCTGCTTGCCGTCGGATGCGGGGGCGCTCGGCAACCCGATCGGTGCTGGGCGACGTGCAATCCGGCATACCGCGGCCGACGTTAGCGCGGAGGCTTGGCGTTTACGGCGAGCCAGCAGCGACCACCGCGTCGGCGGACTCAGCTGTAGTGGTCGTCATGGCCTTCCCGGTCGAAGCTGGGAGCCTGATGCCGCGCGATGCAGGTGCGTGTGGACGGCGCTACCGAGAGACGCGCAATGCCGGCGATGCAGGAAGCTCGCAGCC
>JADGPO010000118.1 GCA_017882405.1 Solirubrobacteraceae bacterium | reverse complement strand
TCCTCGATCAGGATGTCGTCCATCGCGTTGGGCGGCCGCGAGGCGGGGCCCACCTGGTTTGAGCCGACGAGGCCGCCGTCCAGCGCGCCGGGAGCGTTGACCGCGCGCAGGTCCTCGAGCCGATCGGCGCCGGTGAAGATCGCCAGCTGCGAGATCAGGATCTCGGCGGCCTCGCGCAGGGCCGCGTGAGGATCGATCGAGCCGTCAGTCTCGATGTCGAGGGTGAGCTTGTCGAAGTCGGTCTTCTGGCCGACTCGGGCCTGCTCGACGTTGTAGGCGACGCGGCGCACGGGCGAGAAGATCGAGTCGATCGGGATCACGCCGATCGGCTGATCGGGCGACTTGTTCTCCTCGGCGGGGCGATAGCCCCGGCCGCGGCCGATCGTCAGGTAGACCTCGAGCTTGGTCTTCTTCTCAAGCGTGGCGATGTGCGCGTCGGGATTGAGGATCTCGACGCCGGACGGGAGGTCGATGTCCTTGGCAATGATGTCGCCGGGACCGGTGACAACCAGCGGCGCCTCGATCTCGGTGGCGTCGGAGTGCATCCGGCACACGATCCCCTTGAGGTTCAGGACGATGTCGGTGACGTCCTCCTTGACGCCGCGGATCGTCGAGAACTCGTGTGCGACGCCCTCGATGCGCACGCTCGTGACGTCCGCGCCGGCCAGCGAGGAGAGCAGCACGCGGCGCAGCGAGTTGCCGAAGGTGTAGCCGAAGCCCCGATCCAGCGGTTCGATTGTGAACGATCCGCGGGTGTCATCCGATGACTCGGCGGAGATTCGGGGCACTTGGAAGTCAAGCATCGCATTTCCTAACATCGTGGGTTCCTGGCCGCCGGAGCGGCGGGGTTTCAGCGCCGCCGGGACCGAGCGTCCCGTCGGCTTACAAAAGCTCGTCTACTTGGAGTACAGCTCGACGATGAGCTGTTCCTGCACCGGGGCCGCGATCTCTCGCCGCTCGGGCTTGCGCAGGACCTTCGCCGTGAGCGAATCGTGGTCCGCCTGCAGCCATGCGGGGACCTGACCGGTCAGCTCGGTGGCGTCACGGATCACCTGGCCCGCCGTGGAGCGCTGGTGGATCGCGATCACGTCGGAGTCGCGCAGCTGATAGCTGGGGATGTTCACCCGGCGCCCGTTGACGGTCCAGTGACCGTGCAGGATCAGCTGCCGTGCCTGGCGGCGCGAGGCGGCGAAGCCCAGGCGCACGAGCACATTGTCGAAACGGCACTCCAGCATGCGCAGCAGGTTCTCGCCGGTCACGCCCTGCTGGCGCGACGCCTGGGCGTAGTAGATCCGGAACTGCTTCTCGAGCACGCCGTAGTAGCGCTTGGCCTTCTGCTTCTCGCGCAGCTGCACGCGGTACTCGCTCTGCTTCTGACGGCCACGGCCGTGGTCGCCCGGCGGATATGAGCGGCGCTCGACGCCACACTTGTCAGTCAGGCAGCGCTCGCCCTTGAGGAACAGCTTCTGGCCCTCGCGGCGGCACTGCTTGCACTGTGCACCTGTGTCTCTAGCCATGGTTAGACGCGCCTGCGCTTTCTGGGACGGCAACCGTTGTGCGCCTGAGGCGTGACGTCCTTGACGCCCGTGACCTCCAGCCCAGCGGCCTGCAGCGATCGGATCGCCGTCTCGCGCCCGGAGCCGGGTCCCTTGACGAACACCTCGACCTTCTGCAGCCCGTGCTCCAGGCCCTTGCGCGCCGCCGCGTCGGCCGTCACCTGCGCGGCGAACGGCGTCGACTTGCGCGAGCCCTTGAAGCCGGCCCCACCGGCCGACTCCCAGGCGATCACGTTGCCCTCACGGTCTGTCAACGAGACGATCGTGTTGTTGAAAGACGTCTTGATGTGCGCCTGCCCGATCGGGATGTTCTTGCGTACGCGGCGACGGCCGCGCTGAGGTCTACGAGGAGCGGGACTCACTTCTTGGCGGCCTTCTTCTTGCCGGCCACCTGCATCCGCTTCGGACCCTTGCGCGTCCGTGCGTTGGTCTTCGTGTTCTGGCCGCGAACCGGCAGTCCGCGCCGATGGCGCAGGCCGCGGTAACAGCCGATCTCCTGCAGGCGCTTGATGGCCTGGGAGCGCTCGCGCCGCAGATCACCCTCGACGATGATGTCCGCGTCGATCAGATCACGCAGCTGGACGACCTCGTCTTCTGTCAAGTCGCGGACCTTGCGGTCGGGCTCGATGCCGACCTTGGCCAGCAACTCGTTGGAGGTGGAGCGCCCGATCCCGTAGATATAGGTCAGACCGATCTCGACCCGCTTGTTCAGGGGAATGTTGACTCCGGAGATTCGCGCCATCAGTTGCTCCTCGCGGTCAGGGCTCTCAACCCTGGCGCTGCTTGTGACGGGGGTTGGGACAGATCACGAGCACCCGGCCGTTGCGGCGGATGATCTTGCACTTCTCGCACATCGGCTTGACCGAGGGACGTACCTTCACGTTGATTCACTCTCAGTGATCGAAGACTTTCCTGCTCTGGATTCTCGGCCTGGCTCTGGCGACCGTTGCAGTCGCCGCTACCACGCCAAGGGGCGCCAGCAGCGGCAAATGGTCGCGCTGCAGGCGCATCGCGGGATGTTAGCAGGGGTCAGCCGCTCGTCCGGCGCGGCTGCTAAACAGCGCCGATCAGGCCGCGGCCCGGGTGGTGGGGACCCGTCTGCTCGTGCCACGGGGTCAGGATCCGGGGTCCGTCGGCGGTGACGGCGATCGTGAACTCGAAGTGTGCCGCCAGCGACCCGTCCTGGGAGAAGATAGACCAGTGGTCGTCGGCCACCCGCACGGCGTGACGGCCTGCGGTCACCATCGGCTCAACGGCCAGCACCATCCCCTCCTCGAGCACGATTCCGGTACCGGGTGAGCCGTAGTTGGGGATCTGCGGGTCCTCGTGCATCTCGCGCCCGATCCCGTGACCTACGAGCGAGCGAACCACCGACAAGCCCTCGGCCTCGACGTGCTCCTGGATCGCATGCCCGATGTCGCCGAGCCGATTACCGGGCCGGACCTGCGGCACTGCCACCATCAGCGACTCCTGGGTGACTCTGAGCAGCTTCTCGGCGACCGGGCTGACCGGACCGACGGCGAACGTCCGCGCCGCGTCGGCGACCCAGCCGTCGAGGATCACGCCGATGTCGATCGAGAGGATGTCGCCCCGTCCCAGCTTGTAGGGGCCGGGGATCCCGTGCACGATCATCGAGTTCGGCGACGCGCAGATCGAGCCGGGGAACCCGCGGTAGCCCTTGAACGCCGGCACCCCGCCCTGGGAGCGGATGAAGCGCTCGGCCGCCTCGTCGAGCTCCTTGGTGGTCACGCCCGGGCGGACCTTGCCCGCCAGCAGGTTCATGGTGCGCACCAGGACCGCCCCGGCGGCGGCCATGCGATCGATCTCCTCGGGCGTCTTCTTGATGATCACGGCTCAGTGCTCGTCGTACTCGCGGCGGCGGGCACTATACGTCCTCTTCGAGGCGGAGAGTGGCGATCACCGCCCGGATGTGGCCATGGACGTCGGCGGGGGCCCGGGTGCCGTCGACCCGGCGCATCAGGCCCTTCTCGTCGTAGTAGTCGACCAGCGGCTTGGTCTTCTCGTGGTAGACGCTCAGCCGGTGCTCGATCACCTCGGGCTTGTCGTCGTCGCGCTGGACCAGCCGGGAGCCGTCCTGGTCACACACGTCGTCGTGCTTGGGGGGATCGAACTCTACGTGGTAATTGTGCCCGGCCTTGACGCACACCCGCCGTCCGGACAGGCGACGGATGACCTCCTCGTCGGGCACGTCGATCAGCAGCGCTGCCGTCACCCGGCGTCCCAGCTTGGAGAGCTGGTCCTCCAGCGCATGGGCCTGATCCACGGTGCGCGGGAACCCGTCCAGGATGAAGCCGTCCTGGGCATCGTCCTCCTGGAGGCGGTCGGCCGCCATCGCGACGATCAGATCGTCGGGCACCAGGTCTCCGGCGTCCATGTACTCCTTGGCCTTCTTGCCCAGCTCGGTCTCGTCCTTGACGTTGGCACGCAGCATGTCGCCGGTCGAGATGAACGGCAGCTGGAAGTCCGAGCGCAGGCGGTCGGCCTGCGTCCCCTTGCCGGCGCCGGGAGGACCGAACAGGATCAAATTCAGCTGTTGGGCCATGCGGTCCATCACTGTATCGATCGCGACGATTTCGGGGGGATTGCGCCAGTCTTGACCACATGACCAAGATCACCTCACACGTATCCATCTCGCTTGACGGCTTCGTCGCGGGACCCAATCAGAGCCCGGAGAACCCGATCGGCGAGGGCGGCATGCGCCTGCACGAGTGGGCGTTCGCGACCCAGGCCTGGCAAGACACCCACGGGCTCGACAGCGGTGAGCGCAACGCCGACTCGGAGGTGGTGGAGGCCGTGTCCCGCAACGTGGGGGCCCACATCATGGGCCGCCGGATGTTCGGCGGCGGCGAGGGGCCGTGGGACCAGGCGTGGCGCGGCTGGTGGGGCGAGGACCCGCCCTACCACACGCCGGTGTTCGTCCTCACCCATCACGCCCGCGAGCCGCTGGCGATGCAGGGCGGGACGACGTTCGAGTTCGTCACCGGAGGCGTCGCGGAGGCGCTCGAGCGCGGCCGAGCGGCGGCTGGCGAGCGCGACGTGGTAGTCGCCGGGGGCGCACGCGCAATCCAGCAGTTCCTCGCCGCCGGATTGCTGGACGAGCTGTACCTACACATCGTCCCGGTCTTGCTCGGCGGCGGCGAGCGGCTGCTGGAGGGGGTCGGCGATCCGACGCTGGAGCCCATCCAGGTGGTGGCCTCGCCGGGCGTAACGCACATCCGCTACCGGGTGGGCTGAACATGCGATCTGTTCCACATCCGCCGTCACGGGGCGAATCCGGGCCAAATCGGCCGCTATACGTGTCGTGAGGCCCGGATCAGGTCCCGGTATCCGGATCTGGAACAAACGACAGGTGCCATAACGGCACGCCGCGGCCCAGCTACTTCAAGAAGCCCTCGTAGTTGCGCATCATCAGCTGGGCCTCCAGCTGCTTCATCGTGTCCAGCGCGACGCCGATCACGATCAGGATCGACGTGCCGCCGAAGAAGAAGTTGGCGCCCGTCTGGTTGATAAGGATCGTTGGCAGCGCGGCGACGGCCGCCAGGAACAGCGCCCCCGGGAAGGTGAGCCGCGCCAGGATGCGGTCCAGGAACTCGGCCGTCGGCCGGCCTGGCCTCACCCCCGGAATGAAGCCCCCGTACTTGCGCAGGCTGTCGGCCTGATCAACCGGGTTGAACGTCACCGCCGTATAGAAGTAGGTGAAGACGATGATGAGCAGGCTCTCGCCCGCCACGTAGTGCCAGCCCTGAGGGCTGAAGAAGGCGGCCAGGTCGGTGCCGAAACCCTTGCGGTTCTGGCCGAGCAGCTGACCGAGGGTCGGCGGGATCGCCATCACGCTGGCCGCGAAGATGACCGGGATCACGCCCGCCATGTTGACCTTCAGCGGCAGGTAGGTCTGGCCGCCCGAGGTCATTCGCCGGCCGACGACACGCTTGGCGTACTGGATCGGGATCCGCCGCTGGCCCTCCTGGACGAACACGATCGCCGCCACGATGCCGATCGCGATAAACGGCATGATCACGCGGAACACCTGGTCGGGGTTGGTCCACCAGGAATGCACGCCGTTGGGGATGCGCGACACGATCGAGGCGAAGATCAGCAGCGAGATGCCGTTGCCGATGCCGCGCTGGGTGATCAGCTCACCCATCCACATCAGCAGGATCGTGCCCGCGGTCAGCGAGATCACGATCAAGAAGACCTTGAACAGCGTGAAGTTGGAGATCAGCGAGACGCCGTTCTCCTGCTGATAGCTGCGGAACAGGAACACGTAGCCGATCGACTGGGCGAACGCCAGGCCCACGGTCAGGTAGCGCGTGTACTGGGTGATCCGCGTCTGTCCGACCTCGCCCTCCTTGGAGAGCTTCTCCAGCGAGGGGACCACGACCTGCAGCAGCTGCAGGATGATCGAGGCCGTGATGTAGGGCATGATCCCCAGCGCGAAGATCGCGATCCGGCCCAGGCCGCCGCCGGAGAAGAGGTTCAGCAGCCCCAGGATCGAGTTGCCGCCGAGGCTCTTGGAGATCGCGCTGACGGCCTTGGAGTTGATTCCCGGCGCGGGGATGTGCGTGCCAATCCGGTACAGCAGCAGAATCACCGCCGTGAACAGGATCTTCGTGCGGATCTCGCCGACCCTGAACGCCCCGAGGATCGTCGCGATCATGGTTCGGCCCTCAGTCCTCGATCAGCTGGCAGGTGCCGCCGGCGGCCTCGATCTGCTCGCGCGCGGACTTCGAGAAGCCGTGTGCGTGGATCGTCAGTGCCTTGGTCACCGAGCCCTTGGCCAGCACCTTGACCGGCACGCCCTTGCGGGTGGCCAGGCCCTTGGCGTGCAGGGCCTCCAGCGTGACCGCCGCCCCGGCCTCGAAGCGAGCCTCGAGGTCGAGCAGGTTGACCGGCTGGGTGTGGGTGCGAAACGGCTCGAACGGCATCGACTTCTTCATGTGCGGGCCGCGCAGCTTGCGCATCCGCATGTGAATCGGGTTCTGGCCGCCCTCGAAGCGGGCTCGTGACTTGGCCCCGGAGCGCGAGCCGTAGCCCTTCTGGCCGCGGCCTGAGGTCTTGCCGGTGCCCGAGCCCTCGCCGCGACCGACGCGCTTGCGTGGCCGCCGCGAGCCCGGCGCGGGCTTGAGGTTGTGCAGGCCGATCCGCTCGGGCTTGCGCTCTTCGTCCGGAGCGTTGGTGCTCATTACCCCTGGACCTCGATCAAGTGGCGCACCTTGTGGAGCATCCCGCGGATCTGGGGTGAATCGGAGACCTCGACGGTCTGGCCGATACGGTGCAGGCGGAGCGAGCGCAGCGTGTCCCGCTGGCTCTTGTCGCAGCCGTTGCGCGACTTGCGCTGGGTGACGCGGATCGTGCTCATGACATCTCGGCGGGTGCGGGCTCGGCGCTCGCCGACCCGTCAGCCGTCTCGGTGGTGAGGCCGAGCACCTGGTTGATCGAGAGGCCGCGCAGCTCGGCGACCTCGTACGGGGTCCGCAGCGACTCCAGACCCGCCATCGTCGCCTTGACGAGGTTGATCGGGTTCTGGGAGCCGAGGCTCTTGGAGAGGATGTCGTGGATGCCCGCCAGCTCCAGCACCGCGCGCACGCCGCCGCCGGCGATCACGCCGGTACCGGGCGAGGCCGGCTTGAGGAACACCCGGCCGGCGCCGAAGATGCCCATCGTCTGGTGGGTGATGGTGGACCCGTGCTTGGGAACCCGATACAGGTTCTTCTTGGCGCGCTCGACGCCCTTCTGGATCGCCACCGGCACCTCGTTGGCCTTGCCGTAGCCGATCCCGACCACGTCGCGCTCGTCACCCACGACGACCAGCGCCGTGAACGAGAAGCGGCGTCCGCCCTTGACCACCTTCGCGACGCGGTTGATCTCCACCACGCGCTCCTGCAGGTCAAGGCCTGCTGCTGAGACTGTGCGCTCTTGAGCCATGTAGTTGTCCGAGGGTAGCGGTCGCGCTCTAGAGCGTCAGGCCGCCCTCCCGCGCGCCCTCCGCCAGCGCCTTGACCCGGCCGTGGTACTGATAACCGCCGCGGTCGAACACCGCGGTCGAGATGCCCGCCGCCTTGGCCCGCTCGGCCAGCAGCTCGCCCGCCTTGTGCGCCTGCTCGGTCGGACCCAGCTTGCGCAGGTCGGACTCGATCCAGTTCACGGCGGCCAGCGTGCGGCCCGCGTCGTCGTCGATCAGCTGGGCGCTGATGCCGCGGTTGGAGCGGAACACGGAGATCCGCGGGCGCTGCGCCGAGCCTTGCACCTTGGCGCGCACGCGGCGGCGCCGGCGCAGTCGCGCTTGAGGCTTGGTGAGAACGGTCATGCTCGCTTACCGACCTTCCGGGCGACGTACTCGCCCTCGTAGCGGATGCCCTTGCCCTTGTAGGGCTCGGGCTTGCGCTGCTTGCGAATGAACGCGGCGATCTCGCCGACCTGCTGCTTGGACGCCCCACGGACCACGATCCGGGTCGGCTGGGGAACCTCGAACTCGATTCCCGCCGGCGCCTTGACCGAGACGGGGTGCGAGTAGCCGAGCGCCAGCTCCAGATCGGTCCCGCGCAGCTGGGCGCGATAGCCGACGCCCTGGATCTCCAGGCGCTTCTCGAACCCGGCGGTCACGCCTTGGACCATGTTGGCGACCAGGGTGCGCGTCAGCCCGTGCAGCGCGCGGTGCTCGCCACGGTCGGTCGGGCGCGTCACGGTGATCACGTCGCCGTCCTGCTCGACGTTGATCTCGCGATTGACGCGCTCGTGGAGCTCACCCTTGGGGCCGTTGACGGTCACGAGCTCGGGCTCGATCGCAATCGTCACGCCCGCGGGCACGGAAATGGGTTGTCTGCCGATACGGGACATCGTCTATTCGCTCCCTCCCACCCTTACCAGACCCTCGCCACGACCTCGCCACCGACGCCCTGCTGGCGGGCCTCGTGGCCGGTCATGACTCCCTTGGAGGTGGAGATGATCGCCGTCCCCATCCCGCCCTGGATACGGGGGATGTGGCTGTGGTCGACGTAGGTGCGCTGCCCGGGGCGCGAGACTCGCTGCATCCCGGAGATCACCGGCTTGCGCTCACGCGTGTACTTGAGCGTGACCGTGATCTGCTCGCCGGGCCGTCCGGTGACGGGCGGATCGATCTGGTAGGCCTCGATGTAACCCTGCTCCTTGAGGATCCGCGCCAGCTCGCGCTTGAGCTTGGACGACGGGATCTTGACGTCGTGGTGCTGGGCCTTGGCCGCGTTGCGCAGGCGGGTGAGGAAGTCGGCTACGGGGTCGGTCATCGACATGGAAGGCTCACCAACTCGACTTCGTCATGCCGGGGACATAGCCGTTGTGGGCGAGCTCGCGCAGGCAGATCCGGCAGACGCCGAACTTGCGGTACACCGATCGCGCGCGGCCACAACGCCGGCATCGGGTGTAGCCCCTGGTCTTGTACTTCGGCGTGCGCTGTTGGCGAACGCGTTGTGAGGTCTTTGCCACTGTGCTCCTTAAGCTGGGGTCAGGGCCGGAGGCCGGCCGTCCTTCGAAAATGGCATCCCGAATGCTTCGAGCAGGGCGAAGCACTCCTCGTTGGTGGCGGCGGTCGTGGTGATCGTGATGTCCAGCCCGCGCACCTGGTCGATCTCGTCGTAGTCGACCTCGGGGAAGATGATCTGCTCGCGCACGCCCATCGAGTAGTTGCCGCGGCCGTCGAAGGCGCGCGGGTTGAGGCCGCGGAAGTCCCGGATCCGGGGGATCGCCACCGACATCAGGCGATCCAGGAACTCGTACTGGCGCTCTCCACGCAGCGTGACGGCGACGCCCACGGGCATTCCCTCGCGCACCTTGAACTGGGCGATCGACTTGCGCGCACGGCGGATGTTGGGCCGCTGGCCGGTGATCGTTCCCAGCTGCTCGACGGCGGCGTCCAGCACCTTGGAGTCCTGCTTGGCGTCGCCACAGCCCATGTTGACCGTCACCTTCTGGACGCGGGGGGCCTGCATGACGCTGGAGTACTCAAAGCGCTCCATCAGCGCGGGGCGGATCTCCTCCAGATATCTGGTCTTCAGTCTTGCTGGTGCGCTCGTCGACATCTCGGTTCGCTTCCTAGTCCAGTCGCTGGCCGCTGCGCTTGGCCACCCGCAGTCGCTTGCCATTCTCGATCTCGATTCCCACCCGCGTGGGCTTGCCGTCCTTGGGGTCGATCAGCATCACGTTGGAGGCGTGGATCGGACCCTCGCGCTCGATCACCCCGCCGGCCGTCTGCCCGCTGACCGTCTGCGTGGGACGCTGGTGGCGCTTGACGATGTTGAGGCCCTCCACGTAGACCCGCTCCTTCTTGGGGTCGACGCGCAGCACCTTGCCACGCTTGCCGCGGTCCTTGCCGCCGATCACGATCACCTCGTCGTCTCGCCTGATCCGCGCGGGCATCGCTACAGCACCTCCGGAGCGAGCGAGACGATCTTCATGAAGTTGCGGTCGCGCAGCTCGCGCGCGACGGGGCCGAAGATGCGGGTCCCGCGCGGGTTGTTCTGGGCATCGATGAGCACCGCCGCGTTCTCGTCGAATCCGATGTAGGTGCCGTCCTCGCGACCATAGGACTTCTTGGTGCGCACCACGACGGCGGTCACGACCTCGCCCTTCTTGACCGAGCCCTGCGGGCTGGCCGTCTTGACGGTGGCGGTGATCGTGTCGCCCACGCCCGCGTAGCGCCGGCGCGAGCCGCCGCGCACGCGGATCACCAGGATCTCCCGGGCGCCGCTGTTGTCGGCGACCCGCAGCCGAGTCTCGTTCTGGATCACGAGTGACTCCCTTGCTTGGGCGAGGGCGTCATTTGGCACGCTCCAGGACTTCGATCAGCCGCCAGCGCTTGAGGCGTGACAGCGGACGTGCCTCGCGCACCGTCACCGTGTCACCGGTGTGGGCGTCGTTGGCCTCGTCGTGAGCGTGCAGGGTCTGCGAGGTGCGCACGATCTTGTCGTAGCGACGGTGACGCCGTGCGGTGTCGATCCGCACCGTGATCGTCTTGTCGGCCTTGTCGGAGACGACCACGCCCTGGCGCACCTTCTGCACGCCGGCCACGTGCTCGCGCGGCGGCGTGACCGACGCGCCGGTGGAGGACGCGCTCGCCTTGGCCTTCGCCTTGGCGCGTCCCTCGCGGCGCGCCCGGGCCTTCTGGCGACGCTCCACGATCCGATCGGCGTGGCGCTCCTCGGGCGTGCGAGTGGCACGCGCCTTGGTCTGAGAGGCCTTGGCCTGGCGGGCACGCTGACGCCGCTCCTTGGGTGCCAGCACCTCCTGGGGCTCGGCCGGAGCGCTCTGCGCTGCCGGCGAAGCGGCTGCCCGCCCGCCCTGCGCCTCAGTCGTCTCTTCTACGTTCTCGGGGGGTTGTTCCTCAGCCATTTTCCTGTCCGGATTCAAGGGTTCTCTGCCGCGCGACGGTCAGCGCACGGGCGAGCTCGCGTCGGGCCCCGCCAAGCGATGCGGTGTTGTCCAGCGCGCGGTTGACGGCATGCTGGGAGCGCAGGCCGAACAGCTCGCGCCGGGCGGTCATGATGTGCTCGTCCAGCTCGGTGTCGCTCAGGTCACGCAAATCCGAAGCGCGCATCTCAAACGTCCTCTCGCAGCACGAACTTGGTGCGCACGGGCAGCTTGTGACCGGCCAGGCGCATCGCCTCGCGGGCGAGCTCCTCGTCGACGCCCGCCAGCTCGAACATCACGCGGCCGGGCTTGACGACCGCCACCCAGCCCTCGGGCGAGCCCTTGCCGGAGCCCATCCGCGTCTCGGCTGGCTTCTTGGTGAACGGCTTGTCCGGATACACGTTGATCCAGACCTTGCCGCCGCGCTTGATCTTGCGGGTCATGGCGATACGAGCAGCCTCGATCTGCCGGTTGGTCAGCCAGCCGGCGTCCATCGACTTCAGCCCGTATTCGCCGAACTGCACCCGGACCTGTCCGCGCGAGAGCCCGGCACGGCGTCCACGGTGCTGCTTGCGATGCTTGACGCGCTTGGGCGACAGCATCAGCGACCACCTCCGCCGACCGGACCGCCGGAGCCGCCACCCGGACGACCACCGCCGCCACCCGGACGACCACCGCCGCCACCCGGACGACCGCCGCCGCCACCCGGACGACCGCCGCCGCCACCCGGAC
>JADGPO010000117.1 GCA_017882405.1 Solirubrobacteraceae bacterium | reverse complement strand
TGCACGGCCCCTACGTCACCTGGACACGCAAGGTCAACGGCAAGACAGTCACCCGCCGACTCACCCGCGAGCAGGTCGAGCGCTACCAGCCCTGGTTCGAGAACAACCGCCGGCTGGGGCAGCTCATAAGCGAACTCGAAGCACTCTCCCTTGATGCCGCCGCGAAGGCCGAGGGATGGGACCCAAACCAGCGGCCCCCACGCCAGAGCCGACGCGGCCGCTGAGCCCGCCCAGTCTGGACACCCGCCGCTAAACCTGTGGGCAAACCGATCAACCCCGCGCAAACCCCCGCAAACCGCCAACGGTGAAGACCTCATACGCCGCAGTAGCTCAGCGCTCCTAGAGCTGTTCATCCGCAAGGCCACCTCGATCTCGCTCCAGGCGCGCTGTAGCGACCAGGCGTCGAGCGCGGTCAACGCCACCATCCGGAGCGTCTGGCGTCGCCAGGCGCACGACGCGAGCGCGGTGGCGCTCGCGCCGATTCGCGCGTCACCGTTGCGTGCGGTGGGGATCGCCGAGGAGAGCGGGACCGTGCTGCACTGCGGTCAGATCGTGAAGCGCCTGGGCGACGGCGTCATGGCCACGTTCCGGCGCAGCGAGCGGTGGACGCGGCGCTCGACATCCAGACCGCGGTCGACGAGATCGAGGTCGCTGGCTTCCGTCCGCGCATGCGTGCGGGCGTGCACTGGGGCTGCCCGCGGAAGCTCGGCGGCGATTACCTCGGCGTCGATGTCAACATCGCCGCGCCCGTGGCGGAGGCGGCCAAGGCCGGCGAGGTAATCGTGTCCGATGCGGTCGCCGAGCGGATCGACACGGTTGCGCTGCGCACCGGGCGCTCGAAGCGCCTGCGCGCCGACGGGGCGCCGCGCCAGATGCACCCCCGGCGCGTGTCGCGCCCGCGCTGAAGGCCCCCGCATCGCGCTCGCGGGGGCGTTTCCTGCCCTTGCAGGATTCGCTGCAGCACCCACGAGACGCCCTCCTGGTGCTCCGGCTCGGTAACGTAGCGAGCGTCGAATCCGTCGCAGTGCAGGGAATCACGTGGCGTTGCCGTCGGTTGCGACTCCCGACGAACCGTATGTCAAGCCTCAAGAGGCCATCTCCGCGCGCTCTCAGCGTCGCCCTGGCGGCGGTGCTCGTGTGCGCCATCGCACTCGTCGTGGCCCTTCGGACCTCGCCGGCGAGCGCCGCCGGCACGGATCAGCTGCAGCAGCAGATCAGCGCCGGGCAGAGCAAGATCTCCGGTCTCGCTGGAGCCGTCAGCGCCGCCTCGGGTCAGATCGCGCAGCTGCAGGCGAGCATCGGCCCGCTACAGGCCCAGCTGGTCAGCATCCAGTCCGATCTCGACGCCAAGCGCGCCGAGCTGCTGCGACTGCAGAGCCAGCTCAGCACCGCTCGCACGCGGCTCGCGTCACTGGAGGCCTTCGAGGCCCGGGGGGAGAGCGTGCTCGCCAAGCAGCTGGTCAACGCCTATGAGAACGATCGCCCCGACCTGATCAGCGTCGTGCTCGACGCCCGCGGGTTCACCGACCTGCTCGAGCGGGTCGCGTTCGCGAGCCGGATCCGGAACCAGGACGCCCAGGTCGTCGGCCAGGTGCGCTCGGCCCGGCGCCAGGTCGCCGCCGAGGCGACCCGCCTGGGCTTGCTGGAGGCTCGCCAGCAGACGCTCACGGCAGGAATCTTGAGCCAACGCAACAGCCTCGCCCGGACCCGCCTCAACCTGGTCCAGCGGCAATTGACCGTCGAGCAGGCCCGCTCGGCCAAGGCCGGCCAGCTTGCCACCGTGCGCGGACAGGTCGCGTCGCTACAGGACCAGCTGGCCAAGGCCCAGGCCGCGCAGGCCGCGCAGGCCGCGCAGGCCGCGCACACGGCCCAGGCCTCGGGCGCCGGCTCCTCGTCGAGCGGGCCCGTCGCGGCCTCCCAGGTCTCAACCGGAGGCGGCTTCACCTTCCCGATGCCCAAGGGCGCCGCGTCGCCGCCCGGCACCTGGTCTCCGGACGACGGCGTCGACATCTCGGCCCCGGCCCACACGCCGCTGCAGGCAGTGGGTAGCGGCACGATCGTGCTGCACGGCATCGGCGGCTTCGGCCCCTCGGCGCCGGTGCTCCACCTCGACAGCGGCCCGTACGTCTACTACGGCCACGCGGGCCCGGGCAACTGGGTCCCGATCGGCACGCATGTGAGCGCCGGTCAGGTGATCAGCGAGGTCGGCGCGGGGATCGTCGGCATCTCCACCGGGCCTCATCTCGAGCTCGGCTTCTGCGACTCCAGCGGCAACCCCATCGGTCCCAGCAGCGCCCCCCGGATGCTGGCGCTGCTGCAGGCCGCCTACTGACAGCCGGCCGGTTTCGGCGCCGACGCGATACGCTGGCGCGGATGCCCTCTTAGCTCAGCTGGTAGAGCACTTCCATGGTAAGGGTGCTCTCCCGAGTTTTGACAGCGGCGTCGGTTGGCTCGCTGGGCCGTCGGATTGCCTGCAAATGCGGGTCATTCTGGGGGTCGGCAGGTTGGCCACGAGCGCCCGTGAAAAGACCCGGGTGGACACCTGGGCCGTTCTTTTTGCAGCCCCAGTGCAGCCCGGTTTTGATCCGGAGATCCGTCGTCTGGTCAGGCAAAGCCCGCGATCCCGGAGGCGGCGGTGAGCGAGCGCTCGACATGGCTCGAGTATTGGTGCCCGACCTGCCATGCCGCACCTGGCGCTCGCTGCCGGAGGTCGCGCTGGACCAGCGCTCGCGGTAACGCTGCCACTCAGTTGCACGTTGCTCGCGGCTGGCTTGAGCGTTCGTGCCCGACAT
>JADGPO010000116.1 GCA_017882405.1 Solirubrobacteraceae bacterium | reverse complement strand
GAGCGTTCCTCCTTCTGACAACCCCAGCGTAGATACCGGCTGGGGGTATGGGTAACCGCTACCTCGTGGTGAGCGATTACTCTCATCGCCGCCGACTGACGACGATGCGCGAGACTGGCTCTATGGAAAATTCAGCTGGCTTTTCGGAAGAGCAGGCGCGCGCGATCGGCGAGCGGATCGGAATCGATTGGCAGGCGTCGCGGTTTGACGTCGAGCAGTTCCGGATGGGCCTGGGCGTCGAGCTCGAGCATGGGTGCCGCGATCCCGCGACGAACGTCAGTGATGACGATGAGGTCACGACGGGGAAGATCGCGTTGGCGCATCTGATCGAGTTTCCCGACTATTACACGCGTTTGGCGAAGATGGAGGCCGAGGCCGAGAGCTATTGGGCCGAACGCGATCAGCGGTCCGGTTGAGCGCTCTCAGGCAGGCGCGTAGGCTGCTTCGCGCTGGTCCGCGTCGATCGCTGCGGGAGCCGCGTTTGGGGGGACAGCGAGTACGGGGTACGGCGCGACGTGCAGGAGGCGCTGCGTGACCGATCCGAGGACGAGTCCGCCGATTGACGAGTGGCCTCGCGTGCCGATCACGATCACCGCCGGCGCCGACTTCTTTCGCGATGCCAGCTATCCCTTGCGCGGGCTGGGGGACCGACCTAGTTCACGACCTTCAGAATCGCGTTGAGGCCATCGCCTGACAGCCCGCCGACGATGTTGTGATCTTGTTCTGTCGGTCCTCCGCGCAGCCGTCGCTCGCCGGCGCGGTGTCGAGGCCCGTCGGTCGTCGTCTCTTGAATGGTGTGGGCGGCGATGAGCATCGCTCCTTCACCGGTCGCGAGCGCCCGTGCGTATCGAAGCGCTCGAGCGGCGCTTTCGCACGCGTCTGTGGCCCACACCACTGTCTTGAACATCAGTCCCTCGATTCGAGAATCGATTTGCATCCAGCGTGCGCGATCGCGAGGCCGGCCACAACCGGGCGATGCCCCACGCGTTGCCGCGGCCGTTGGCCCACCGCCATCGCCGGCAGCGGGCGCCCGGCGCCGAATGGCACGTTGGGCACCACTGCTCCAGCCATGCCGAGCGATCACTCAACAGGGGCCTCCCGCATTGCTCATCCTCGACGACAGTCGAAGCGTGCGCGGCTCGAAACCGCGCAGCACCGGTGCAGCAACGAGAGCGGCGGTGGTGGTGTCCCCCGGCGGCTCCCCGTGGGTGCTCGTAGACATGATGCCGATCACCGAAATGACCTGCATCTAGCGGGTTTCGCGGTTTCGCGCGACTTACGACGCGACCCCAGACCGGGACTTCAGCCGGGGAGCCGTCGTTACCATGGAAGTGCTCTACCAGCTGAGCTAAGAGGGCGCTTGCGCCTCAGCGTATTGGGTCGGGTCAGAGGGCGTAGGCGGCGCGCAGCAGGGTGAGCATCTGGCGGGCGGTGGTGGGACCAAGCGATGCTCCGCTGGAGTCCGCGAAGCCGATCTCCAGGTGGGGCCCGGTGGATGTGCCGATGATGCCCGAGCCGACGCGGGCGAGCGATTGACCGCGGTTGACGTTGGCGCCGATCGCCGCCAGCCGCTTGGGTCCGGCGAAGCCGTAGTAGACGTAGGTGTGGCCGGCGAGAGGCCGGTCGCAGCGCAGCACCGGGGCGGACGGGCCGAGACCGCCGATGCCGTGCAGCACGATGGTCCCGGTGCAGACGGCCATCTCGGGTGTCCCGGCGGGCGCGGCGATGTCCACTCCGTCACTCAGCGACCACGTGGCCGGCGGCGCCGCATCGCCGGCCGGCATCGGGAAGGGCACCGCGGCGGCGGGTGTTGTCGCGGACCCGCTCACCGCTCCGGAGACCGCCGGCGTGGGAGTGTCCGGCTGGCTGGCGCGAAGCTTGTCCAGCTGCTGGGTCAGCTGGTCGACCTGCACCTGCGCCGATGCCAGCTGGCCGGCCACGGCCGCCTTTGACCGGGCCGCCGCCAGCTGCTTGGCGACCAGCGTCAACCGGTAGCGCGCCACCTGGTTTCGCTCCGAGAGCACGCGGTCGGCCACCCGCTGCGCGCGCGCCGTCAGCCTGCCCAGCGTCCTGGCCTCGGTGGCGACGGCGCGGCGGGCGGAACGAACGTGAGCGACGATGCGAGCATCCTGACGACCGATGCGCTGTGCGAACGCCAGGCGCTCGAGCAGGTCCTGGAAACCGTTGGCCTCCAGCACGACGCCGATGATGTCCGGGCGACCGGTCTCATAGCTGCCGACGAGCTCCTCCCCGAGCACTCGCTCGGCACTGGACTTGGCCGCCTCCAGCCCGCCGAGCTTGCGCTGCGCCACATCGAGCTGATCCCGGACGCGCAGCAGCTGGGTGCGGCGCCCGTTGACGTCGCGCTGCAGGCGCGAGACCTGGCCCTGCGACACGCTGATGCTGGCTCCCAGGTTCCCGACCCGCCGGCCGGCGCCGGTCACCGCGCCGGCTAGTTGGGAGACGCGTTGCTGACCGTTGGACAGCTGCTGCTGAGCCTGGCCCACGTTGGTCGACGGGGGCGCTGCCGGGCTCGACGACGCCGCGACCGCGGAACCTCCGGCGCAGCTCACGACCGCGAGCACGAACGCCGGACGCAGTCCGGAACTTCGCTGGATTCGTGCCAAGAGCCGCACCGATGCTCGCCTTTTCCCCTGCTAACGCCCGGAGGGCCGGAGGGTCGGCAACGTAACACGCGCCTGGCGCGCCACCCGCAGGCGGCGGCCCATGCACGAAAAGCTGCAGCCGGCTACTCGGGCCGGGAGACGCTGACCACGCGCAGGTCACGGGGCGCGCCGTCGGCGCGCAGGCGCTTGGCGCGGCCGGTGTGCAACTCCGCGAGGGCGTCGTCATCCAACTGGGCCAAGAGGACGTCTGAGACCAGCACCTGGTCGGGCTTGGCGGCGTCGGCAACCCTCGCCGCAACGTTCACGTCCACGCCCAGGTAGTCCCCGCCCAGCCGACGCGGGGATCCCCAGTGCAGACCCGCGCGCAGGCGTGGGCGGTAGCCGTCGATGTCGAGCTCGCCCACCGCTGCCCGCGCCTGAAGCGCCGCCTCGACCCCGTCGGCGGCGGTGAGGAACGTGGCCATCACCCCGTCGCCGAGGCGCTTGACGATCCGGCCCCGACGGCGAAGGATCGCCGACTCGACGGTCGAGCCGACCTCGCGCAGCAGCTCCAGCGCCGGCTCGTCGCCGGCCTGCAGCGCCCAGGAGGAGAAGCCGACCAGATCCGTGAAGAGGACGGCCATCTCCTGATCACCGTGTCCGCGGCCGGTCGCCTCAGAGAGCGACTGCCACACCTGCAGCGCGCCCAGCCCCAGCTCCTGCAGCACGCTCTTTCGCTCCGGCTGCAGCGCCGACACCCGACGGGCCACCACCTCCACCGGCTGCGCACCGGCGGTCGACATCGGATCGCCGAACTTCTCGTCGCCGGGGAGGCGGCGGCGCAGTCGCTGTGCCGCTGTCAGCAGCGACGGCTGGGAGTCGACCTCGACAGCCAGGCGGCGCAGTCGCGCCGAGCGGTCCTCGGACTCAGATTCAGTCTCGACGACCTGGTCGTCGGGGGCCTCGGAAGGCTCGGGGTCACCGGAATCCATTGGTCTAGTGGGCCGCTAAGGCCCGAGTGGCGGGAGCAGGATTCGAACCTGCGAAGGCTGAGCCGCGACGTTTACAGCGTCGTCCCTTTGACCACTCGGGTATCCCGCCGGAGGGCCGCTCAGTCTAGCGACGCGGTACCCGAGAGCAGCAGCTCGCCACGCTCGATCTCGTACTCAGCGTACTTCGGTCCTCCGAGGTTGACCCCGCTCCCGCCGGGCACGTCGAGGGCAGGAATGAGCCAGCGTCGCCGGTCGCCGACCACCACGAACAGATGGCCAGAACATACGTTCTGGTCCGGACAGAAAAATCCCTGCTAAGACGCGTCTCTCAGCCGCTGGGCCTCAGGCAGCGCCTCGAGCTTCTTGAGCGTGTGGTTCTCGATCTGGCGGATCCGCTCGCGGGTGACGTTGAACGCCCGGCCGCCCCCCTCCAGGGTGAAGGGTCGCGCGCCGCTCAGCCCGAAGCGCATCTCGATCACCTCGCGCTCGCGGGCGGGCAGGGCAGCCAGCGCCCGGCGGAGGTTCTCACGCCGCAGGTGCTCGGAGGCCTGCTCGAACGGGGACTCGGCCGTCTGGTCCTCGACGAAGTCTCCCAGCGCCGAGTCGTCCTCCTCGCCGACCGGCTTCTCCAGCGAGATCGGCTGTTGGGCGAGGCGCAGGACGTCGCGCACCTCGCG
>JADGPO010000115.1 GCA_017882405.1 Solirubrobacteraceae bacterium | reverse complement strand
GCGGCCGAGCTCCACGCCAAGACCGAGGCGCTGCAGTCGGCGTTCCACAAGGTCTCCGAGGCGATGTACCAGCGCGCCCAGGAGCAGGCGGCCGAGTCGAGCGCCGACTCCGGCGAGCCGACGAACGGTGGGGAGGCGGGCGGGCACGCATCCACCAACGGCGCGAGCGCTGAGGAGGACGTGGTCGACGCCGAGGTCGTGGACGAGGGGAAGTAACCCGGCATGTACCCGGATTCCACCGCAAAGGCGCCTGAGGAGGCGCCTGAGGCCGAGCTGCCTCAGGATGAATCGGAACCCGCCCGCCCCGAGGAAGGTCACGACGCGCCCGCCCCTGGGGCGGACGCGTCGTCGGGCCCTGACGGTCAGAGGGACGTGCCGTCGGGCCCTGACGGTCAGAGGGACGTGCCGTCGGATCCCGACGGCGACCAGGACGTCCCGACCGAGCCGGCGGAGGCATACGCGCTCGCCGGCGACGAGCTCGAGGCGCTGACCGCCAAGGCCGAGAAGGCCGACGAGTACCTGCAGCTGGCCCAGCGCACCCAGGCCGACTTCGAGAACTACCGCAAGCGCGCCGCGCGCGAGGCGGCGCTCGCCAAGGAGCGCGGCGCCACCAAGCTGGCCCTGGAGCTGCTCCCCGCCGTCGACAACCTGGAGCGCGCACTCGAGCACGCCCCGGAATCGGACCCCGCCCAGCCAGACGACGGCGCCTTCGTGTCGGGCATCAAGCACGTGCACTCCGACGTGGTGGCCGCATTGCAGCGCGCCGGGATCGAGCGCTACTCGCCCGAGGGCGAGCAGTTCGACCCGACGCTGCACGAGGCGGTCGCCCAGCAGCCGGTGGAGGGCTACGAGCCCGGCACCGTCGTCGAGGTGTTCCAGCGCGGCTACCGGATCGGCGACAGCGTCGTGCGTCCGGCTCGCGTAGTCGTCGCGGGGTGAGCGACCGTGCCTGACCGGCCCGACTACTACAAGATCCTCGGGGTTGGCAAGAACGCCTCCGACGAGGAGATCAAGAAGGCCTACCGCAAGCTGGCCCGTCAGTACCACCCGGATCGCAACCCGGACGAAAAGAAGGCCGAGGAGCGCTTCAAGGAGATCTCACAGGCGAACGACGTCCTCTCCGACGCCGACAAGCGCAAGGCGTATGACCGCGGGGGCACCTTCGGCGGCATCAACATGCCGGGAGGCTTCGATCCGGGCTCGTTCAGCGGCGGCTTCGGCGACATCCTCTCCAACCTCTTCGGAGGGGGAAACGGTCCCGCCCACCGCGGCGGCGGGCCGGCGGGTGTCCGCCAGCGACCGGCGCGGGGCCGCGACCTGGAGACCGAGGTCTCGCTGAGCTTCGACCAGGCCGTCAACGGCGCCCAGGTGCCGCTGGCCGTGCCCACCTCCCAGCCGTGTCCCACCTGCCAGGGCTCGGGCGCCAAGCCGGGCACCACCCCGCGCGTGTGCCCGGTCTGCGACGGCCGCGGCCTGGAATCCCAGAGCCAGGGCATCTTCTCGATGTCGCAGCCGTGCTCCAACTGCCACGGCTCGGGCGCGGTGATCGACGACCCGTGTCCCACGTGCAAGGGCTCGGGCGCCCAGCGCTCGGTGCGCCGGATGCGCGTCAACATCCCGGCCGGGGTGCGCGACGGCAGCCGCATCCGCCTGGCCGGCAAGGGCGAGCCCGGACTGCGCGGGGCCGATCCCGGCGACCTGTTCGTGATCACACGCGTATCTGTGTCGCCGGTGTTCAAGCGAAACGGCGAGAACCTCGAAGTCGAGGTGCCGCTGACGATTCCCGAGGCGCTGCAGGGCGCGGTCATCGAGGTGCCCACGCTGAACGGCTCCAAGCGGCTGCGCGTGCCCGCCGGGACCAAGCACGGCATCGTCCAGCGCCTGCGCGGGGAGGGCCCGGCGCGGCTGGGCGGCAAGGGTCGCGGCGACATCCACTACCGCTTCGTGCTCGAGGTGCCCGCCTCGCTGTCGCCCGAGCAGTCCGAGGCCGTGGACCGCCTGTCGGCGGTCATGAACGGCAATCCGCGCGAGCGGCTGTTCGCCGGCGCAACGGCGGGTTCGCAGGAGACGGCGTGATGCCCACCCGGCGCGTGCGCACCACCACCCGGGTCGAGGTCTCCTCCGATCGCGGGGTGTTCATGATCTCCGTCGCCGCCGAACTGGCCGAGATGCACCCGCAGACGTTGCGCATGTACGAGGCGCGCGGGCTGATTGAGCCCAAGCGGTCGCCCAAGGGCACCCGGCTGTACTCGCGCAAGGATGTCGACCGGCTGCGCCGCATCCAGGAGATGACGGCCGAGCTGGGGATGAACCTGGCGGGCGTGGAGCGGGTGTTCGAGCTCGAGCAGCAGCTGGAGTCGATGAGTCGCAAGGTGGCCGTCCTGGAGAAGCGTGCGGCCGACCTGGGCGACGAGGTGGAGCGCCTGGAGAAGCTCCGCCGGGAGCTGCGCGCCGAGATCGTTCCCTATGCCAGGGGCGGCGAGCTGGTGCGCAGCGCCGACCTGCAGCGGCTTCGCCTCGGAAGGCAACCGTAGCCGCTGCGCCCCGCGGTGTGCGACCATCCGCGGGCGGTAGGAGGTGCAACTTCGGCTATCCGCGGCCGGTAATCGGTGGAGTCGATATGAGAGCGATGAACTGGGGAGTGGGGCGGCTTGCCGCGCTGGGGGCATTGATCGCTGCGCTGGGAGTGCTGACGCCCGGGGCCGGGGCCGCGACCACCACCGCGCAGATCACGCGGCTCGGGGCCACCACCGCGCGCAAGCCGCTGTCGCTGGTGCTGCCGCTGAAGACCGACAAGGCCGGGTTGGCGCGCTTCGCCACGGCCGTGAGCACCCCCGGGTCCCCGGAGTACGGGCAATTCGAGTCCGTCCCGGCGCTGGCGCGCCGCTTCGGGGCGCCCGCCGGCGAGCGCGCGAAGGTGCTTCGCTACCTGCGCGCCACGGGTGCGTCCGGGGTCAAGATCGACGGCACCGGCCTGTACGCCGACGCAACGATGAGCGTCGGTCTCGTGCACAAGCTGTTCGGCGTCGATCTCGCAGACTTCCGCAGCAACAACGCGTCGGCGGCGCGCTTCGTGGCGCCCACGTCGTCGGTGCACGTCCCCGACGGCCTGGCCGGTGCCGTGACCGGGGTGGTCGGCCTCGATACCCGGCCGCTGAGCTCCGGCCAGTCGGAGACCCCCAAGCCGGCACCGCTCGCCGCGGCCAACGGGGTGACGACCGACGCCACCAACCTAGGCTCGGCCTACCAGCCGCGCAGCGGGACGGCGTCGGGCTGCGCCGGCGGGCTGGCCAGCGACGGCTTCACCCCCAACCAGTATCAGGGCGCGTACGGATTCGGGCCCCTCTATGCCGCCGGCCTGACGGGCACCGGTGAACGGGTGGCGCTGATCGAGATCAACGGCTACAAGGCCGCGGACATCAGCGCCTTCGCGGCGTGCTTCGGACTGCCGGTACCCAAGGTCACGCAGTACGGCGTGGGCATCAAGCGCCCGCTGGCCGCCGTCAACGGGGAGACCACGCTGGACCTGGAGATCCTCACCGCGGCCGCGCCGGGGCTGAAGGGAATCGACGTCTACGAGTCCCACCCGCTGGCTTCCGACGTGCTGCACGCCCTGACGGTGCCGCTGGAGAACCGCGGCCGCAAGCCCGACGTGATCTCGGCGTCGCTGGGCAGCTGCGAGGCCGACGCCAAGCGGGCGATCGGCGGCAACCACATCACCACCGTGGAATCGGCCCTCCAGATGGCGGCGGCCAGCGGGATCTCCGTGCTCGCCTCCAGCGGCGACGACGGCTCGTCCTCCTGCTTCGATCTCCAGGGGATTCCCGAGCCTCGCCAGGCGGTGAGCTTCCCGGCGTCCTCGCCATGGGTGACGAGCGTGGGCGGAACCAACTTCATGCTCAACTCTGACAACTCGCTCAACAGCCAGGACGTGTGGAATAGTCCCAGCGGGGCGGGCGGCGGCGGCTACAGCATCCTGTTCAAGCGCCCCGGGTATCAGGACAATTTCACCACCGCCAAGCACCGAGTGGTTCCCGACGTGGCGATGCTGGCCGACACCTCTCCCGGCTATGCGATCTACTGCACGGCCAAGGGCGACTGCGCGGACGCGCCTCCCGCCGGTCCGTGGGGAGAGTTCGGTGGCACCAGCGCCGGCACGCCACTGCTGGCCGGTGGACTGGCGGTGATCGACGAGGCGCTGCGCAAGAGCGGACGCCAGGACATCGGCCTCGCCAACCCGCTCTTCTACAAGATCGCGCGCACCCCGCTCTCCCCGCAGGTGTTCAAGGACGTGACCACCGGCGACAACGACCTCTTCAACCTGGTCACCAACGGGGCCCGCAACGTGGGGTGCTGCAGCGCCACCGTGGGCTTTGACGCGGCCAGCGGACTGGGCGGCGTGAGCCTCTCCGATCTGAGCTTCGCGGCCAACGGGATCGTGAGCAAGCTGGTGGCCGTCGGCGTCGGCCTGCCGAGCCAGCGCCACCCCGTGCGCGACCGGCACCTGCTGGCCGATGTCTCGTGCTCCGGGCGCTGCCTGATGGGCGCCTACGCCAGGATCCAGCTGGGCAAGTCAAGCCAGCGGCTGACGCAGTACTCCAGCGTCTACCTGCTCAGGAAGAGCAGCCACAAGACAATCCGGATCGGCCTGGACAAGAAGACGCTGGGCAAGCTGCGTTCCGCCCTGCACCGCCACGAGCGGATCACCGCCACCGTCTACGGGGCGGTCGTCGACCCCAGCGGCAACATCGAGCGCCGCTCGCCGGGCCGGTCACTGAGCATCACGGGCTAACGCGTCGAGAGGACCGTGCCGTGCCCGGCGCCTCGCCGCAGGCGGTCCGTCGACGCGCGCCGGCGCTGCCCTTGAACCTGGTGATAATCTAAGTCATACCCACTAAGATTTAGCTCACAGGAAACGTCCATGCAACCAGACCGTTTTACGATCAAGTCCCAGGAGGCGCTGCAAGCCGCGCAGCGGCTGGCCGACGAGCGTCGCAACCCCCAGACGACCCCCGAGCACCTGCTCGCCGTGCTGCTCGAGCAGGAGGGCGGCGTCGTCGTCCCGGTGCTGCGCAAGCTCGGCGCCGAGCCGGCTGCCGTGCGCGGCGCGCTCGGTCCGGCGCTCGACAAGCTGCCCAAGCTGACCGGCGCCGGCGCCGGCGGCCGCGAGGAGCCGGCCGGGGGCTCGAGCGAGCTCGGTCAGATCATGCGCGCCGCCGAGACCGAGATGCGCGACCTGAGCGACGAGTACGTCTCCACCGAGCACCTGCTGCTGGCGCTCGCGGGATCAAACCCGCCCACCCCCGCCGGCAACGCGCTGCGCGGCGCGGGCGCCGGTCGCGAGGAGCTGCTCAAGGCGCTGACCGAGGTCCGCGGCTCGCACCGCGTGACCGACCAGAGTCCCGAGGACAAGTTCCAGGCGCTGGAGAAGTACGGGCGCGATCTGACCGAGGCCGCCTCGGCGGGCAAGCTGGACCCGGTGATCGGGCGTGACGACGAGATCCGCCGCGTGATCCAGGTTCTGTCCCGCCGCACCAAGAACAACCCGGTGCTGATCGGCGAGCCGGGCGTCGGCAAGACGGCGATCGCCGAGGGCCTGGCCCAGCGGATCGTGTCCGGCGACGTGCCCGAGGGCCTGCGCGACCGCCGTGTGATCTCGCTCGACGTCGGCGCGCTGATCGCCGGCTCCAAGTACCGGGGTGAATTCGAGGATCGCCTGAAGGCCGTGCTCAAGGAGATCGCGGACGCGGGCGGGACGATCATCCTGTTCATCGACGAGCTGCACACGATCGTCGGCGCGGGCGCCGCCGAGGGCGCCGTCGACGCCGCCAACCTGCTCAAGCCGATGCTGGCCCGCGGGGAGCTGCGGGCGGTCGGCGCGACTACGCTGGACGAGTACCGCAAGCCCATCGAGAAGGACGCCGCACTGGAGCGCCGCTTCCAGCCGGTGTACGTCGGCGAGCCCTCGGTGCAGGACACGATCGCGATCCTGCGCGGGCTCAAGGAGCGCTACCAGGTGCACCACAAGGTCCGCATCCAGGACTCGGCGCTGGTCGCTGCGGCCACCCTCGGCCACCGCTACATCGCCGACCGCTTCCTGCCTGACAAGGCGATCGACCTGGTCGACGAGGCGGCGTCGCGAATCCGCATGGAGATCGACTCCAAGCCGACCGAGATCGACGAGGTCGACCGCCACATCATGCAGCTGGAGATCGAGCTGCAGTCGCTGGGCACCGACGACGATGACGATGCCGGCACCGTGGCGCGACGGCAGTCGCTGGAGCGCGCGCTCGCCGAGGAGCGCGAGCGCTCGGACGGGATGCACGCCGAATGGCAGCGCGAGAAGGAGTCGCTGCACGCCGTGACCGACGTCCAGGAGAAGCTGGAGGCCGCCCGCACCGAGCTGGAGCGCGCGCAGCGCGAGTCCGACCTGGGCCGCGCCGCCGAGCTGCAGTACGGGACGATCCCCGAGCTGGAGAAGGCCCTCGCGGCCGCGGAGTCCGCCGAGGCCGATGCGGCCGCGTCGACCGACGGCGCCGCGGGCCCGCACTATCTCAAGGACGTCGTCGACGCCGAGGACGTGGCCGAGATCGTCGCCAAGTGGACGGGCGTCCCGGTGACGCGCATGCTGGAGGGCGAGATCGAGAAGCTCGTCCACATGGAGGATCGCCTGCACCAGCGGGTGATCGGCCAGGACGAGGCCGTCGAGGCGGTCTCGGCGGCGCTGCGCCGCTCGCGCGCCGGCCTCCAGGACCCCGATCGCCCGATCGGCACCTTCCTGTTCCTCGGTCCCACCGGAGTGGGCAAGACCGAGCTGGCGCGGGCGCTGGCCGAGTTCATGTTCGACACCCAGGACGCGATGGTGCGCATCGACATGTCGGAGTACATGGAGAAGCACTCCGTCAGCCGGCTGGTGGGCGCGCCCCCCG
>JADGPO010000114.1 GCA_017882405.1 Solirubrobacteraceae bacterium | reverse complement strand
GATCGGATCGTCGAGTACATCGCGGTCAAGAAGCTGCGTGTCGATCGCGGGATCACCGAGGACAAGCGCTCCGGCGCGATCCTCACCCTGATCGGACCGCCCGGCACCGGCAAGACCTCGATCGGCGAGTCGATCGCCCGTGCCACCGGACGCGAGTTCGTCCGCATGTCGCTGGGCGGCGTCCGTGACGAGGCCGAGATCCGCGGCCACCGCCGCACCTACATCGGCGCGCTGCCGGGTCGCCTGGTCCGTGCGCTGCGCGACGCCGGGACGATGAACCCGGTGATCATGCTCGACGAGGTCGACAAGGTCGGCGCCGACTGGCGCGGCGACCCGTCGGCGGCTCTGCTGGAGGTCCTGGACCCCGCGCAGAACCACTCGTTCCGTGACCACTACCTCGATCTGGAGCTGGACCTCAGCGGGGTCATGTTCATCGCCACCGCCAACGTGGCCGACACGATCCCTGGGCCGTTGCTGGACCGCATGGAGGTGATCCGTTTCGACGGGTACACCACGTCGGAGAAGGTGGCGATCGCCCGCGGTTACCTTTGGCCGCGTCAGCTGGAGCGAAACGGACTGCGTGCCGAAGAGGTCGCCATATCCACGGAGATGCTGGAGACCGTCACCACCGAGTACACGCGTGAGGCCGGCGTCCGCCAGCTGGAGCGCGACCTGGGCACGCTGCTGCGCAAGACGGCGACGAAGATCGCCTCGGGCAAGGCAACGGCTCCGGTGACGATCGACAGCGACGCGATCCGCGACGCTCTCGGGCGCCAGCGTCATTTCCAGGAGTCGGCGGTTCGCACCGCGGTCCCCGGCGTGGCCACCGGACTCGCGGTCACGGGCGCCGGCGGCGACGTGCTGTTCGTCGAGGCCACGGCGATGCCGGGCAAGCCCGCGCTCACCCTCACCGGTCAGCTGGGCGACGTGATGAAGGAGTCGGCGCAGATCGCGCTCTCCTACGTCCGCGGTCACAGCGCCGATCTGGACATCGATTCCGCCAGGTTCGAGGACCGCTCGTTCCACGTCCATGTGCCGGCGGGCGCGATCCCCAAGGACGGCCCCAGCGCCGGGGTCACGATGGTGACCGCGTTGACCTCGCTGATGAGCGGCCGCCCGGTCAAGCACACCGTCGGGATGACCGGCGAGGTGACCCTGCAGGGACGGGTGCTGCCGATCGGCGGCCTCAAGCAGAAGGTTCTGGCGGCGCACGCGGCGGGCCTGACCGACGTGGTCTTGCCCGAGCGCAACCGCGGCGACCTGGACGACGTGCCCGAGGAGGTCCGCGAGCAGATGTCGTTCCACTTCGCGATGACGATCGACGAGGTGCTGGGCGTCGCGCTGGAGGAGGCCGCGGTCACGTCCGCGGCCGCCTGAGCGCCCTACGTTGCAACGCGGCCGGCCGTCGCTTTACCGGCGGCCGGCCGCGGGTAGTAGGTTCAGGGCATGAGCACAATCACCGCCTCCCAAGAGCAGCAAGTCGTCGAGCGGGTCCCCAAGCAGCTGTACATCGGCGGGCAATGGCGCGACGGTGCCAAGGGCACGCTCTCGGTGGAGGATCCCTCCACGGCCGAGCCGCTGTGTGACGTTGCCGATGCGTCCGTGGAGGACGCCAAGGCGGCGCTGGACGCCGCCGTGGACGCCGGGCCCGAGTTCGCAGCGATGGCCCCGCGCGACCGAGGCGAGATCCTGCGCCGCGCGTTCGAGCTGATCACCGAGCGCAAGGACGATCTGGCGGTGCTTATGACCCTGGAGATGGGCAAGACGATCAAGGAGTCGCAGGCCGAGATCGCGTACGCCGCGGAGTTCTTCCGCTGGTTCTCGGAGGAGGCGGTGCGGATCGACGGCCGCTATGCCGTAGCGGCCAACGGCGCCGGCCGGGTGCTGACGATGAAGCAGCCCGTCGGGCCGTGTCTGATGATCACCCCCTGGAACTTCCCCATGGCGATGGGAACGCGCAAGGTCGGCCCGGCGATCGCCGCCGGCTGCACGATGGTCGTCAAGCCCGCGCAACAGACGCCGTTGTCGATGCTGATGCTGGCCAGCATCCTGGAGGAGGCGGGGCTGCCGGGCGGGGTGCTCAACCTGATCACCGCCTCGTCGTCGAGTGAGACGACCGGACCGTTGATCGCCGATTCGCGCCTGCGCAAGCTGTCGTTCACGGGGTCGACCGAAGTCGGACGAAAGCTCATGTCCCAGGCGTCCGAGACGCTCCTGCGACTGAGCATGGAGCTCGGCGGCAACGCTCCCTTCCTCGTCTTCGACGATGCGGATGTCGACGCCGCAGTCGAGGGGGCGATGATCGCCAAGATGCGCAATATGGGCGAGGCCTGCACGTCGGCCAACCGCTTCCATGTGGCCGGCTCGGTCGTCGACGAGTTCGCCTCCAAGCTAGCCGCCAAGATGGGCGCCCTGAGGCTCGGTCGCGGGGTGCAGGACGACACCGACGTCGGTCCGCTGATCGACAACACCCAGCGCACCAAGGTCTCAGACCTCGTGCAGGACGCGATCGGCCGAGGTGCCCGCGCGGTGGTCGGCGGTCAGTCACGCGACGGCGCCGGCTACTTCTACAACCCGACCGTGCTCACCGAGATTCCCGACGACGCCGAACTGCTGCAGGAGGAGATCTTCGGGCCGGTGGCCCCGGTCAAGGGCTTCGCCGACGAGGATGAGGCGATCGCCGCCGCCAACAACACCCAGTACGGCCTGGTCGCCTACGTATTCACCAAGGACCTCGAGCGCGCGCTGCGCGTGTGCGAGAAGCTCGAGACCGGCATGATCGGCCTCAACCAGGGCATCGTCTCCAACGCCCAGGCGCCGTTCGGCGGCGTCAAGCAGTCCGGCTTCGGTCGTGAAGGGGGCTACGAGGGGATCGAGGAATATCTCGAGACCAAGTACGTGGCCGTGAATCTCGACGGTTGACCGCCCGCGAGCCCGAGACGCTCGCGCTGGAGATCCTGATCCGCAAGCAATGGCGTACGCAGAAGAGACTCCGCGTATGGCGGGACCGATCAACGAGCACGCCTCGGCGCTGGCTCAGGAGTGGAAGCGGCTGACGCGCGCCGCGACGTTCGTCGCGCTGCTGACCACTCCGGCGTTCTTCCTGGTCCTGTTCGACTCAGAGCACTTCAGCCTGCTGGCGGCGCTGATCGTGGCCGCGGTGGCGGTGATCGTGTTCCGCGGGCTGGTGGAGGTGATCACCCGCAAGCTGATCCCCTCCCCCAGTCTGTACGGCGCCGACCAGCGCCTCAAGGAGGCCGACATCGTCGCCCGGCGGCGCTACTGGTTCTGGCGAGGTACATTTCGCCGGCTGCCGATCTTCGCGGGCGCCGTGCTGGCGCTGCTGGCCCTGTGCCAGGTGCTGTTCTCATTCTCGGGCGTCAGCTCGTCGTTCTTTGACCCGTTCTCGGGCCTGCGCCAGATCTTCCCGCCCGACTCGCTGCCCCAGCTGGCGCTGGTGTTCATCCAGCTGCCAATGCTGTTCTTCGTGAACTTCGCGATCTTCTTCGGACCGTTCCTGTTCTTCGCGGTCCGCCAGATCCGCGGCTACGAGCCCGGCGACGCCCGCTGGGGCGTGAAGATCGACGACGTCCGCGGCCAGGCGGAGGCCAAGGAGGAGATCACGCGCGTGATCACGCTGTGGCAGTCCGGCGAGGAGTTCGAGAAGGCCGGCGGCAAGCGCGAGCGCGGGCTGCTGTTCCTGGGCGCGCCCGGCACCGGCAAGACGATGATCTCCAAGGCGATCGCCACCAACTTCAACTGCCCGTTCGTCACCATCCCGGGGTCGGGCTTCGCCGGCATGTTCATCGGCATGGACGCGATCACCGTCCAGTTCCTCGCCCGCAAGGCCCGCAAGCTGGCGGCCAAGTGGGGCGATCAGTGCATCGTGTTCATCGACGAGATCGACGCCGTGGGGATGCGACGCCAGGCGCTGCAGGGGGGACTCGGATCCCACCCACCCATGGGTTCCGAGCCCACCTCGATCCACGACTTCTGCTTCTACGGACCGCAGGGCGCGCTGACCTCCTCGGGCGACCTGATCGTCGAGTCGCGCGCGTGGCGCGAGAAGCTGTTCGCCCAGCGCGCCGAGTCTCCGGCGACCGGCTACGGGACGTTCACAGCCCGGGCGACCGAGCGGATCCAGCGCCTCTACCCGGGCTTCGGGATGGGCGGCGGGATGGGCGGCGGGATGGCGCTGAACCAGCTGCTGATCGTCATGGACGGCATCGACGAGCCGCCGCTGATGCGCAAGGTGATCACCAACCGCGTCAACACGTTCATGGACGCGATGTTCTTCATTCCGCATCGGATCGGCAAGCTGCGCCTGCGTCTGCGCACGCCCAAGCCGCGCCAGGAGCAGATCTACTTCATCGGCGCCTGCAACGTGCCGATCAGCGTGCTCGATCCGGCGCTCACCCGCCCCGGCCGGATGGGCCGCCACATCTGGTTTCGCACGCCCACCAAGGACGACCGGCTGGACATCCTCGACCTGTACCTGGCCAAGGTCGACCACGAGCCCGATCTCGACACCGACCGCCGGCGCGACGAGCTGGCGCGGATCACCAACGGCTACTCGCCGTCGATGATCGAGCAGTGCTGCTCGATGGCGCTGACGATCGCCCACACCGAGGGCCGGCGCCGCTTCGCCTGGGAGGACATCGTCGAGGCGATGACCACGGTGGAGACGGGCACCGCGCAGAACATCGAGTACATCCAGGAGGAGACGCGCGCGGTCGCCATCCACGAGGCCGGGCACGCCGCCGCCGGTCACATCTTCCTGGAGAAGGACGTGCTCTCCACCCGCCTGTCGATTCGCAAGCGCGGCGGGTCCCTCGGTCACTACCAGAGCATGGAGAAGGACGAGCGTTTCTCGCATTTTCGCGGCCGCGTGATGGGTGAGTTGGTGATGACGTTGGGGGCGATGGCCGCCGAGCACGTCTTCTACGGCGAGAACTCCCAGGGCGTGGGCGGAGACGTCCAGTCGGCAACTGCCACGGCCGCCGCGATGGTCGGCATGTGGGCGATGGGTCCCGAGCCCGTGCACCTCGGCGGCAGCCTGGAGCTGGACGAACAGCACGAAGCGGTGCTCAGGCGCCTGGAGCGGATCGGCTCGACGATCATGAACCGCGCCGGCAGCCCAGGCCTGCTGGGCGACAACCCGATCGGCGCAGTGCTCGGCAGCCCGGACAAGAAGCGGGCCGCCGCACAGGTCCTCGGTCAGGCGTACATCACCGCGTACGCGTTGATGGACGCCAACCGCGAGGGGCTGGAGAAGATCGCCGAGGCCCTCGTGGAGCGCAAGGAGATCTACGGTGACGAGGTCGGCGAGCTGCTGAACTCGGTGGACCTTCGGCGCCCGGCGCTCGACCTGACGGACCCGGCCACCTGGCCCACGGTATGAACGACGCTCCCGCGATCCCCCAGGCCACCGAGCAACCGGCGGCCGCGGCCGCGCAGCACTCCAAGTCCTCCCGCCGCCGCTGGGCAGGTGCGGCCCGCTCCCCCCACACCCCCCGCTTTCGCGCGGCGATCGTGATCCTGGGCGGGCTGGCCGTGGCGGCGGTGATCGCCGCGGTGGTGATCGCCTCGCAGGGTCGCGGCGGATCGCAGTCGACGCTCCCCTGGTCGCTGTGGAAGCCGACCGACAAGGGCTCCCAGGGCGCGCGCGAGATCGCCGACTACCTCGCCCCCAACTACCGGATCTCGGCGGCCGATCAGCTGGACGTGGTCACCGTCGTCAACCTGGAGAGCTCGGCGGCCCAGCAGGCGGCGGGCCAGGCGCAGGCCAACGGGACGAGCGCCAGCGCCCAGAGTGGGCTGCAGGTGGCGGTGCGCCCCAACGCCGCCTCCAGTCAGGTGCGGCTGCTGGGCGGCAACACGGTCGCCTACAACCTGTGCGGGATCGGCGGCAAGAACTGCTCGATCGGCACCGGCGCGCCGTCGACCGACCGCCTGCTGCTGCTGCGACGCGAGGCTCTGGAGCTCGCCCTGTACACGTTCAAGTACCTCGGCGGCACCGACAACGTCCTCGCCGTGCTGCCGCCCGGGCACAGCCAGGCCACCAGCAGGCTGTCCAAGACCCTTCCGACCAGCGACGCCTCCTCGTCCGCCAAGCCGGTCGACATCGCCGTGCTGTTCCAGCGTCAGGAGCTGGCGCCGCTGCTCGACCACCCGGTCGAACTGATCCTGCCCGAGCAGCAGCCGCCCACCGTGGCCCAGATGCCCAAGGCGCCCGAGGCCAACCTGGTCGCGCAGGCGACCTCCCGGGGGCTCTTCTCCGAGCAGCTGCAGCAGGCCCAGGACGGCTCCAGCCTCATGGTCCTGGCTCCGCTTCCGGCGCAGTGACCGCCTTCTCGTAGCCGCGGCACCGCAGCACCGGCACGCGCGGGTAGCGGGGATAGCGCTCGGGCTCGTCGCGCGAGCGCCGGCACAGCGAGAACACCGACCCGCGGGTGTTGCGCACCACTTGCTGGTGGCGGCAGGAGTCACACAGACCGGCCCCCGTGGCCACTACTCCATCCACATACCGGGCGCCACCGGCACCTGCACCAGCCGCGGCCCGTCGTCGGCCGCGATCGCCTGGCGCAGGGTCTCGGTCAGCTCATCGGGGTCGCCGACCTCGCGAGCGTCCATTCCGTAGGCGCGCGCCACGGCGGCGACGTCGAGAGCGGGCAGGTCGAGTCCGGGCGCACCCGACACCTGCTCGAGCATCGCGAACCACTTGAGGATCGCGTACTCGTCGTTGCGCAGCACCAGGAAGGTCACGGGCAGCCGGTAGGCGACGGCGCTCCACAGCGCGGTTATCCCGTACTGGGCCGAGCCCTCGCCGAGCACGCACACCACGGGGCGCTCGGGCTGGGCCAGCTGCACCCCCACGGCCGCCGCTATCCCGAACCCGAGGCCGCCGCTGGCGCCGAAGTAGTAGCTGCCCGGCGATGACAGCCGCAGCCGGTTGCGCAGCGACATCGTGGACGAGGGCGCCTCCAGCACCGCGATCCCGTCCGACGGCCAGGCGGCGGCGAGCGCCGCCATCGCCTGTGAGCCGCTCAGGCGGTCCGGCGGATCGGCCGCCGGAGGATCGCCGGGCTCGGGCCGGGGCGCCGGCGCCACTCGGTCGGACTCGGGCACCAGCTCGACCAGGCGCTCCAGGGCGAGGCCGACATCGCCCACGATCGCGTCGCCCATCGGCGCGCGCGCCGCGTCGCCGGGATCGGACGTGATCGCGACGAGCGCGGTGTCAGGGCCCAGCAGCGGCCCCGGGATGTACGGGTAGTAGGCGAACACCGAGGAGCCGACGACCAGCACCAGGTCGTGCTCCTTGAGCACCTCCGCCAGCGGCCCGATCGCGGGCGGCAGGACGCCCATGAAGTTCGGGTGGCGTTCGGGGAAGCCGATCCGCGAGCCGCCGGTGGCGGGCGGGGCCCACACCGGCAGGCGCTGCTTCTCGGCCAGCGCCACCGCATGGTCCCAGCCGCCGGAGGCATCGACGTCGGGGCCGGCGACCAGCACGGGCGAGGCGGCGGCGCCCAGCCGGGCGGCCAGCTCCGCCAGAGCGTCGGGGTCAGGTGCGGCGCGGCCGTTGAGACGGCGGGCGATGGCCGGCTCGGAGCGGTCGGCGTCGCCCTCCTGGGTCCAGTCGTCCATCGGGATCGACACGAATGCGGGTCCGCGCGGCGGCAGCGAGGCGTGCGCGATCGCCCGGGCCAGTGCGCCGGGTACGTCCTGGGCGCGCGGCGGCTCGTGGCTGTACTTGACGTAGGGCCTGGGCGTGACGATCGCATCGCGGTTGGTCAGGTTGGCCTCGATCGTGATCTGGGCGCGCACCTGCTGGCCGGCAGTGATCACCAACGGGGACTTGTTGGCGTGGGCGTTGAAGATCCCGCCGATGGCGTTCCCCACCCCCGGGGCGGTGTGCAGGTTGACGTGCGCGGGGCGCCCGGTGGCCTGGGCGTAGCCGTCGGCCATGCCCACGACGACGAGCTCCTGCAGGCCGAGGACGTAGCTGAAGTCCTCCGGGAAGTCGGCGAGCATCGGAAGCTCGGTCGAGCCGGGATTGCCGAAGATCGTCGTCATCCCGTGGGCGCGGAACAGCTCGAACGTGGCTTCCCGGACGGTGGTCATGTGGCCGGCTCCTCCTCGGGGGTGGTGGCGGTCGGGGCCGGCGGCGGTCCAAAGGAGTAAGCGGAACCCAACTATACTTTCTGAAGTGTCCACTTTTCGGCGACTGCTCGGCTTCCTCGGACCCTACCGACGTGGGGTCATCTGGTCGTTCGTGCTCGCCGGAGGAGCGCTCGCCGGCACCGTCCTGATCCCCTACCTGACCGGCCTGGCGATCAACGCGGTCCGCGCCCGCCATCACCACGAGCTGCTGCTGCTGGCACTGGCCATCTTGGGCGCCGGACTCATCCGGCTGGTGCTCAGCGTGCTGCGCAGGCTGGTCGCGGGCCAGGTGTCACTGGGCGTGGAGATGGATCTGCGCACGGCGCTGTACAACCACATGCAGCGCCTCGAGCTGTCGTTCTTCGACCGCCAGCAGACCGGCCAGCTGCTGTCGCGGGCCACCGTCGACCTGCAGTCGGTGCGCTTCTTCCTCGGCTACGGGCTGATCTTCATCGCCCAGTCGCTGGTCACGATCCTGCTGGCGGCGGTGGCGATGTTCGCGCTGCAACCGGGGCTGGCGGCGATCTCGCTGGCGCCCGTCCCCTTCGTGGTGCTGATCGCCCACCGCTACGGCCACAAGTCAAAGCCGGCGATGCAGGAGGCCCAGCAGCGGATCGCCGAGCTGACCGCCGACACCGAGGAGAACGTCTCCGGCGTCCGGGTGGTCAAGGCCTTCGCGCAGGAGGCACGTCAGTACGAGCGCTTCGAGAACTCCACCGAGCGAGTGTTCGAGCAGCAGGTCTACGCCACCCGCATCCAGGCGTTCTACACGCCGATGATCAGCTTCCTACCCAATCTGGGCTTGGCGGCGATCCTGCTCTTCGGCGGGCGCCAGGTGATCCACGGCACGCTCTCGGTCGGCGCGTTCACCGCTTTCTACGCCTACCTGCTGATCCTGATCTCGCCGATGCGCACGCTCGGCTACATGCTCGGCGCCGCCCAGCGCTCGACCGCCTCGGGAGCGCGGATCTTCCAGATCCTCGACCGCGAGCCGACGATCGTCAACGCGCCCGACGCGCCGCCGCTGCCCCAGGGTAACGGGCACGTGCGCTTTGAAGGCGTCGGGCTGACCTTCGAGGGCGGCATCACCCCGGCGCTGTCGGATGTCAACCTCGATGTGCCCGCCGGCCAGACGGTCGCCCTCGTCGGCGCCATGGGCTCGGGTAAGTCGGCGCTGGTGTCGCTGCTGCCGCGGCTGTACGAGGTGAGCACCGGGGCTGTCCTCATCGACGGCGCCGACGTGCGCTCGGTGCAGCTGGACAGCCTGCGGCGCGAGCTGGCCGTGGTCACCGACGATCCCTTCCTGTTCTCGGCCACTGTGCACGACAACATCGCCTACGCCCGCGGCGACGCCAGCCGCGAGGAGGTGCAGCGCGCCGCCGTCGCCGCGCAGGCCGACGGCTTCGTCGAGCGCCTGCCCAAGGGCTACGACACGATGATCGGCGAGCGCGGACTCACCTTGTCCGGGGGCCAGCGCCAGCGGATCGCCATCGCCCGGGCGATCCTCGCCGAGCCGCGGATCCTGGTGCTCGACGACGCCACCTCGTCCGTGGATGCTTCCACAGAGTCTGAAATAAAGAATGCGCTCCAGGAGGTGATGGTCGATCGCACCACGTTCGTGATCGCCCACCGCCTGTCCACGATCGCGCTGGCCGACCGGATCGTGGTGCTGGAGGCCGGCCGGGTGGTCGCCGACGGCTCGCACGATGAGCTGCTGCAGAGCTCCGAGCTGTATCGCGAGATCGTCGCCCAAGGTCTCCCCGACCAGGTCTTCCTCACGCGCAAGACGCCTGAACTCGTCCCACCCGCCCTCCTGTGAGCGTGCTCTCCTATTCCGAACTGCGGCGGCGCCTGCGCCAGACCGGCGGACGCGGGCGCAAGTTGCGCGGCCTGGCCGAGATCCTGGCGCCGTACCGCTGGCGGGTGCTGGCGATGTTCGCCTCGCTGGTGCTGGCGACCGCCGCCGCACTAGCTCCCGCGCCGCTGGCCAAGGTGGCCATCGACCAGGGCATTCGCCACCACGACACGGGTGTGCTGGACGTCGTGGTGGTCGTGTTCCTGATCTCGGCCGTCGTGTACGGCCTGTGCACGTACGCGCAGACCTATCTGGTGGGCTGGGTCGGCCAGCGGGCGCTGCGTGACCTGCGGCTGAAGCTGTTCGCCCACCTGCAGTCGCTTTCGATCGGCTTCTACTCGCGCAACCGCGCCGGCTGGCTGATCAGCCGCATGACCAACGACGTTGAGGCCCTGGACCAGCTCGTGGAGGACGGGCTGGCCACGCTGATCCAGTCGAGCCTGACGCTCTTCGGTGTGGTGGCCATCCTGCTCGTGCTCGACTTCCACCTGGCGCTGCTGACGTTCCTGGCGCTGCCCGTCCTGTTCGTCGGCGCGCTCGTCTTCCGGATCGCCTCGGCCGACGCCTACCGCTTCACGCGCGAGAAGATCGCCACCATCACCGCCTACCTCGCCGAGACGCTCTCGGGGATCCGGGTGGTGCGATCGTTCGGGCAGGAGCAGCGTCACATCGACGAGTTCGGCAAGCTCAACGAGGACAACCGCGAGGCGAACATGGTGACGGTCAAGCTCAACGCCGCCTACTTCCCGGCGGTGGAGCTGCTGTCGGCGCTCGTGACGGTCGAGATCCTGCTTGTCGGCGGGCTGGAGGCGATCAACGGCCACACCTCGACGGGCGTGGTGTTCGCCTTCATCGCCGCCCTGAACAACTTCTTCGATCCGATCCAGCAGCTCTCCCAGCTCTACACGACCTACCAGTCGGGGATGGCGGCGCTGGACAAGATCTTCGGCCTGCTCGACGAGCAGCCGGAGCTCGTCGACGCCCCGGACGCCGTCGAGCTGCCGCGGATCGCCGGCGAGCTGGAGTTCCGCGGCGTCTCGTTCCAGTACGGGTCCGACCCTGACGGCGCCTGGGCATTGCGCGACATCGACCTGCACATCGTCCCCGGGCAGACGATCGCCCTGGTCGGTGAGACCGGCGCGGGCAAGTCGACGTTCGCCAAGCTGGTGGCGCGCTTCTATGACCCGACGGAGGGAGCGGTGCTCGTCGACGGCCACGACCTGCGCTCGGTGACCGCACAATCGCTTCGCTCGCAGATGGGCATGGTGCCGCAGGAGGGCTTCCTGTTCAGCGGCACCGTCCGGGAGAACCTCTCCTTCGGCCGCCGCGACGCCACCGACAGCCAGGTCCGTGAGGCAGCCCGCGCCGTCGGCGCCGACGACTTCATCATGGCGCTCGAGCACGGCTACGACACCCAGGTCGGCGAGCGCGGGGTCCAGCTGTCGGCCGGTCAGCGCCAGCTGGTGGCCTTCGCCCGCGCCCTGGTCGCCGACCCGCGGATCCTGGTGCTCGACGAGGCCACCGCCAACGTCGATGTGCACACCGAGAGTCTGATCGAGGAGGGGCTGCGCCGGCTGGTCGCCGGCCGCACCTCGATCGTGATCGCCCACCGGCTGTCGACGATCCGCAACGCCGCCCGGATCCTCGTCATGGAGTACGGCGAGATCGTCGAGCAGGGCACCCACCAGGAGCTGCTGGACATGGGCGGCCGCTATTGGGAGCTGTACCGCGACTGGGCCGAGCAGGCCGCGGCATGACGGCCATCACCGTCTGCGCGCTGGCGACGACACCGGTCAAGGGCATGCGTTTGGAGTCCGTCGAGACGATCGAGCTGGACGAGCGGGGCGCCCGCGGCAACCGCGCCTTCTACCTGATCGACGAACGCGGCTCGATGGTCAACGCCAAGCGGCTGGGCGAGCTGCACGCGATCGTGCCCCGCTACGACCCCGACGCCGGCACGCTCGAGCTGCGCTTCCCCGACGGCGTGCGCGTGGCGGGCACCGTGGAGTACGGCGAGGTCCTGCAGACGCGGTTCCTCTCCCGCCAGCGCCCGGCACGGGAGCTGCACGGCCCCTGGTCGGCGGCGTTGTCGGCGCACTTCGACCAGCCGTTGGCGCTGGTCGCTCCGGAGATCGGGGCCGACCGCGGCCGCGCGGGGGCGACCTCGATCATCTCCCGTTCATCGCTGCACCGGCTCGCCGAGGTCGCCGAGCGCGACGCGGTCGACACGCGGCGCTTTCGGATGCTGATCGAGGTCGACGGTGTATCCGCTCACGCGGAGGACGGCTGGATCGGGCGCCGGGTGCGGGTCGGCGAGGCGACGTTGCGGATGCGCGGGAACATCGGACGCTGCCTGGTCACGTCGCGCAACGCCGAGACCGGCGACGTCGATCTGCCGACGCTGGACATCCTGCGCGATTACCGCGGCGAGATGCAGAGCACCGAGCCGCTGCCCTTCGGGATCTACGGTGAGGTCCTGCAGGGCGGCGTCGTGCGGGTCGGCGACGCCGTCGAGGTCGCAGACGTTTAGTGTCCGCACCATGACCGAGCCCGAGCGTGTCCGGATCGAAATCTCCGACCACGTCGCCGTGGTCACGCTCACGCGTCCCGAAAAGCACAACGCGCTGGACGTGGCGATGTTCGATCAGATCATCGCCGCCGCCGAGCGGCTCCGCTCTGAGCCGGGGGTACGCGCAGTGGTCCTGCACGGCGACGGGCCCAGCTTCTGCTCGGGCCTGGATGTCGTGAGCATCATGCAGTCCGGCGGCGGCCCGGCGGGCCTGACCGACCGGATCCGCGACGAGGTGCCCAACTACTTTCAGCGCTCGGCCCACGACTGGAGAACCCTGCCGATGCCGGTGATCGCCGCCCTGCACGGCAACTGCTTCGGCGGCGGGCTGCAGATCGCGCTCGGCGCCGACATCCGGATCGCCGCCCCGGACGCCCGCCTGTCGGTGATGGAGGTCAAATGGGGCCTGATCCCCGACATGTCGATCACCCGCGCGCTACCGCGGCTGGTCGGGATCGACGTGGCCAAGGAGCTGACCTTCACCGGCCGCGTGTTCGACGGCGCCGAGGCCCAGCGGCTGGGGGTGGTGACGCGGGTGAGCGAGGATCCGCTCGCGGCCGCCCGCGAGCTCGCGGACGAGATCGCCGCCCGCTCCCCGGACGCCGTCCGCGGCGCCAAGCGGCTGCTCGACGAGTCCTGGACCGCGGCTGCGCAGGACACCCTCGCGCTGGAGGCCGAGCTCCAGCTGGGCCTGATCGGCTCGCCCAACCAGCTGGCCGCCGCGGCGGCCGGCTTCTCCCATCAACCGGCCGAGTTCGTCGACCCCTAGGAAAGGACGTCCGCCCATGCCCACCGGAATCGGACAGAGGATTCGCCGCCGCGAGGACCCACGCTTTCTCCTCGGACAGGGGCGCTACGTCGACGACCAGCGCGCGCAGGACGCGCTGTTCGTGACGTTCGTGCGCTCTCACGTGGCCCACGGCCGGATCACCTCGATCGACGCCGGCGAGGCCCGCGCGCTGCCCGGCGTGCAGGTGTTCACCGCTGACGATATCGGCCTACCGCCCAGTCCTCCCCCGCCGATGCTGCAGGTCCACGAGAGCATGTACCGGCCGGCGATCGCCTCCGACAAGGTGCGCTTCGCCGGCGAGATCGTGGCCGTCGTGCTGGCCGAGTCCCGCGACGCGTCGGTCGACGCCGCCGAGATGGTGTTCGTGGAGTACGAATCGCTGCCCGTCGTGACCGACGTCCGCAAGGCAGCCACCGACGAGGTGCTGCTGTTCGGCCCCGCCGAGTCCAACACCTGCCTGCGGATCCCCGCGCAGGATCCCGACGACGGGCTGCTGGCCGATTGCGAGATCGTCATCTCCGGATCCAACGAGAGCCCGCGTCTGCTCGCCCTCCCGATCGAGCCGCGCGCGACGGTCGCCGAGTTTCAGGACGGCAAGCTCACGATCTGGCTCTCCACCCAGACCCCGCATCAGGACAAGGCGGTACTCGGACAGGCACTGGGCCTCGAGCCCGAGCAGGTTCGCGTGATCGCGCCCGACGTCGGCGGCGGCTTCGGCGGCAAGGGCATCGACGTCGAGGACATCCTGATGGGCTGGCTGGCCCGCAAGACCGGCCGGACCGTCCGCTGGACCGAGACGCGCAGCGAGCACATGGTGGCCATGCACCACGGCCGCGCCCAGTGGATCGACTTCGAGCTCGGCGGCACCGCCGACGGCAAGCTCCAGGCGCTGCGATGCAAGATCCTCCAGGACTCGGGCGCCTATCCCGGCCTCGGCGCGTTCCTGGCCGTCCTCACCCAGATGATGTCCAGCGGCGTCTACGACATCCCGAAGATCGAGGTCGACATCACCGCGGTGGTCTCCAACACCACCCCCACGGGGCCGGTGCGCGGCGCCGGGCGGCCGGAGGCCAGTCAGATGATCGAGCGGGCGATCGACATGTTCGCCGCCGAGGCCGGGCTGGATCCCGCCGAGCTCCGGCGGCGCAACTTCATCGCCGCCGACGCGTTCCCGTTCACCACCGCCGCCGGCACCAAGTACGACGTCGGCGACTACGCCGGGGCCCTGGAGCGGGCGCTGGAGCAGGCCGGCTACGAGGATCTGCGCCGCCAGCAGAAGCAGCGCCGGGCCGACGGCTCGCGCACGCTGCTGGGCATCGGGCTGAGCGTGTACGTGGAGATCACCAACGGGATCGGCGAGGGCGAGTTCGGCGCCGTGGAGATCACCGAGGACGGCGGAGCGATCGTGCGCACGGGCTCGTTCTCCCACGGCCAGGGCCACGAGACGACGTTCGCCCAGATCGTCTCCCAGCGGACCGGACTGGACGCGGAGAAGATCCAGGTGATCGCCGGCGACACCGACCGGGTGCCGCGCGGCACCGGCACCTACGGCTCCAAGTCGACCCAGATCGGCGGCGCCGCCGCCGGCCAGGCATCCGAGATCCTGGTGGAGCGTGCCAAGCAGCTGGCCGCCGACGCGCTGGAGGCCAGCCCCGAGGACATGGTGCTTGACCTCGACTCGGGGAGCTTCCATGTCACCGGCGGGCCCGAGCCGGCGCTCGCCTGGGCCGAGCTAGCCGACCGGCTGCAGTCCGACGGCCGGCTGGCAGAGCTGAGCGCGGAGACCGACTTCAAGCCCGAGCAGCCGACGTTCCCGTTCGGCGCCCACGTCGCGGTCGTCGAGGTCGACGCGGACACCGGCTCGGTGCGACTGGTGAGGATGGTCGCCTGCGACGACGCGGGCACGATCATCAACCCGATGGTCGCCGAGGGCCAGGTGCACGGGGGCCTGGCCGCAGGAATCGCGCAGGCGCTCTACGAGGAGGTTCGCTACGACTCCGTGGGCAACCCCCAGCACTCAGACCTCGTTACCTACTGCATCCCCTCGGCGGTGGAGATGCCGTCGTTCGAGCGGGTCGTGATGGAGACCCCCACGCCGGTCAACCCGCTGGGCGCCAAGGGGATCGGGGAGTCGGGCACGATCGGCGCCACGCCTGCGGTGCACAACGCGGTGATCGACGCGTTGGCGCACCTCGGGGTCCGTCACGTGGGCATGCCCGCCAACGGCGAGAACATCTGGCGCGCGATCGTGGAGGCCGGCGGCTAGCGGCTGCGTCAGATCCAGTCGAGCAGGTCGGCGACGCCGTCCACCGCGGCGTCGGGCCGGCGGCGAGCGGCTACCTGCGTCAGGTCGATCTGGCCGCTGATCCCGCTGCGCACCAGGACGGTGCGCGATCCGCCCATGCGGCCGAGGGCCACGTCCATGCCGAGGTCGTCCCCGATCACCGCCAGCTCGGCGGTGGGGATTCCGAGGCGGTGGCGCAGCTCGGCAACGGCGGGGCGCGAGGGCTTGCCCAGCACCCGCGGGCGGGCACCGGTGACCTTGGCGATCGCGGCGGCGATCATCGAGTTGCGGCTGAAGATCATGCCGTGGGCGCCGGCGTAGCCGCGCACGTAGCTGCCGGTGTACAGCGGGGACCCGGCGACGACCGCACGCGCCGCGCGGTCCAGGTCGTCCATGTCGACCTGCTGGCGATGAGCCACGAAGATGGTCTTCGCGTCCTCTCCGGCGGCCAGGCGCACCCCCCGGGCGGCCATGTGCTCGCGGACGGCCTCGGAGGCGAACAGCAGCGTCGGATCGTCGCGGTGGTGGGCGAGCAGGTAGGTGGTCGCGCTGTCGACCGGGGTGATCAGCTCGTCATCTGAGACCGGCAGGCCGTTCTCGCGCAGCCCCTCGGCGATCCGCGCCGAGGGCACGTGGCTGCCGTTGGTGAACAGCGCCACCCGCTTGCCGGCGGCGCGGATGCGCGCCAGCACCTCCACCGCCCCCGGCTGGGGGCGGCCGCGGCCGTCAGGCCCGCGGTGCAGGAGCGTCCCGTCGATGTCGAACACGAACCCGCGCACGTCGCCCAGGTCAACCACGGCGCCACACCACGCGGTCCTCGCCCGAGACGACCTCCGCGCTGGTGACCGACTCGCGCCGCTGCAGCTCTGACAGCAGCGTGACCAGCGGCGAGCGGCCGGGCCGGGCGGCGGAAACGGTCCCGCCCGCCCAGCCACTCCCGTCCTGCTCGTCGCGGGCGGCGATCATCGCGTCCACCTGCTCGGCCGGCATCGTCAGGCGCAGCAGCAGCTCCTCCTCGGAGATCCGCCGGCCGAAGCGCTCGCGCGCGCCCTCCAGGGTGAGCGGCTGAAGCTCACCGAGCTTGGCGGCCTGCGGCCGGGCGAGCACGCGGTCGGCGATCTGCTGGTCGACGGGAGCCGGCGGTTCGCCGTAATGGCCGAGGAAGTAGCGCACCGTCTCGTCCGAGACGCTTCGCCACCGCTCGCCGTCGATCACGTTGTGCGCCGCCTGGCTGGCGATGAACTGCGACACGGGCGTGACGATGATCGGATATCCCATCTCGGCCCGCACCCGCGTGACCTCCTTCAGCACGGCATCGAACAGCTCGGGGCGACGGAGCTCCTGGAGCATCCGCCGGGTGGTGGTCACCATCCCGCCCGGCAGCTGGTGGCAGTAGTAGGCCGCGTCGAACTCCCGCGGGGCGCCCGCCGGCAGGCCCTTGGCCCGGGCGATCTCGTCAAAGTGCTCCGAGACGACCGCCTGGCGCTCCAGGTCCAGCCCGTGCGCGTAGCCGGAGGCCTCCAGGTTGTGCGCCGTGGAGACCACCTCCGGCTGCGAGGTGCCGCGCGCCAGCGGACCCGAGGCGGTGTGGACCACCCCGAAGCCGGCCTGCACCCCCTCCACGTAGACCAGTGGCGCCAGTCCGATCGTGCAGTGGCTGTGCAGCTCCAGCGGCCGCTCGCCGGCGGCGGCCAGCAGGGGCGGCGCCAGCTCGCGCACCGCATCGGGGGTGAGCAGCCCGCCCGGGTCCTTGAGGTACATCCGGTCCATGTCGGCGCAGTCGGCGAGCGCGGCCGCCCGCTCGGCGTAATAGGCGTGGGTGTGAACGGCGCTGATCGAGTAGGTCAGCCCGATGACGATCTCCTCGATCCCCTCCTGCCGGGCCATGGCGGCCAGCCGCCGGATCCGAGCCGGATCGTTGGAGGGATCGGCGATCTTCAGCCGGCGAATCCCGTTGCGAGCGACCAGCCGGAAGGCGAGGCGCATCACGTCCGCTCCGGCGGGCACCCAGGAGATGAACCGCATCCCGGGCGTGATCATTCCCAGCGGCGTATCGGGCATCGCCGCGCTGACACGGCGGATCCGCTCCCACGGGTCCTCCTGGTGGAAGCGCACCGAGACCGCCATGTGGGTGCTGGAGGTGAAGTCCAGGGCGTGGTAGCCGACCTCGTCCAGCACGGGCGCGATCGCCAGCACATCCGGGGTGGTCAGGCCGGTGGCGCCCCACAGGCTCTGGTTGCCGTCGCGCGTGGTGGTGTCGATGAACTGGATCTCTCGGCTCATCGGGCCACTAGCTAGAGCGTCCGCTCCAGCCAATCGGTGGTCACGCGGACCGCCTGGAAGTCCGGGTGGCCGAGCACGCTGATGAGCAGCGTGCGGTTGGTCTCCACGCCCTCCACATCGGTATCCTCCAGCGCGTCGATCAGGATGTCGATCGCCCGGCCTCGATCCTCGCCGTGGGCGATCAGCTTGGCCAGCAGCGAGTCGTAATAGGGAGGCACGGCCGCTCCGGCGCCACAGTGCGTGTCGACCCGCAGCCCGTGCCGCTCGGGCAACGCGAAGATCTCCAGGATCCCCGGCGACGGGGCGAAGCCGCGCGTGGGGTCCTCGGCGTTCAGGCGGCACTCGACCGCGTGCCCGGAGAAGCGGACCTCGTCCTGGGAGAAGCCCAGCGGCCGCCGATCGGCGATCCGTAATTGCATGACCACCAGGTCCCGGCCGCAGACGGCCTCGGTGACCGGATGCTCGACCTGGATCCGGCAGTTGACCTCGAGGAAGAACGGCTCTCCCGTGTCGGGATCGACGACGAACTCCACGGTCCCCAGGTTGCGATATCCGAGCTCCCCGGCGAGCGCGATGGCGGAGTCCAGCAACGTCGCCCGCGTCTCCGGCGCCAGCGCGGGCGCGGGCGCCTCCTCCACCACCTTCTGATAGCGACGCTGCACCGAGCAGTCGCGCTCGCCGAGGTGGACAAGGGCGCCGTGCTCGTCGCCCGCGATCTGCACCTCGACGTGGCGAGCCGGGCTCACCAGGCGCTCCAGGTAGACGCGGTCGTCGGCGAACGCCGACCCCGCCTCGCGGCGCGCCAGTGACAGCAGCTCGTCCAACTGGGCCGCGTCGTCGACGCGCTTGATCCCTCGCCCTCCCCCGCCGCCGGCCGCCTTGACCAGCAGCGGGTAGCCGATCTCGGCGGCCAGCTCGCGGGCGCGCTCCGGCGATGGCGCCTCGCCCCCCGGCAGAACCGGAACACCGGCGCGCCGCGCCGCCGCCCGGGCCGCCAGCTTGTCGCCGGCCAGCTCGATCGTCTCCACCGACGGGCCCACGAAGGTCAGCCCGGCCTCGCGCGCCAGCGCCGCCAGTCGCGGGCTCTCGGAGAGGAAGCCGTAGCCGGGGTGGATCGCATCGCAGCCCGTGCCGACGGCGGCCTGCACGACGACCTCGGGGCGCAGGTAGCTGTCGCGAGCGGGGGCCGGGCCCAGGCACACCGCCCGGTCGGCCAGCCGGGCGGCCATCCCGTCGAGATCGGCCTCCGAGGCCCCGACCACGCACTCCAGGTCAAGCTCCCGGCAGGCGTACACGATCCGCACGGCGACCTCGCCGCGGTTGGGGATCATCACGCGCCTCACGCCGAGCGGACCCGGATCAGCGGCTCGCCGTACTCGACCAGCTCGCCGTTGTCCGCGCATACCTCGACGACCGTCCCGGAGATCCCGGCGGCAACCGAGTTCATCATCTTCATCACCTCGATGATGCACACCGTGCTGTCGGGATCCACCGTCGATCCCACCTCCACGAACGGCGCCGACCCGGGCGCCTCCGCGCGGTAGAAGGTCCCCAGCATCGGCGACGGGACCACGACGGTCCCGGGGTCGGATGGCTGTCGAGCGAGGTCGGGCTCAGGCGCGGCGAGCGGGGGTGTCGGCGCCGGGGCTCCTCGAGGCTGTTCAAGAGGCTCGGCGCTGACACCGCCGCCCGCCGCCCTTCGCAGCACATGGAGCGAGAATCCGTCGGTCTCGATCCGCAGCTCGTCGACATCGGATTCGTCGACGATCCGCAAAATCTCCCGGACGTCGTCATTGGTGAGGCCCATCAGCCCTTCTGCCGGTCGGCGCCGAACGTGCCCATCACCAACGCCATCGCAGAGGACGGCCGGGGTGCGGCGGGGCGCTCGTGAAGCCCGGTGACCGGCCGCGACTGCAGCACGAACAGCTCCCCGTCCGCGTCGACGGCCCACTCGACGTCCTGGGATGAGCCGAAGTGGCCCTCCACACGACGCGCGAGCTCGACCAGAGCGGCCAGGGCCGGCTCGTCCAGGCAGCGCTTTCGCCGCCACTCGTCGTCGACCGCGACGCGCTCCGTGCCGTGGCCACCGGGCGCCGGCACGTATTGGACCTGCTTGTCGGCGATCGTCTCGCGCACCACCTCGCCGGTGATCTTGGAGACCAGGTGGTCATCCGGGGTGACCTCACCGCCGACGACGGCCAGGCCCAGCCCCCAGCCCGCGTTGATCGCCACCATGCTGCGGTCGCCGCTCACCGGATTGCAGGTGAACATCACGCCGGACACGGCGGCGTCGACCATCTGCTGCACGGTGACCCCCATCGCCGGGGCGGGCGCGCCGGAGTCGCCTCCGAGCCGGCGGCGGTAGCTGATCGCCTCGGCGCTGTAGAGACTGGCCCAGCAGGCCTGGACGGCATCGACCACCCCGTCGGCGCCACGCACCCACAGGATCGTCTCCTGCTGACCGGCGAAGGTCGCCTCGGCACTGTCCTCGCCCAGCGCGCTGGAGCGCACCGCCACGGGCGAGTCGCCGCCGGCGAGCTCCGTGTAGCGCGCCGTCACCTCGGAGGCGAGCGCGGGAGGCATCTCGGCGGCGCCGATCACCTCCCCGATTCGCTGTGCGGCGGCGTACAGGCCGTCGACGTCCTCGCCTGCGCCGGCCAGGAGCTCCGCGATCACGTCCTCCAGCCCGGCACCGGCGACGAACTCCGTGAACGCCGCGGCCGGCAGCGCGAACCCCGGCGGGACCGGAATGCCGGCTCCGAGCAGCTCGCCCAGGCCGGCGCTCTTGCCGCCGAAGGCACCGCCGTCGGCGGCGCGCAGATCGCCGAGCGCACGGAGGTGGCCGGCGCCCATCACTCGTCCTGCAGCAGCGTGACCACCCCGGTGGAGCCGTCAACGCGGATCGCCTGTCCGGTGCGGATCTCCGACGTCGCCCGCCCCGTGCCGACCACGGCGGGCAGGCCGTACTCGCGGCACACGATCGCCGCGTGCGACATCACGCCACCGACGTCGGTGACCGTGGCCTTGATCTTGTTGAAGATCGGCGCCCAGGCGGGCGAGGTCGCGCCGCACACCAGGATCTCGCCGTCGCGCACGTCGGCCAGCTCGGTAACCGACCGCACGACCCGCGCGGGCCCCTCCACCACGCCGGGCGAGGCGGCGGCGCCCTTGAGCTCGGAGCCGCCCTCCTGCTGACGAGCCCACTCCCGCACCCGCTCGGTGGTGACCCCCCACAGCATGATCGTCATCGGGTCGTTGACCGCCTCGGGCGCGACTCCCAGCGCCGGCGGCGGGGTCCAGCGGCCCAGGCGCTCCAGCAGCTCCTTGCGCCGAGCGGCGATCGGCGGCCAGTGCATCGGTCCCAGCGCCTGGCCGCCGGTGGCCCAGGTCAGCACCAGCTCGTCCAGCGCCGAGGCGACCTCGTGGCGTGAGAGGTGGAAGATGTCGTCGCCGTCGTCCAGGAAGCGGTGGCGGGCCAGCAGCCCCCCGAACTCGCGGATCTTGTTCCACCAGCGCGTGAGAAACCAGTAGTCGCAGTAGAACTTGTGCTCCTCCACGTAGGGGAACACCGTCCGCGAGAGCGCCAGCAGATCGTTCCAGGCACCGCGCGTTTCGTCGGGCAGCAACGCCGCATAGCCCTCGGCCAGGCGGTCGCGCTCGCGCGCGATCTCCTCCGTGGGCGGCTCCGCCGGCTGACCGTTGCGCTGCGCCGCCACGTGGCCGATCAACGACGCGTACGGGATGCTCGGATCGTCGAGCCAACTGCGGTAGTAGTGGGTCAGGCCGTCGCCGGTGGCCATGTTGAACCACGGGTCCTTGACGCGCTCCAGCTCCTCCAACCAGGACCGCCCCGCCTCCGACTCGGCGAGCTCGGCATCGATCTCGGCGGGTGTGCGGCCCTCCACGAACGCGCCGTCGACCTCTGTCTCGATCGCCAGCGCGGCCAGGCGGCGCAGCTCGGCGTCGGGGCGGAACAACAGGACGTCGATGCCGGCCACCATCTGCGCGATGTGCTGATCGGGGATGTCGGGAAGCTCTGACTTGCACAGGTCTGCGAACGTGGAGTAGGCGCCGTACCCCAGCAGCAGGAACTCGAAGTGGTGCTGCCACATCAGATCGCCCAGCCGCAGGCAGCGTCCGTAGGCGTCCAGCACCTCGTAGACCGCCGTGTTGCGGTCCTCGCCGAAGGCCACCTCGTCGGGCTCGTACTCGGGCAGCTCGGGAACCTGCAGCTCTCCCAGCTCGGCGATCAGCGCCTCCATCTTGGTGCGCCACTTCTCGTAGAGCTCGGACCAGTTCTCGTAGTAGTAGGCGGCGCGCTTCTCGAAGAAGCCCGCCCGCTCGGCGATCTTGTCGGGATCGGTGACGGGGTTGCCGGAGATGTAGATGTAGCCGTTGACCGCCCGGTAGTCGATCCCCATCGCCGGCGGGACGGCGAACACCCGGTTCTGCCACGCCCCCACCGCCTGATACGGGGAGTCGATGCAGATCACGTCGAACGCCGGCATCGGGATAGGGAAGTGCATCGAGTTCCAGAACCAGAAGCGGTTCTCGTCGGTCTCGCGCCGTCGCTCGTCGAACAGCGCGTAGTAGGGGTACATCTCCTCCCAGCCCTCGCACCCCTCGGGCGTGGCGACCGAGTACGGGTTGGGGAACGACAGATCGTGGTCGGGCGTCACGCCTCAAGCTCTCCTCTCAAGAATCCCTTCGCTGCGCACAATACGGCGGGCTGCCGGCCGCGGCTAGTCGCCACAGCGAACAATGCGGATCGTCGCCCGAGCACCGGTTGGGTGAAATTGGCCCAATATATCGAGCCATTTCACCCAATCGTCCGCCCGTGCCTCGCCGGCGCGCTGATCGGCAAGAAGGGCTGCGCGCGATGACTGGACGGCGATGGAGCGTGGCGGTACGTTGCCCTGAATCGCCGCCATGAGCAGAAGGAGCGTCGATGGGCGAGCTTGAGCTGCTGGACCTCTATTGGACCAGCGCGGGACCGGTCGAAGTGCACTTCGGCCGTGAGTGGAGCACCTTCGACTGGCGCGATCGCTGCGCCCACGCCGCGCGGGTCGGCTTCAAGGGGATCGGCCTGTGGCACGCCGACACCGAGCACCAGCTGCAGACACGAACGCTGGCGGAGATGAAGCAGATCTTCGACGACGCCGGCCTTCGCCACCTGGAGGTCGAGTTCCTGGCCGACTTCTTCGCCGAGCGCGGCACCCCTCAGCGCTCGGAGTCAGACCAGCGCCGCCGGCTGCTGTTCGACACGGCGGCCGCCTTCGGCGCGCACCACATCAAGGTCGGCAACATCCCGGGCACGCCCTGCGAGCTCGAGCGCCTGGCCGAGGAGTTCGCCGCGCTGTGCGATGACGCGGCCAACCACACCGACGCGCAGATCGTCTACGAGTTCATGCCCTTCGACGTCAACGTCCACACGTTGGACACCGCGCTGGAGCTGGTGCAGGGCGCCGCACGCCCCAACGGGGGCCTCGCGATCGACACCTGGCACATGAGCAAGCTGGGGATCCCGCCGCAGGGAATGAGCCGGATCCCGCAGGAGTACCTGTCCTGGGTGGAGCTCTCGGACGGCCGCTTCGAGGACATGGAGGACGCGATCGACGAGGTCGTCAACCATCGCCACCTTCCCGGCGAAGGAGAGTTCGACATCCCCGGCTACGTCCAGGCCTGCCTCCAAGCCGGCTACGAGGGCCCGTGGGGCGTGGAGGTGCTCTCCGCGGCGCTGCGCGCCCTGCCGATCGAGCAGGAGTTCGAGCGAGCCTACGAGACGACCGCCGCGCAGTTCGCGCCCGCGGCCGCATAGAGAGGAGTCCTGAGTTGACCAGCACCCAGACGACGATGCCGGAGCTCGACAGCGAGCGCCTGACCTGGATCCTGCGCCAGATGATGCGCATCCGGGAGTTCGAGGAGCGCGTCAAGCGGACGTTCGAGGAGCACCCCGGCGTGATCCGCGGGCACACCCATCTCGCCGACGGCGCCGAGGCCTCGATCGTCGGCTCGCTGGCCACCCTTGAGGACTCCGACCAGCTGATGGCCACCTATCGCTGCCACGGCTATCCGATCGCCCTGGGCACCGACACCAAGGCGATCATGGCCGAGATCTATGGCCGCGCCGACGGGCTGTGCGGCGGTTACGGCGGTTCGATGCACCTCGTCGATCCCGAGCGGGGCTTCATGGGCACCTCGGGGATCGTCGGCCAGGGCATCCCCCAGGCCACGGGCGTGGCCCTCGCCGCACAGATCCGAAAGCAGGGCCAGGTCGTCCTGTGCTTCTTCGGCGACGGCGCCTCCAAGCAGGGCGCCTTTCACGAGTCGCTCAACCTCGCCTCGCTGTGGAAGCTGCCGATCGTCTACGTGATGGAGAACAACAACTACAACGTGGCCACGCGTTCGGACCAGGAGGACGCCAACGCGGCCGCCGGCGAGCCGTTGTCGATCAAGGCCACGGCCTACAGCATGCCCGGCGTCACCGTCGACGGCGGCGACCCCGTCGCCGTGTACGAGACGGTCGGCGCAGCGGTGGCCCGGGCGCGGGGCGGCGAGGGTCCCACCCTGGTCGAGTCCAAGGTCTACCGCCTGTCGGCTCACGGCAACCTCATCGCGCCGCCCGGCGTGCCGCTCCATTACCCCGAGCACGAGGCGATCACGGTGTTCGGCAACCGCGGGGAGTACGAGGCCGCCAAGCGGGGCGACCCCGTGCCGCGCTTCCGTGCGCGCCTCGTCGAGCAGGGCACGCTGAGTACGCAGGACGCCGATCAGATCGCCCGGGAGGCCCGCGACGAGATGGAGGCGGCCGTCCAGTTCGGGCTCGACAGCCCGTTCCCGGAGCCGGAAGCGGCCACCAAATACGTCTACGCCTGAGGAGGCCGAAATGGCACGTGAGATCCCCTATATCGCGGCGGTCGAGGAGGCGCTCCACCTGGAGATGGCACGGGACGAGACCGTCCTCTTCTACGGCCAGGACGTCGCCCCCTCGGAGGACGACAAGTGGCGTCAGGCCTTCGGGTCAGACCGGGTCCGGGTGAGCCCGATCTCCGAGACGGCCGAGATCGGCATGGCCGTGGGCGCGGCGCTGGCCGGCTATCGGCCGGTCGTGGAGCTGCTCATGGCCGAGTTCATGCTGGTCGCGATGAACCAGGTCGTCAACGAGGCCCCGCGCCTGCGCTACATGAGCGGTGGGCGCGTCAAGGTCCCACTGGTGCTCAAGGCCGGATACGGGTTCACCGCCGGGTGGGCCGGGCAGCACACCGGCTCCATCTACAACATGTTCTGTGGCATCCCGGGGCTGAAGATCGTGCTCCCGTCGACGGCCGCCGACGCCAAGGGCCTGTTCGCCTCGGCCATCCGCGACGACAACCCCGTCCTCTACCTCATCCACTACCTGCTCGTGCTGGAGCACGGCGACGTGCCCGAGGGCGAGTACCTCGTGCCCCTGGGCGAGGCGGCGATCCGCCGGCCGGGCGCCGATGTCACCATCGTGGCCACGGGCTGGACGGTCGGCAAGGCGTTGCAGGCGGCCGAGCAGTTGGCGGGCGAGGGCATCGACGCCGAGGTCGTCGACCCGCGAACATTGCAGCCGCTCGACATCCCGGCGATCCTCACCTCGGTGGAGAAGACCGGGCATGCTGTACTCGTCGACCAGGCCCCGCGTCACGCCGCCTCCTCGAACATCATCGCCGGCGAGATCGCCGAGCATGGCTTCTCGTCGCTCAAGGCGCCGATCAAGCAGGTGACCGCGCTGGACGCCACCGTCCCCTACAGCGAGCCGATGGAGGCCTACGTGCTGCCCGACGAGAACAAGATCGCCGGAGCCGTCCGCGAGGTCCTGGGCACCGCGCCGGTCACGGTTTAGCCGCACCCCCATGGCCCGCGGTTCCCGCGCGCCCGCAGCCGCGCTCGACAAGAGTGCGGCACGGGCACTGCTTGAGACGATGTGGCGCATCCGCTGCTTCGAGGAGCGCGTCGCCCAGCTCTACCGCACGTTGCAGGTCCACGGGCTGATCCACCTCAGCATCGGCTCCGAGGGCGTGGCGGCCGGCGTGTGCGCCCACCTGGGCGACGACGACGCCGTCTACAGCGGCCACCGTGCGCATGGCCACGCGCTGGCCAAGGGCGCCCCCATGAAGGAGACGATGGCCGAGCTGATGGGCCGCGCCGACGGGCTGTGCCGCGGGCTGGGCGGCTCGATGCACCTGGTCGACACCGCGCACGGGCTGATGGGGGCCACCGGCGTGGTGGGCGGCAACCTGCCGATGGCGGCCGGCGACGCGCTGAGCACCAAGCTCAGCGGCTCTGACCGCGTGACCGTGGTGTTCTTCGGCGACGGCGCCGTTCAGGCCGGCCACTTCCACGAGACCGTCAACCTGGCCGCCCTGTGGGAGCTGCCGCTCGTCTTTGTCTGCGAGAACAACGGGATGGCCGAGTTCACGCCGCGCTCGGCCCACACCCGGGTGGAGTCGGTGTGCGACGTGGTGGCGCCCTACGGGTTCGAGCGCCGGATCGTGGACGGCTCGGACGTGGGAGCGCTGTACAGCACCGCCGGAGAATTCGTGCAACGGGCTCGCGACGGTCAGGGGCCGCTGCTCATGGAGTGCAGCACGCACCGCTTCCGCGGCCACTACGAGGGCGACCCACAGGCCTATCGCGAGGCTCTGGCCGACTCCGAGTGGGCCAAGCTCGACCCGATCGTCGGCCTCGAGCGCCTAGCGGTCAAACGGCGCTGGCTGCGCCGCGACGACGCCAAGGCGATCGCCGACGATGCCTGTGCCGAGGTGGAGGACGCCGTGGCCTTCGGCCGTGACAGCCCGCCGCTCTCCGAGCGCGAGGCTGCCGAGCTGGTCTACGCGGCCACCGAGGCCTGACGGCGATGGCGCAGACCACGTTCGTCAAGGAGATCAACGGGGCGCTGGCGCGGGCGATGCGCGCCGACGAGCGAGTGATCGTGCTCGGCGAGGACGTCGCCGAGGGGGGTCCCTACCAGGCCACGCTGGGGCTGTCGGAGGAGTTCGGGCGCGATCGGGTGCTCAACACGCCGATCAGCGAGGGCGCGGTGTGCGGCGTGGCGATCGGGGCCGCTCAGGCGGGCTGGCGCCCGGTGGTGGAGATCATGTTCATCGACTTCGTCACCCTCGCCCTGGACCAGCTCGTCAACCAGGCCGCCAAGGCGCACTTCATGTCCGGCGGTCAGCTGTCGGTGCCCCTCGTGCTGCGCACGCAGGGCGGCTCGGGCGGGCGCGCCGCCGCCCAGCACTCCCAGAGCCTGGAGGCGTGGCTGACGCACGTGCCCGGACTCAAGGTCGTGATGCCCTCAAGCGCCGCCGACGCGGCCGGGCTGTTGGCCTCCGCGATCGCCGACCCCAACCCGGTCGTGTTCGTCGAGAACAAGTCGCTGTACTTCCGTCGCGAGGAGGCGCCCGAGGATCCCGACGACCGCGAGTCGATCCCGATCGGGCGTGCGCACATCCTGCGCCGCGGCTCTGACGTGACAATCGTCGCCCTCGGCCGGCTGGTGGGCGATGCGCTGGAGGCCGCCGACCGGCTGTCCACGGAGGGCATCGAGGCCGAGGTCATGGACCCGCGCACGCTCGTGCCGCTCGACCTGGAGCCGATCGCCGACTCGCTGCGGCGCACCGGACGCGCCGTCGTGGCCCACGAGGCGGTTCGCGCGGGCGGGTTCGGCGCCGAGCTGGCCGCCGAGCTGCAGGACGCCGCCTTCGACTACCTGGAGGCACCGATCCAGCGCGTCGGCGCGCCGTTCACGCCGGTGCCGCTCAGCCCGGCGCTGGAGGACGCCTACCGGCCCGATGCCGACGACGTGTACTCAGCGGCGAAGCTGGCCGTGCAGTGGGCCGACGTCGTCGAGCCCGTGGCCATCAGCGAGCGGCCGGGGTCATGACGGCCGGCGGCAGCTCAGGCGGGTTCGGGTTCGGGCTCGGAGTCTGCAAGCGCGATCAGCGACCCCCCGGGCACGCGGTTGAGCTCGTCTCGGTGATTGTCGACGACGATCTCCAGGTGGGTGAGCGCCAGCCGCGCGTGCTCGCGGGCCAGCGCCTCGGCCCGAGCGCCCTGACGGCGCTCGATCGCCTCGATCAGGTTGGTGTGGTGGAGGTGGCCCACGATCACCAGGTCGCGGGAGATCGACAGCTCCGAGTCGGCCAGCACGAACGCGCTCGCGCGGGCGAACGGCAGCGAGACGATGCCCTCGACCGCCCGCTCGAGCAGCGGGCTGTGCGCCATCTTCATCAGCCGGGCGTGAAAGCTCTCGTTGAGCTGGACGTACCGCTCGAAGGACTCATAGTCGCCCCGCAGCACGAGCTTGCGGATCGTCTCGTTGGTCGCGCGCAGGGCGTTGAGGTCACGCGCCGTGGCACCGCGCTCGGCGGCGAAGCGCGCGGCCGTCCCCTCCAGCACGCCGCGCAGCTCGATCGCGTCGCGGACGTCGCCCTGGGTGAACTCGCGCACCACGTAGCCCCCGCCGGGCAGGCCCCTGAGCAGCCCCTCGTGCTCCAGCTCGGCCAGGGCCAGGCGCAGCGGCGTGCGCGAGACCCCCAGCACCTCCACCAGCGGCAACTCGGACATCCGCTCGCCCGGCGAGAACTCACCGTTGAAGATCAGTTCACGCAGGCGCAGGACCGCCTTGGTGATGTGGGTGGGGTGCGCTGGCCTGGCCACGACATTCGCCGCGCCTCGGCGCCCGTCCGCAGATACCTAGCCGCCGGGGCGCCTGAGAGCGCGGGCAGTCTAATTCCCCGACGGGCTGCATGCAACCATCCCTCGATCGGCCGCAAAAGGTCATGATTGCGGCAGTGTTAGCTCGTTCTTGCATGCAGCTGAGCGCCCAACTAGTATGCCCCCGGCTTCGAGCGGATCTCGGGGCCGGATCGGCACAGCTTCGGAGAGGAGACGGTCGGTGAGCAATTACCACGCGAGGGCGCGGATGCGATTCGCCCTTCTATTCATTGCGGCGCTCGCGCTCGTGGCGCTGGCAGGCTGCGGTAGCAGCAGCAAGTCGAGCAGCGGAGGCGCTACGACCTCGGCATCGAGCAGCAGCGGCGGAGGGAGCAGCAGCGGGTCGGTCGACACCTCCAAGTGCGGAACGAAGCCCGGGGTCAAGGCCACGGGCACGCCGATCAACATCGGCACGATCGACACCCACCAGCCGGGGACCGACTTCACCGACGGCCCGAACATGATTCAGGCCTACTTCAGCTGCGTCAACGACAACGGTGGCGTCAACGGCCACCCGCTCAAGCTGTTCGTGCAGCTGGACCAGACGCAGCCGTCGCAGATCGCAGCAGCGGCCAAGAAGCTGATCCAGAGCGACCACGTCGTCGCCATCGACGGCGTCTTCGACCTGCTGGAGTGCACGATCGACCAGGCCTACTGGAAGCAGCTGGGGATCTACGAGATGGACGCCGGGATCGCTCCGGAGTGCTGGTCGACGCCGAACAGCGCCGCCGTCAACATGGGGCCGCGTTACAGCTCCGACGGCGCCGTGGAGTACGCCCTGAGCCAGCAGCACGCCAAGAAGATCGTGTTCGTGCAGTCCAACGTCCCGGGCACCGGCTACATCGCCGGCGGTCCGACGGCCGTCGCCAAGGCGGCGGGCGTCCCGATCACCACGATGACCGAGAACGTGCCAATCACCGACGCCAGCTCGGTGGCGATCAACCTCGTCAACGCGGCCGGCCCAACCGGATCGGTGGTGCTGAACTTCACGCCGCCCGAGGCGCTGCTGATCCTGCAGGCCGCCCAGAAGCTCGGAGTCGAGGATAAGGTGAAGTCGTGGGGCTGCTCAACGCCGTGCAACACCGACTTCCTGGCCAAGGCGCTGGGACCGAAGTGGGACCACAAGCTGTTCGTCAATGCCGAGCTGACCGCGCCCGACGACCACAACGGCCCGGAGATGCAGCTGTACAAGGCGATCCTCGCCAAGTACGGCAAGAGCGTGGCCGGCGGTATCGGCTCGTTCAGCCAGATGGGCTTCGTCCTGGGCAAGTTCCTGACCCAGGCGCTGGAGAAGGTCAAGGGTCCGTACACGACCAAGAGCGTCAACGCCGCGATCGTCGGGATCAAGAGCTACAAGACCGAGATGCTCTGCCAGCCGTGGACGTACGGCAAGGTGTCGCTGCACATCCCCAACAACGCCGACTACACAACGACCCCCTCGGGCGGCAAGATGGTTACCGCGCGGGGCTGCACGGCGATTCCGTCGTCTGACCCGCAGATCGCGCAGTATCACGCGGCGGCCAAGGCGGCGGGGATCACGCCGAACTAGCCGCCGGGCCGAGCAACCATGCGATCGGGACGCTGAACGGACATGCATCCACTACTCCACCTGGCACTCTCGTTGCCCAGCTGGTCGTTGGAGCAGTCGTTTGTCGTCACGGGCCTGGCGCTCGGAGGGGTCTATGCCCTCTCCGGCGTGGGCATGATCGTGCTGTACCGGACGACGGGGGTCCTGAACCTGTCGTTCGGTGCGGTGGGCGCGTTTGGTGCCCTGATCGCATGGCAGCTCATCAACCACTCCGGGATGAACCAGTGGTTGGCCTATCTGGTGTGCGTCCTGTTCGGCGGCGTGATTACGCTGGCCTACGGGATGATGTTCGGGCGACCCCTCGCGGGGCGCGATCCCCTGGTGAAGGCCACCGCCACTCTGGGATTGACACTGATCCTGCTGGGGGTGATGGACCTGCTGTGGACGTCGGGCGGCGGCGCCTCGCGGACGATCACGCTGCCGACCGACAACCACGGCTTCATGATCGGCCAGGTCCAGGTGACTACGACCGACGTGATCGCCCTGGCGATCGGGGTCGTGCTCACGGTCGTCACCACCGTGTTCCTGCGTTATTCGAAGCTCGGGACGGCGATGCGGGCGATGGCCAACGACCGTGAGATCACGGCCACCCTGGGCGTGCCGGTGCGGCGCGTCGAGGCCAACGCGTGGTTCGGGTGCGGAGTACTGTCCGGAGTGGCGGGGATCCTGCTCGGCGACCTCGTCGCCCTTGACGCGACGACCCTCACCTTCCTGGTCATCTCCTCGCTGTCAGCCGCCCTGATCGCGCAGCTGAGCTCGATCTGGGTCACGTTCGTGGCCGCGATCGTCATCGGCCTCGTGTCCGCGCTGCTGACGCCGATCGCCTCGCTCTCCAGCTACCGGGACATGACTCCGTTCGTGCTCGCGGCGGTCGCGCTGCTGATCCTCAATCGCAAGCGCACCCTGTCGCTGGCGCGCCAGGAGTTCTGAGGATGAGCACCGCCGAGCTTCAGAGCACGACGCGCTCGGACTCGCCGCCCTCCGCGCCACCGCGCTTCGCGCGCGGCGACATGGTCACGACCGCCGTCACGGCGGTCCTGCTGCTGATCGTGCTCGTCGCGCTGCCGCAGATCCTCAACAACTACTACGTCGACGCGATGACGCAGGTGGCCGTCTACGCGATCGTGGCGCTCGGTCTCGGCGTCCTCGTGGGCAGGGTCGGCCTGGTCTCGCTGGGCCAGGCGGCGGTCCTGGCGATCGGCGCCTGGGTGGCGGCACGGCTGCTGTTCGGCACCTCGCTGCCCTACGAGCTGGTGCTGCTGGCCTCCGGTCTGATCACGATGATGCTGGGCACTCTGGTCGGCCTGCCGGCGCTGCGGATGCGCGGGCTGTACCTCGCGCTCATCACGCTGATGCTGGCCGGCGCGATCACCGTCGTGCTCGCGACCCTGAACTTCCCCAACGGCGGGAACGGCTTCAGCGGCTACAACGGCGCGCTCGTGCACATCCCGGCGATCCGGCGCCCCGGGATCGCCACCAGCGACCCCGCCTTCTTCCGCTACGCAGTGATCGTCGCGGCGCTGATGTTCCTCCTCGTGCTGGTGCACCTGCGTACGCGGCCCGGGCGCGCCTGGGCCGCGATCCGCCAGTCCGAGCCGGCGGCGCTGGCTGCCGGGATCAACACCACGCTGTACAAGCTGTGGGCGTTCGCGCTGGCCTCGTTCGTCACCGGCGTGGCCGGCGGGCTGCTGGCGGGCGCGGAACGCTACCTCTACTCGATCAACGTCCAGACCCAGGACTCGATCACGCTGCTGGCGGTGGTCCTGATGGGCGGCGCCTACAACCTGTGGGGCGCGGTCGTCGCCGGTCTGCTGTTCTCGCTCCTGCCCGCCGTGCTCAACGACATCGGGGTCGCGCCCGACTGGCTGACGATCCTGTTCGGGGTCGGCGTCCTGCAGGTGCTGACGACCGCCCCCACCGGAATCGCCGATCAGCTGCCGCGTGACCTGGCCCGCCTGTTCGGATTCGTGACCGGCCGCAACCGGCGACGAGCGGCTGCCAGCGCGGGGGAGGCATCGTGATCGAGGTCTCGGGGCTCACCGTGCGCTTCGGCGGGGTCACCTCGCTGGACGATATGGCGGTCAAGTTCGACCCGGGCACGTGCGGGTTAATCGGGCCCAACGGCGCCGGCAAGACGACGTTCTTCAACGTGCTCTCGGGCTTCGTGCGGCCGAGCGCGGGCACCGTGACGGCGTTCGGCGACAACCTGCTCTCGATGCCCCATTTCCGCCGCGCCCGCTGGGGGGTGCACCGGACCTTCCAGACCGAGCAGGCGATCGAGAACCTGTCGGTGTTCGACAACGTCGGGATTGTCCACGAGCATTCCAAGCTCATCGGCAGCGAGCGGCGCTCGGACGTGCTGGAGGCGATCTCGCTGGTCGGTCTGGAGCAGGTCGCCTACCTCAAGGTGCGCACGCTGGGAGCCGGGGATCGCCGCCTGGTCGAGCTGGCTCGGGCCGTCGTCGGCAAGCCGCGTCTGGTGCTGCTCGACGAGCCAGCGGCCGGCTTGCCCGACGAGGAGACGGCCCACATGGGCGAGGTGATCAAGGGCATTCCCGAGCGCACCGGTGGGATGACGATCCTCGTCGACCACGACATGAGCCTCGTCTCGTCTTGCTGCGGCGTCACCGCCGTGCTGGACTTCGGCAAGCTGATCGCCTCCGGCCCCACCGAGCAGGTGCTGCGCGATCCCAACGTGGTGCGGGCCTACCTCGGCACCGAGGAGGTCGCCGCAGCAGGATGACTCACGCCGCCGACATACAGGCGAGGCAGCTGGATGACGCGAGCGACGCCCGGTCAGGCGAGGCTGGATGCCGAGCGGGCGGCAGGCTCGCGGCCGAGCGGAGGCGATCCGCGTGAGCGGCGACGAGAACCTGAGCCTGGCCGGCCTGACGGTCGCCCGCGGAGCGCGCGATGTCGTGCGCGGGGTCACGATCGAGGTCACGCCCGGCGAGGTGACCGCCCTGCTCGGACCCAACGGCGCGGGCAAGTCCAGCATGGTCCTGGCCGTGGGGGGCGTCCTGGCGATGAAGGCGGGCTCGGTCAAGCTCGGCGATCGTGAGCTCGCCGGTCGCCGGCCAGAGCGCATCCGCCGTGCCGGCCTGGCGATCGTTCCCGAGGGCCGCCGGCTGCTCGCTGAGCTCACCGTGGAGGACAACCTCAAGATCGCCACCTACACCCTCAAGGGCAGCCAGGCCACCGCGGGACGCAAGCGCGCCCTGGAGATGTTTCCCGAGCTCCAGAAGCGCCTCTCCACCCAGGCGCGTGCGCTCTCCGGCGGCGAGCAGCAGATGGTCGTCCTCGCCCAGGCGCTGGTCTCCGAGCCGAAGTTCGTGATCATCGACGAGCTTTCGCTGGGACTGGCGCCGGTGGTCGTCCAGCGACTGATCCCGACGATCCGCACCCTCACCGAGGCGGGCATCGGGGTGCTCTTGATCGAGCAGTTCGCGGCCGTCGCGCTGGGGCTCGCCAACCGCGTCTACGTGATGGAGGGCGGACGGATCCAGTACTCGGGCACCGCCCAGGAGCTGCGCGAGAAGCCCGACCTGCTGCACTCCGCCTACCTCCTGCGGGGAGGTGGCGACGTCCCGGCGGTGCCCCCCGGGGCACCCAGCGAGAGCCTGCCGACCAGCGGATGAGCGGCGAGCCCGGCGTCAGCGCGCTGCACCACGTGCTCGTGCTCAGCGACGACATCGAGCGCTCCCGAGAGTTCTACGAGGGCGCCCTCGGCCTGCGGGCCGGCCGGCGCCCGCCTTTGGAGTTCGCAGGCTTCTGGCTCTACGCCGCCGAGCGTCCCTGCCTGCACGTCGCCGACCGCAGCTCGTACCGCACCCACGCGCGCACGCTGGGCCTCGACGTCCCCGAGCGGACGGGCGGGCCCGGGCCCGTCGACCATGTCGCGTTCGTCGCCTCGGACTACGACAGCGTCTGCGAGCGGCTGGAGCGCTGCGGCGTGCGACCGGTCCGCAACGACGTTCCAGGCGGCGGCCCGCGTCAGCTGTTCTTCTCCGATCCGGACGGGGCCCGGATCGAGATCAACGTCCCCGCAGCCGAGGTCTCGGACTGAAGATGCAGGCCGCGGTCACCGAGCGGGTGGGCTCGATGAGCCTGGTCGACCGGCCCGACCCGGGCGAGCCCGGCCCTCTTGAAGTGCTGGTGGCACCCGAGGCGGTCGGGATCTGCGGCTCGGACTATCACTTCTTCTCCGGGGAGCTGTCGGACGCCGCCGGTGGCTCGCAGTTCCCCCGCGTCCAGGGCCACGAGGTGGGGGCCACGATCATCGCGCTGGGTCCCGACCCCCGGGACGAGCTGCACGTCGGCCAGCGCGTGGCGCTTCTGCCGATCCATGCCTGCGGGCGCTGCTACCCCTGCAGCATCGGGCGCCCCAATGCCTGCGTCAACTTCCAGCTGATCGGGATCCACCTCGATGGGGGCCTGCAGGAGCGACTGTCGATCGGGCAGGACCAGGTGTTCCCGATCCGCGCTGACGACGCGGCGCTGGCGGCGCTGGTCGAGCCCGTGTCGATTGCCGTGCGCGCCGTGCGCCGGGGCCGGATCGCGGCCGGCGAGCGGGTCGTCGTCCTCGGCGCCGGGCCGATCGGCCAGTGTGCGTGCCTGGTCGCCCGCGAGCTGGGCGCCGAGGTTCTGATGGTGGACCTGCAGCCCGGACGCTTGGAGCTGGCAGCGGCACTCGGCGCCGACACCGTGCCGTGGACCGACGCCGATCAGGTGGTCGCGGCCGCGCGCGATTGGTCGGGTGACGGCGGACCGGCGGTCGCCGTCGACGCCACCGGCGTGCCGGTGGCGGTGCGGGCGATGGTCGACATGGTCGCCTCGGCCGGGCGGGCCGTCCAGGTGGGGATGTCGACCCACGATGTCTCCCTGCGGATCGGCAGCCTCACCGAGAAGGAGATCGACGTACTGGGCGTCTGCTGCTGCACTCGCGATGACTTCGCCGAGGCGGTGGGCGTGGTGGAGCGCAACCCCGAGGCGGTGGCCCGGCTGGTCAGCCACGAGTTCGCGCTCGCGCAGGCCCCCGAGGCGCTCAGCTTTGCCATGAGCAACCCAACCGAGGTGATGAAGGTGGTGATCCGGGATGCGTGAGCAGTTCGACTACGTGGTGGTCGGAGCGGGATCGGCCGGCTGCGTGCTGGCGGCTCGGCTGAGCGAGGACCCCGATGTGCGGGTGGCCCTGCTGGAGGCCGGCGGCGAGGACACCCAGCCCGAGATCCACGTACCGGCGGCGTTCCCGGCGCTGTTCAAGTCCAACCTGGACTGGGACCTTCTGGGCGAGCGCGAGCCCGGACTGGACAACCGCCGGCTGTACCTCCCGCGCGGGAAGATGCTCGGCGGTTGCAGCTCGATCAACGCGATGATCTACGTCCGCGGCAACCGGGCCGACTACGACGCGTGGGCGGCGGCCGGCCACGCCGGCTGGTCCTATGACGAGGTACTGCCGTACTTCAAGCGCTCGGAGCACAACGAGCGCGGCGAGAGCGCCTACCACGGCGCCGAGGGGCCGATGGCCGTCTCGGAGAGCCGCTCGATGCATCCGCTCGTCGACACGATGCTGGAGGCCGCGCGTTACGCCGGCCACGAGCACAACCCGGACTTCAACGGCGCGCGCCAGGAGGGCGTGGGGCGCTTCCAGCTGACCCAGCGCGAGGGCCTGCGCTGCAGCACCGCCGACGCCTTCCTGCGCCCCGCCGCCGAGCGCGAGAACCTGGAGGTGATCACCCGCGCGATGGCCTTGCGGATCGTGTTCGAGGGCTCCCGGGCGATCGGCGTGGAGATCTCGCGCGACGGCCGGGTGCAGACGATCCGCGCCGAGCGCGAGGTGCTGCTGGCCGCCGGCGCGTACCAGTCGCCGGTGCTGCTGATGCTCTCGGGGATCGGCCCCGAGGACCAGTTGGCGCCCCTGGCGATCGAGATCCGCGAGGCGCTGCCGGTCGGTCACGGGCTGCAGGACCACTGCATGGCCCAGGTCAACTACCTGACCGATGAGCCCTCGCTGTTCATGGCCACCACGCCCGAGAACTTCGCCCTGCTCCAGGACGAGGGCCGCGGCCCGCTGACCTCCAACATTCCCGAGGCGGCCGGCTTCTTCCGCGCCCGCGCCGGGGTCGACGCGCCCGACGTGGAGTTCCACTTCGCGCCCTCGATGTTCTTCGACGAGGGGCTGACGGCCCCGTCGGACCACGGATACTGCTTCGGCCCCGTGGTGATCAAGCCGACCTCCCGCGGCCGGGTGATGCTCCGCAGCCCGCTGCCGGACTCAAAGCCGCGGGTGCTGTGCAACTTCCTCACGACCGAGGAGGACCGCGCCAGCATGCTGGCGGGGATCAGGATCGCCATGGAGATCGCCGCCCAGCCGCCGCTGCGGGCGGTCGAGCGCGAGCCGTTCAGCGTCCCCGACTCGGATTCCGACGAGGACCTGCTGGCCTTTGCCCGGCGGGCCGGCCAGAGCGTCTACCACCCCACGTCCACCTGTGCGATGGGCTCGGTGGTCGACTCCGAGCTGCGCGTCTACGGCTGCGATGGCCTGCGCGTGATCGACGCCTCGGTGATGCCCGAGATCACCCGCGGCAACACCAACGCCCCGACGATCATGATCGCCGAGCGCGCCGCCGACCTGATCGGCGCCGGCCGCAGCGCCCGCACGACGGCCGAGGTGGCGTGATGCACGTCCTCGACGAGACCCGGGCGGCCTCGGTCCGCACGGTGTGCGAGCTGATCGTCCCCGGCTGCGCCCGCGTCGGCGCCGAGGTGTACGTCGACGCGCTGCTGGCCCGGATGCCCGACGCGACCCGCGACGACGCGCTGGGCGCCTTCGACGAGCTGGCCGCACCGTCCGAGCACGGGCGCGACGCCCTGGCCGAGCACGCGCTCTCCCCCGCCTTCCAGCTGGTGCGTGCGCTGGCCTGCGAGGCCTTCTACTCGGACTTCGTCGCGCCGGGGGCCGACGGCCCGGGGGCCTGGCAGGAGATCGGCTTCTCGCCGCCGCTGGCGGCGCGCCTGAACAAGGACTGGTCCTACCTGGGGGTTGGAGAATGAGCGAGCGCTTCAACGTGGTGGTGGTCGGCTCGGGCGCCGGGGGCGGCGTGATCGCCGGCGAGCTGGCCGACGACGGGGCCAGCGTGCTGCTGTTGGAGGCCGGCCCCCATCGCACGGCGGCCGACTTCACCCGCTGGGAGGCGCACGCCAGTCACGAGCTGTGGTGGCCGCCCGCGTTCGCCGAGCCCGCCGGCGAATCGGATCCCGCCCACCCGCCGCTGATCCTGTTCCGCGGCCGTGCCGTGGGCGGCACCACGACGATCAACACCAAGGTCGCGCTGCGCCCCACCGACCAGGACTACGCCAAGTGGCACGCGGCCGCCGGCCTGCTCGGCGAGAGCGGCGAGCCGTTCTGCGAGAGCGATTTGCGGGCCCACATCGAGCGCGTCGAGCAGCGGCTAGGGGTGCGCGAGCGCACTGACTGGCAGCAGTGCGTCAAGACCGTGGTTCCGGGCTTTGAGGCGCTGGAAGCCGAGCTCCAGCCGGTGATCTCCTATACCGACGCCAACTGCATGCGCTGCGGATCGTGCCTGCAGGGATGCCCGACCAACGCCGGCAAGTCCACCATGAACACCTACATCCACCCGCCGTGGGCCGAGGGACGGCTGGAGCTGCGCGCCGGTTGTCTGGTGCAACGCGTGCTGATCGCCGACCACGGCGACGGGCCCGAGGCCAGCGGCGTCGAGTACCTGGATGCCGCCGGGGTGCCGCGCGCGGTGGAGGCCGACGTCGTGGTGGTGGCGGCCGGGACGCTGGCCACCCCGCAGCTGCTGATCCGCTCGGGCGTGCGCGACGCAGCCGGCGGCTCGCCCAGCTCCCAGCTGATCGGCCGGCACGTGGGCTTTCATCCCGCGCGCCTGGTGGAGGGCCTGTTCGACGAGGTCCAGGACGCCCACATGGTCTACCCCATCACCTCGCACTGCATGAAGCACCAGCGTGACGAGGACGGCGGGTTCGTGGTCGAGGCGTCCACGATCCAGGACCCGATCGGCTTCGCCACCGCGCTGTGCGACGAGCAGGGCGTGCCCCTGTGGGGCGACGAGTTGTCGCAGATGCTCAAGCGCTACCGGTACTTCACCGGCGTGCTGACGATGGTCTCCGACGAGAACCATGGCGTCGCGTGGGTCGACGAGAGCGGCCACGACCGCTACTCGTTTCAGTGGTCAGAGCTCGAGCAGGAGCGGATCGACAACTCGCTGCGGTTCGCCCGCGACGTGCTGGAGGCCTCCGGGGCCAAGCGTGTGCTGCAGACCGGGGTGCTCTCGACCCATGTCCAGGGCGGCTGCCGGATGGGCTCCGACCCTGCCCGGTCGGTGCTCGACTCCCATGGAGAAAGTCATGACGTCCGCCGCCTGTTCGTGGGCGACGGCTCGGCAGTGCCGTGCACGCTCTCGGTCAACCCGTCGCTGACGATCATGTCGCTGGCCAGTCGGCTGGCGGCGTACCTGAGCTCGGGCGAGCACGGCTACTTCGCCGCACGCTCGGCTGACGCTCGGGTGGTTGTTCGAGGGTCCTGACCGCCGCCCATCGCCGCCGCGGTGCCGTTGGGCAGGACGATCCCGTTGGAGGCCAGCAGCGCGAAGAAGCAGACCAGCAGCCAGCCCAGGCCGGCGTGGGTGACGACCACCAGCAGCGTGCACATGCAGCTCGCGGGTCATCGAGGGAGCCCCGGCAGGTACATGTCCAGCGACAGCGGGCCGAACGCCGAGAGCACGGCGAGGATGACGATCTGCCGACGCGCCGGACGGGTCGGCACAGGGGCTAGGAGCAGCCGAGCGCCACTTCGACGAGAAGCGGTTCGCGGCGCTCCGCCAGGCCCGGCAGCACCTCGTCGAAGGTGCCGATCAGCTCCTCGTGGGTGGAGACGTTGATCGCCGGGCAACCCAGGCAGCGCGCGATGCCGGCGATGTCGATCGAGCCGAACGCCGGCCACGCGGCCGGCGCCTGCGCAGCGCGCGCCAGGTTGTCCATCACGGCATAGCGGCCGTTGGCCATCACGATCAGCAGGACGCCGACCTCATAATGGGCGGCGCTCCACAGCGCCTGGATGGCGTACATCGAGGACCCGTCGCCGACCACGGCCACCACCGGCCGGCTGGGGTCGCCCATCCGCAGGCCGATCGAGCCGGCCACGCCGAAGCCGAGCCCGCCGTTGCCGCAGGCCACGAAGCCCCCAGGCGAGCGCACCGCCACGCGCCGGTAGAGCTCCGGCTGGCTGGACGGAGTCTCCTCCACCAGCACCGCCTCCGAGGGCAGGCGCTCGGCGAGCGCGTCGAGCACGTGGGTCGCTTTCAGCGTCTCCCCCGGCCCGGGCGGCGGCTCCGCCGGCGGGCGCCGCAGCGGCGCGGGCGGCTCGTCGTCACGCGAAACCAGCTGCTCGGCGAGCGCCGCGCAGGCGGATGCCACCGGCGCCACCACCGCCAGCGAGCAGGGACTGCGATGGGCCTCGGCGGGATCGTCGGTCAGCACCGCCACACGCGTGCCCGCGGGCACCATCGGCCCGTCGTCGTCGAGCAAATACAGCCGGAAGGCGCTCGTCCCGACGGCCACCACCAGGTCGTGCGCCCCCAGCGTCTGGCGCATCGCGGCGCGCTGCCAGGGCAGATGCCCGGCGAACTGCGGATGATCCTGGGGGAAGCCCGCGCGCCGCGTGAACGACTCCTGCCACACGGGGCAGCACAGCCGCTCGGCGACCGCGATCACCGCCTCCCAGGCATCGCTGCTGTCGGCGCCGTGGCCGACCACCAGCGCCGGCCGGCGCGCTCGCTCGATCATCTCGGCCAGCTCGGCCACCTCGGCGGCGGAGGTCAGCTTGGCGCGCACGGTGCGCTCCGGCCATCCGGCGGCGTACTCGTCGGCCCCGACCAGCCAGTCGCCCATCGGCACCACCACCAGCGCCGGGCCGCGCTGGCTCTGGGCCTCGTTGTAGGCACGCGCCACCGTCCCGGGGACGTCCTCGGGACGCGAGGGCAGGCTCGTCCACACGGGGTACTCACCGGCCAGGCGCTCGAGCGCGCGGCCGGAGAGGAACGGCTCATAGGCCAGCTGACGGCGATCCTGCTGACCGACCAGCACCACCAGCGGGGCCCTGGAGTCCCGGGCGTTGGCGATCGCGTTGATCGCGTTGCCCAACCCGGCGGCGGTGTGCAGGTTGACCAGCGCCGGCTCGTTACGAGCCAGCGCATAGCCGGTCGCCATGCCCACCACGGAGCCCTCGTGCAGTCCCAGCACGAAGTGTATGTCGGCCGGCAGGCCGGTCAAGAACGGGATCTCCGTCGACCCGGGGTTGCCGAAGATCGTCGTCATCCCCAGGTGCCGCATCACGTCGAAAACGGCGTCGCGCACCGTTTTCGTGGCCGCGACCGGTCGTTCGCGGTCGTCGGCCTGTTTTACGGCGGCGGTTTGCGCATGGTCGATCATCCGCGGTACACGGGAAGCTCTCCCGAAGGCCAACGCTATCACGTACGCTTTGAGAACATCCGGTCACCATGCGTACGAAGGGTGCGCGACCGGGAGCATGCCAGGCAACCGCGAGGAGAGACGCCGTGCCGCTGAAGGGACCGCAGGACGGAGGTGAGACGGCGTGACCGAAGCTGCGGCGCTGGCCACCGACCCGGCCGAGCTGGGCCTGCTGGACGCCCGCGCTTTGCTGGCGCAGGGAGGGCTCACCGCGCTCGAGCTGACCGAAGCCTGCCTGGCGGCGATCACCCGTCGCAACGGCGGAGCACCGAGCTTCGACGGCTCGCCGCAGGCGATCAACGCCTGGGTGCGCGTCTACGAGGGCCGCGCCCGAGAGGCCGCCCGGGCCGCCGACGCCCGCCGCGCACGCGAGGGTGACGACGCGCCGGCTATGTGCGGGATTCCGCTCGGTGTCAAGGACCTCTACGGGGTCGCCGGGCTGCCCCTGACCGCCTCCAGCGCCGTGCTGGAGGGCAACGTCGCCTCGCAGCACGCCGTCGTCTGGGCCCGGCTGGAGGCGCAGGGGATGGTGCTCCTGGGCCACACCCATACGCACGAGTTCGCCGCCGGCGGCACCACCGACCAGGTCGGCAATCCGTGGGCGCTGGATCGCGTGGCCGGCGGCTCGAGCGGCGGCAGCGCCGCCGCGGTGGCCGCGCGGATGACGCCCGCCGCACTGGGCTCTGACACCTGCGGCTCGCTGCGGATCCCTTCGGCCTGCTGCGGCACGAGCGCGATCAAGCCGACGCACGGGCGCCTGCCGCTCGACGGCGTGATCCCGCTCGCCGCCAGCCTCGACCACCCCGGTCCGATGGCGCGGACGATCGCCGATTGCGCGGCGCTGCTGGCCGCGATGGCGGCCGGCGGCCCGCCGGTCGACCCGCTCGCTCCCCCGCCGGCGCCGTTCGGTCCACTGCCCGAGGCCCCAGGTGGCGGGCCACGCCCCCTGGAGGGTCTGACCGTCGTCCTGACCGACCGGGCGGAGCGTGCCGAGATGCAGCCGGCGATCGCGGATGCGCTGGACGCTGCGCGCGCGGCCTGCGAGCGCCTGGGCGCGCGAGTCATCAGCCTCGCCGCGCCGTGGCATCTGGACTGGGGGGACCTGAGCGTGATCCTGCTCACCGAGGTGTGGGCCCAGCACCGGGTGTACGCGGACCGCCATGACCGCTACCGGCCGGCGATCGCCGAGCTCGTGGAGGCGGCGCAGAGATTCACCGACGCCGGGCGCTATCTCGAAGCCCAGCAGCGTCGCGCGGCCGGGACCGCGGCCTGGGAGGCCTGGCTGGAAGAGCACGACGTCGACCTGGTGCTCGAGCCGACGCTCCCGATCGAGCCCTACGGCCGCGGGCCCGGCTATGACCGCGGGCACGCCGGCGGTCCGGGCGATCCGATGATCGCGCTCACGGCGCTGTGGGACCTGACCGGGATGCCCGTGGCTTCGCTGCCGGTCGGCTGGAGCGCGGGCATCTCGCTGATCGCGCGCCGCGGCGGCGAGAGCGAGATGATCCAGGCGGCGATCGACCTGCAGGAGCACGAGTTGGGCGTGCCTCACTGGACCCCGCCGCTGTCAGAATCGCAATCGCCAGCACACGAGTGAGGAGCGAAACGCGGAGATGATCGGAGACATCCTGTGGACGCCGCCGGAGGATCTGCGTCAGAGCGCCGAGGTCGGCCGCTTCATGGAATGGATGCGCGACGAGCGCGGTCACGACTTCGCGGACTACGAGGCGCTGCGCCGGTGGTCGATCGCCGACCTGGAGGGCTTCTGGGCGGCGGTCTGGGACTTCTTCGGGGTCCGCGCCCACCGCGGCTACGACCGCGTGCTGGCCGACCCGCGGATGCCCGGCGCGCGTTGGTTCACCGGCGCGGAGCTGAACTACGCCGAGCACCTGGTCGGCCGCGACGAGGATCGCGACCGCGTCGCGGTCCTCGCGCAGTCACAGACCCGCCCGCCGCAGGAGCTGACGTTCGGCGATCTGCGCGAACAGGTCGCCCGCGCCCGCGCCGGCCTGGAGCGACTCGGCGTGGGGCCCGGCGACCGGGTCGTCGCCTACCTGCCGAACATTCCCGAGACGCTGGTGGCGTTCATCGCCACGGCCAGCCTGGGCGCGGTCTGGGCGGCCTGCGCTCCCGAGTTCGGGGCCCGCAGCGTCGTCGCCCGCTTTGCCCAGATCGAGCCCAAGGTGCTCCTGACCGTCGGCGGCTACGGCTTTCGCAACCGCTACGTCGACCGGCGGGCCGAGGTGGAGGCGATCCGGGCGCAGCTGCCGACGGCGGAGCACGTGGTCTCGATCCCCTATGGGGAGGCCGAGGTCGCGGATGCCGTGAGCTGGTCTGAGCTGGTGAGCGAGGACGCTCCGCTTCAGTTCACGCCGGTCGCGTTTCACCACCCGCTGTACTTGCTGTTCTCCTCGGGTGCCACCGGCCTGCCCAAGGCGATCGTCCACGGCCACGGCGGGCAGCTGGTCGAGCACCTCAAGAGCCAGGGCCTGGTGTGGGACCTCAAGCCCGGCCAGCGGCTGCAGTGGTTCACCACCACCGCCTGGATGATGTGGAACGCGCTCGTCTCCTGCCTGCTGCTGCGCTCCTCGATCGTGATGCTCGATGGCGACCCCAACTGGCCGGACCTGGGTGAGCTCTGGCGCCTGGCCGAGCGCAACGAGGCCACCATCCTGGGCGTGTCCCCGCCCTTCATCATGGCCTGTCGCAAGGCCGGTCTGCATCTGCGCGAGGCGTTCGGTCTGGAGAAGTTGCGGGCGCTCATCACCGCCGGCTCGCCGCTGCCGGCCGAAGGCTACCGCTGGATCTACGAGCAGCTGGGGCCCGACATCCTCCTCATCAACGGCTCGGGCGGGACCGACGTCTGCTCCGGCCTGGTCTCCGGGAGCTTCGCCACGCCGGTCTACGAAGGCGAGATCTCGGGCGCGTGCCTGGGCGTCGACGCCCGGGCATTCGACGAGGAGGGCGCCGAGGTCATCGGCGAGCGGGGCGAGCTGGTGATCACCCAGCCGCTGCCGTCGATGCCGGTGGCGCTCTGGAACGACCCCGACGGCGAGCGCTATCGCGCCTCCTACTTCGACCGCTACCCGGGCGTGTGGCGTCAGGGCGACTGGATCCAGTTCAGCGAGCGGGGCAGCTGCGTGCTCTCCGGGCGCTCGGACGCCACGCTGAACCGCGGCGGCGTGCGGCTCGGAACCGGTGAGTTCTACGCCGTCGTGGAGGACATCCCGGAGCTCACCGACTCGCTGGTGGTGCACCTCGAGGACGACGCCGGCGGGCTCGGCGAGCTGCTGTTGTTCGTGGTGCCCGCCCCGGGGGTCGAGTTCGACGACGAGCTGCGCGGTCGGCTGGTGTCAGCGCTGCGCGGCCAGCTCTCGCCGCGGCACGTCCCGGACGAGATCGTCGCCGTGCGGGGGATCCCGCGGACCCTGACCGGCAAGAAGCTGGAGTCGCCCGTCAAGCGGATCCTGCTCGGAGAGGCCGCCGAGCGGGTCGCCAGTCGCGACGCGCTGGCCGACCCGGCCGCGCTGGACTCGTTCGTGGCGTTGGCGGCCAAGCGCTCGGGGGAAGGGGCTGCAATAAGCTAAAGATGCCAGTCGAAGAGCCGCGAGGAGAGAGATGAACGCTATGGCTCCACCTGAGACGATCGCGCACGAGCCGTCCGCCCCGATGTCCTGGCCGCCGGAGCGCTGGGGTGCCCGCGGCGCCGACACCGCGAGCCGGTTGAGGTCCTGGTCGGGGATTCTGGCCGAGACCCACCTGGCGTTCGACGTGCGCCCCGGGCGGCGGACGACCGGCAGCTTCGTGGGTGCCGTCACCCGGCGACGAATCGGCGACCTGATGCTGCTCGACTGCGCGGCGTCACCGTTTCTGGGCCACCGCGGGCAGTCGGTGATCGGCAGCCCGCCGGCGTCGCGCCACGAGGACGTGCTCGGCTTCCAGTTCGTGGGCCGCGGAGTCGAGCTGGTGCGCGAGGGCCAGCGCGAGCTGGCGGTGCGGCCCGGCGACATGATGCTGTGGGACGGTCTGCAGCCGACCGAGGTGGAGGTCGTCGAGCCGTTTCACAAGCGCACCCTGCTGTTCCCCCGCGAGCGTGTGCTCGCCGTCTGCCCACGCCTGGGAGCGATGGGCACGTTGCCGTCGATGGAGGGCAGTCCGACGGCGCGGCTGCTTGTCCGCTACATGAACGCGCTGGTGGCCGAACCCCAGCTGGACCCCGCGGCCGCCGCCGCCGCCGCCACCGCCGCGCTGGAGCTGCTGCGGGCCGCTGTCGAGCCCAACCTCCCCACCAGCCGAGCCGCCTCCCGCGCCGCCATGCGCGCCGAGGTCGGCCGGTACGTGCGCACCCAGCTCCAGGACCCGCAGCTCGGCCCGCCCTCGATCGCGTGCGCCTACGCGATGTCGGTCCGCACGCTGCATTCGCTGTTCGAGGACGCCGAGATGTCGGTGGCCGGGCTGGTGCGCACCGAGCGCCTGGCCCGCTGCCTGGAGGATCTCCAGCAGCCCAACGGCGGGTCGGTCACCGACATCGCCTTCCGTTGGGGGTTCTGCGATGCCGCCCATTTCTCGCGCGTGTTCAAGCGCGAGTTCAACGCCACCCCCTCGGAGATCAGGCAGACGGCACTGACGGTCGGCACTAGCTGATGCCGGCGACCCAGCTCCTGAGGGCCGCCAGCGCGTTGGCGTGATTTCGCTCGAGCATGATCCCGTGGCTGTTGCCATGGACCCCGTGGTCGGCCAGGCGCAGCAGCTCGACGTGGCAGCCGCCCTGCTCCAGGAACGCCACCAGATGCCGGTCGAACATCCGAAACGGCGATGCGGGCTCTCGGCCGCCGGGCCACTGGGTGTGCGGCGTTGACCATCCTGATGGCTCGGCATGTACCGTCCGGCGAACCGACAACCTCCCGCCGGGGCAGCTTCTGGGTGGGCACCGACGTGCCGACGTTCACGTATCCCAGCCCCGGCGGAACCTGGCCACCCGCGGGGTCGGCCAACGCGGGGGCGGCCGACGCGTGGGCGGGCGGGTGACCCGCGTTCTGACCACTCACGTCGGCTCGTTGCCGCGCCCGCAGGACGTCGTTGACGTGATCTGGGCCGAGGACCAGGGCAAGGCGGTCGATCCCGGCGAGTACGACCGGGTGATCAGCGGGGCGGTGCGCGACCGGGTGGCCCGTCAGGTGCAGGCGGGGATCGACCTCGTCTCCGACGGGGAGATGGGCAAGATTGGTTACGCCACCTACATCCGCCACCGGCTCAGCGGCTTCGAGGTCGGCGACGTCCCCCGCGCGACCCCGGCAGACCTCGACGCCTACCCGCGCTACCGCGACCGCCTGGCCGAGGGCCCGGCCGGCTATACGTACCGGCGGCCGATCTGCCGCGGGCCGATCGATTACGAACGTCCCGAGCCCCTGGAGCGCGATCTGCGCCACCTGCAGGCGGCGATCGAGGGCCAGCCGGTGGCCGGCGCGTTCATGAACGCCCCCTCGCCGGGGATCGTCGCCCTGTTTGCACCCAACGAGCACTACGACAACCTCGACGAGTACCTGAGCGCGATCGGCGAGGCGATGAAGGTCGAGTACGAGGCGATCGTCGCCGCCGGGCTGTCGCTGCAGATCGACGCGCCCGACCTGGCGATGGGCCGCCACATCATGTACCGCGACAACTCCGACGAGGAATTTGTGGCCAGCGTGGTGCGCCATGTGGAGGCGATCAACGTCGCGCTGCGCGAGATCCCCGCCGACAGGGTCCGCTTGCACCTCTGCTGGGGCAACTACGAGGGGCCCCACCATCTGGACATCGAGCTCGAGCGGATCATCGACGCGGTCCTTGGGGCCAAGCCCCGGACGATCCTGTTCGAGGCGGCAAACCCGCGCCACCAGCACGAGTGGGCTGTCTGGCGCGATGCCACCATCCCCGAAGACAAGGTCCTCTGCCCCGGGGTGATCGACTCCACCAGCAACTACATCGAGCACCCCGAGCTCGTCGCCCAGCGCATCGGCACCTACGCCGACATCGTCGGCGCCGACCGGGTGATCGCCGGCACCGACTGCGGGTTCGGGACGTGGGCCGGCTTCGGAGCCGTCGACCCCGACATCACCTGGGCCAAGTTGCGCTCGCTCAGCGAAGGGGCGCGCCGAGCCTCCGGCGGGGTCTGACAGCCGGCCCGGCCGGCTCGGGATCACCTCGACCGCCCGGCCTGCCGACGACGTCTGCGGTGGCTTGCGCGGCTCTCGCGGTGGCTCGCTTCAAGCTAGGGGCGCCAGCAGCGGCGGAGGTGCCGCCAACCGCCGCTAGCGCGGGCGACGGTCGACGACCCGCACGGCCTTACCGTCACTGCGGGGCAACGAGCCGGGGTCGAGGACGGCAACGATGATGCGAAGCCCCGTTTCCTCGCCCAGCTGATGCTCGGCCCGTGCGCGCAGCGAATCGCGCAGCGGCAGCGCCTCCTTGGTCAGCGTGGTGAACGTCAGCTCGCCCTCCTCGCCCGGATCGACTGGTCGGTCGCCGTCCGGGTCGATCACCTCGACGAGGAAGTGGTCCTCGGAGACGTGCAGGCCGTGGCGGTCGCTGCAGCTGCAGCTCGCTCAGCTGCTCGCGCGCGAGCGTCTCCGTGGCGTCACGGATCGGGTGCTCAGGCGGAGCGATTGGCGGCGTTCCAGTGTCGTTCGAGGTTTGCCACCAGCGCCTCTGACAGATGGCAGTCAGCCTGCTCGCGCGCGTACAGCGCGATGTACTGGCGGAAGATGTCCAGCGGCTCCTCGCCGACGCGCAGCGCCCGGCGATTGGCGGCCGCGTTTACCAGTCCCGAGCTGGTGAGCGCCTGCACCCGCGCGGCGATCGCCTCGTCCATCGCGCCCGGCTCCACCACCTCGTCGATCAACAACTCCGCGTCGGCGTCGCCGGCCGTCCACTCCCGGCCGGAGAGGATCGCCTGGCGGGCGGCGCGGGCACCGACCGACCGGGGCAGGCGCAGGTTGGAGACGCCGGGGATGATCCCCTCCTTGCGCGCCGGCAGGTACAGCTTGGAGCCGCGGGTGGCGATCACGTGGTCGACCACGTGCAGCAGCTGGCAGCCGCCGCCGATCGCGTAGATCTCCACCGCGGCGATCCACAGCTTTTCCACAGCACGGGGCGGATCGGTGTCCGTGATCAGCCCGCGGTACAGCTTGTTGACGTAGCCCAGGTCGCGGATCAGATAGAAGAGGAAGTCGATCTGCCCCCGGTACAGGTGGGTCAGGTTGATCCCCGAACCGAAGATCCGCTGGCCGGCATATCGGCGGTGCTCGACCACCCCACCGCGGAACACGCCGATCTCTATCTCGGGGTCCAGCAGCACCAGGTCGACGGCCGACTCGGTGAGGTTGAGCGTGGTGTCGTCCTCGGCATTGAGGTCCCGCGGGTTGCACAGCTCCACCACGCCCGCGGGACCCTGGCGCGTGACCCGCGCCGGGCCGAGGTCCACGGTACCCGTCGAGCGCAATTGCGCCAGGTGCTCAAGGGCCACCGGCGTCGGCGCCAGCATCGATTCGATCAGGTGCATCCCCGGTCCGGGCAGCAGCATGATCCGCTCCACCAGCAGCCCCTGGGCGAGCTCCAGCCCGGTCTTCTCGGCCAGCGCCAGGGCCCGCTCGGACTCCATCTGCCGACGCGTGGGCACCAGCCCGGGCACCACCTCGGCGGCGTCGTAGACGATCTGCTCCAGGCGGACGTGCCGCGACCGCGCCTGGGTGAGCCGGTCATACAGCTCACCGGCGTGCACGGTCAGAAAGATCGCGCGGGCATCCGTCAGGGCCTGGCCGATCGCCGCGGCGGCCGCCCGCTCGTCCTCCTCACGCTCGGCGAGCGCCGGCAGGCGATCCTGAAGGGCTACCCCGCGCTCCACGAACGCGCTCAGGGCCGCAGCGTCGACCGGGAAGCCGTCCGGCACCGGCGGCGCGGGCGGCGTCCACGCGTCGAGCTCGTCGGCCGGCAGCCCAACGCGTCGCACGACGTCGTTGAGCGACAGTTGGATCGTGTCGGTCATCTCACGTCCCTCTCCCCCGGCATCCTCGCATCCCGCGCGCCCGTTCGCATCCCGACCGCTCGTTCGCATGCTGTCGCGGCGTGGGTATCGCGGCTCCGCAACCCGATGTGGTCGGTCGACCAAGCTCGGCTCTATAGCGGCGACACGGAGCGACACCTGCAATCAGGCCGAGTCCTCCACCGCGGCCGCCGTCGGGCCACGAACGTACGTTCGCGTCAGAGGCGGATAGATCGCGTGAGCGCTTGGCTATGCTCTCGGGGCAGTGCGGGGTCGTCTAATGGCAAGACGCCAGCCTCTGGAGCTGGTTATCAAGGTTCGAGTCCTTGCCCCGCAGTCAGAGGCGAGGCCGGGGGCGGCAGGCCGCTAGTGGCCCACTAGATCTCGTCGAGATCGGTCGACAGGTCGCCCAGCGCGTCCACGCGGTCGCCGACGTCGGCCCCGGAGGCGATCAGGCGACGAGCCGCCTGCAGGTCGTCGGAGCGCCCGGCGGTCAGGGCGCCGGCCAGATGGCCCTCGTGCAGGTAGAAGACGGTGAACGCGCCTTCGTCCGGGGAGCCGCGGACGACCTCGCGGTCCCAGTCGTAGGCGGGACCGACGTACTCGATCGCCGCCCAGTTCGATAAATCGGAGAAGAAATACGGGACCGCGTCGTGAGCGACCGCCTTGCCGAGCATGTTGAGGGCCACCGTCTTGCCGTGGCCGAAGGCGACGTCCCAGTGCTCGACGCGAATCCGCCGGCCGCCGTGGATCACGCTCTCGTATTCGGCGACATCGCCGGCGGCGAACACGCCGGGCGTGCCCGTCTGCAGCTGGGAGTCGACGACGATCCCGCCGCGCTCGCCCAGCTCCAGGCCAGCGCCGCGCGCGAGCATCACATCCGGGTTGACGCCGACGCCGATCACGACGGCGTCGGCCTCGAGCTCCCGGCCGCTCTTGGTCACGACCTTGGTGACGCGCCCGTCCGCGCCCTCGAATCGCTCGAGCTCGTCCTCGGCGTGGATCTCGATCCCGTGCGCGGTCAGCAGGTCGTGAAAGTAGCGGGCTGCCTCGGGGCCGAAGCTGCGGCTGAGCGCCACCGGCTCCATCATCACCATCGAGCACTGGCTGCCCAGCTCGATGAGGCTGGCGGCGACCTCGGAGGCGATGTAGGAGCCGCCGATCATCACCACCCGCTTGCCGGCCGCGTCCTCGCGGATCGCGTCGCTGTTGCCGAACGTGCGCAGGTAGTGGATCCCCTCCAGCTCGGCGCCGTCGACGTTCAGCCGCCGCACGTTGGCGCCGGTAGCCAGCAGCGCCTGGCCGAAGCCGATCTCCTGCTTGTTGGACAGCTTGACGGTGCGCGCCTGCAGGTCGAGCTTCATCGCCGAGGTGCGCGTCAGCACCTCGATGTTCTGCTCCTCGTAGAAGCCGGCGTCCTTCATCAGAGCGTCTCCGCGGGACTCCTTGCCCTGCAGGTAGCCCTTGGACAGCGGCGGGCGGTCGTAGGGCAGATCGGGCTCGCGACCGACCAGCAGGATCGATCCGTCGGCGCCAGCTCTGCGCAACTGGGCGGCGCAATTGCCGCTGGCCAGGCCGCCGCCGATCAGCAGGTATTCGACATCGCGATCGGCCACTGGTGGGCGACCCTAGCTACTTGCCGAGACCGAGCCGTTGGCGAACCGCGGCGTGATGTCGCCCTCGAGCCCTGGGTCGAGGATCAGCAGCACCTGGTCGCCGGCCTCGATCACCGAGTCGGCCTTGGGGACGAAGCCCGTGCCGTCGCGCAGCACCGAGATGATCAGCGAGCCGTCGGGCAGCACCACGTCGCTCACCCGCTGGCCGGCGGCCGCGGAGCCGTGCCCGACCTCCAGCTCGATGATCTCCAGGTGCTCCTCCTCCAGCGCGAGCAACTGGACGAGGCCGTATTCGGGGACCTCGTGCTCGATCAGGCGCAGGATCAGGTCGGTGGCCGACACTGCCGGCTGGATGCCGAGGAGCTTGAAGTGGTCGAGATTGCGCGGGTTGTTGACGCGGGCGACGATCCGCTCGCAGCCGTACTTCTCCTTGGCGACCTGACAGATCAGGATGTTGTCCTCGTCGTCACCGGTGACGGCGATCACGAGGTCGGCACGCTGGATCCCGGCGCGCTCGAGCACCCACAGCTCGGAGGCGTCGCCGTACTGGGCGGCATGCTCGAGCTCCTCCTCGATGATCCGGTAGCGTCGGTGGTCGGACTCGATCAGCGTGACCTCACGGTCCTTGGCGATCAGCTCGCGGGCAAGGTTCCATCCCACCTTGCCGGCGCCGGCGATGATCACGTACATCTAGAGCGTCCCCCTCATGGCGAGAGCGCCACCTGCTCGGCCTCGTCGATCGCGTGCTGGGTAGGGCAGATCGTCAGCAGACCCTGCTCGGAGTACCAGGCGGCGCGCGCCGGATCGGCGACCCGGACGACCACCCGGGGCACGTTGAAGCGACGCTGGGCCAGCTGGGCGATGACCAGGTTGGTGTTGTCCCCGCTGGTGGCGGCCATGAACACGTCGGCGCCCTCGATCCCGGCCTCCATCAGGCCGTCGACCTCGAGTGCCGCGCCGACGGTGAACCGTCCGCCGGCGTCCTCCCAGCTGGTCGACTGGTCCTTGTCCAGGCGCTCGTGCGAGAGCGGGTCCGAATCGAGCACCGAGACCTCGTGCCCCGCCTCCAGTGCGCGCTTGGCGACAGCGGATCCGACGCGTCCGGCGCCGACGATCAGGATGAACATGCCCGCCACTCTAGCCATTGTCCTGCGCTGAGCACTCAGGGTTCCGTTCGTAGAGATGGAGGCGGCGCGGCGGCACCCGGGCGATCCTCGGGAGGTGCCGGCGGAGGTGTGAGCGCAGCGGCGACGATCACGAGCGCGAAGGCCAGCAGCCGGACCACCAATCCGAGACGGCTGGAGGGCAGGGGCTCGCCGAAGACGATCGGCCCTGCGGCGATCGTTGTCAAGTTGGCCGCCGCACTGGTGAGGGCGATCATCGGCACGGCGTCGCCCAGCTGCAGGCTGCGAGCGGAGATCAGCAGCCCGACCAGCGAGGCCACCAGGATCACCAGCGCCAGCGGATGGATCAGCACGCCGAAGCCGAGGTGGCCCAGATGCGAGCTGAGCGCCTTGATCGACGTGTCCGACGCGGCCCACAGCAGGCCCGCGGAGACCGCCAGGTAGGCGGGGCGCTTGGGCCGCACGCACAGGACCAGGCCGGCCGCCCCCACCGCGCCGATGAAGATCGCCAGCGTGCCGGGCGGATACCGCGAGTGCGCGCTTCCCGCGTCCCCGCTGAGCGTGGCCGCCAGAAAGGCCAGGCCGGCGGCGGTCAGGCCGACGCCAATCAGCTCGCGGCGGGTCACCTCGATCCCGAACAGCCGGTCGGCGACGACCGTCAGCAGGACGAGCCCGCCGGCGATGACCGACTGCACGAGCGAGATCGGTGCCAGCGCCAGCGCTCCCACGTGCACCCCCCAGGACGCGAACGCGATCACGATCCCCAGGGCGTAGACAGGCGAGCGAAACAGCTCCGCCGTGCTGCGCAGCGGATGGCGCAGTTCCACCGTCGCAGCCTCGCGCGCGCCTCGGAACTTGTAGAGGAAGCCGACCACCGACCCGAACGCGGTGAGCAGCGCCAAGACGAGTCCGAGTTCGACGGAGAGCGACATGTGACGAGCAGCCTACGGATCGCCGGGACCGGAGCGGTGGATCACCCGGGCTCCCCGGCATCCCAGAACAGCGAGCGCCAACAGCACCGCGCCAACGAAGCACAGGAGGGGCTGCATGCTCCATCGACGACACTCGCGGAACCCTCGCCGCGCATCCGAAGCGCAGCCAATCCCACGCGGTGTCGCCCGATGGGGCATGCAGCCCCCTCCCGAGCTAAGAGCTCACGTAATCAGCGGAATGATGAGCAGGGCAACGATGTTCGCCACCTTGATCATCGGGTTGATCGCCGGCCCGGCCGTGTCCTTGTACGGGTCGCCGACGGTGTCGCCGGTGACCGCCGCGGCATGAGCCTGGGACCCCTTGCCACCGAACGCCCCGTCCTCGATCAGCTTCTTGGCGTTGTCCCAGGCGCCACCGCCGGCGGTCATCGAAATGGCCATGAAGACGCCGACGACGATCACGCCGATCAGCAGCCCGCCGAGGGCTTCCACGCTGATGACGCCGACGATCACGGTGAACACGATCGGAATCAGCGCCGGGAGGATCATCTCACGCTGCGCGGACTTGGTGACGATGTCCACGCAGGTGCCGTACTCGGGCTGCTCGGTGCCCTCCATGATGCCCGGATGCTCGCGGAACTGACGCCGGACCTCTTCGACCACGGCGCTGCCGGCGCGGCCGACGGCCTCCATCGAGAGCGCCGCGAACAGGTAGACCATCATGCCGCCGACGAGCAGGCCGATCAGCACCGGCGGGTTGCCGATGGTGAAGTCGATGTGCTTGCCGTGGTTGGTGGCGGCGAGCTCCTGCTCGAAGGCGTTGAACAGCACCAGAGCGGCCAACGCGGCGGAGCCGATGGCGTAGCCCTTGGTCACCGCCTTGGTGGTGTTGCCGACCGCATCCAGCGGGTCGGTGATGTTGCGAACCTCCTCGGGCAGATCCGCCATCTCGGCAATGCCGCCGGCGTTGTCGGTGATCGGCCCGAAGGCGTCCAGGGCGACGATCAGGCCACACAGCGACAGCTGTGACATGACTGCGACGCCGATGCCATAGATCCCGTGGCCCAGCTTCCAGGCGCCGAAGATGCCCAGCGCGAGCACGATCACGGGCAGCGCGGTGGCCTGGTAGCCCCGGGCGAGGCCCTGAATGATGTTGGTCGCGTGGCCGGTCTGCGAGGCGCGCGCCGTGGACTTCACCGGGGCGAAGCGCGTCGAGGTGTAGTAGTCGGTGATCACGAACAGCAGCGCGGTCACGCCCAGGCCGATCAGTGCGCACAGGTAGAAGTGCCACCACTTGGGCGCGGCGGCGCCGCCAGTGAGGGTGAGGCCGTGCATCAGCCAGTAGGTGACCGGGATGAAGAGCAGCGCGGCCAGGCCACCCGACAGAAGCAGGCCCTGGTAGAGCGCGCGCTCGACGTTACCGCTCTTGGACTTGACGGCGAACGTGCCGATGATCGAGGCGATGATCGAGACGCCGCCCAGCACCAGCGGGTAGATCGCGACGGCGGAGATCTGGCTGAACGTCAGCACGCCCAGCAGCATCACGGCCACGGCGGTCACAGCGTAGGTCTCGAACAGGTCGGCCGCCATGCCGGCGCAGTCGCCGACGTTGTCGCCCACGTTGTCGGCGATCACGGCCGGGTTGCGCGGGTCGTCCTCGGGGATGCCGGCCTCGATCTTGCCCACGAGGTCGGCGCCGACGTCGGCGCCCTTGGTGAAGATGCCGCCGCCGAGGCGGGCGAACACGGAGATCAGCGAGCCACCGAAGCCGAGGCCGATCAGCGCGTCGACCGCGTGGCGGGTGCTCTCGCCGGCGATCCAGGTGAGGATCCCGTAGTACGCGGCCACGCCGATGAGCGCAAGTCCGACGACCAGCATGCCGGTCACCGCGCCCCCGCGGAAGGCCACGTCGAGCGCCTTGGAGATGCCGCTGCGAGCGGCCTCCGCGACGCGGGCATTGGCCCGCACGGACACGTTCATGCCGACATAGCCGGCGGCCGCCGACAGCCCGGCGCCGATCAAGAAGCCGATCGCCACACGGATGTTCTGCAGCGGGATCAGCACGACGAAGACCACGACGCCGACAGCGGCGATCGTCGTGTACTGCCGGTTCAGATATGCGGAGGCGCCCTCCTGGACGGCCGCCGAGATCGCGCGCATGCGCTCATTGCCTGGTGAAAGGGCGAGCAACGATCGCGAGGTGGCGGCGCCGTAAACGATGGCGGCCGCCGCACACACAAGCGCGACCAGGACGCCGTGGTGCGTCAGAAAGCTAGTCAAGAAGGCCCTCCGGAGGAACTCTTAGTTGAGAAGCGCGGGATTTGCGCTTGCAAACGGCAAACGGGGCCGCCGCCAGACGCGGTGACCCCGGCATGAAGCCGGGCGCGAGTCTAGCGTGCCCGGTCGAGTTACGTCGAGCAATCGGACCTATTGGCCTGGGACCCAGAGACGGCCGCTGCGCTGAGCGGGGCCTCCCTCCCCTGGCTTGGGTTCCTCCCCAGGCGGCTGACCGGGCCCCTGCGGGCCGGGCGCCGGGCCTGTCCCGGCGGCGCCGGGCGCCGGGCCGGCCCCCGAG
>JADGPO010000113.1 GCA_017882405.1 Solirubrobacteraceae bacterium | reverse complement strand
GCGGAATCGGCGTCGCGGTCATCGTCAGCACGTCCACCCGCTTCTTCAGCTGCTTGATCTTCTCCTTGTGCGAGACGCCGAACCGCTGCTCCTCGTCGACGACCAGCAGGCCCAGGTCGCGTGCCCGCACGTCGCGGGACAGCAGGCGGTGGGTGCCGACCAGGATGTCGACCTCGCCCTTGGAGAAGCGCTCGATCGCCTGCTTCTGCTCGGCCGGCGGGCGAAAGCGGGAGACGTGCTCGACGGTCACCGGATAGTCCTTGAGCCGTTCGGAGAAGGTGCCGTAGTGCTGCTGGGCGAGAATCGTCGTCGGCACCAGGACCATCACCTGCTTGCCGTCCTGCACGGCCTTGAACGCCGCGCGCAGCGCCACCTCGGTCTTGCCGTAGCCGACGTCGCCGCAGATCAGGCGGTCCATCGGGCGCGGGGCCTCCATGTCGGCCTTGACGAACTCGATCGCGTCGCGCTGGTCGGGAGTCTCGGTGTAGGGGAACGCGTCCTCGAACTCCCGCTGCCAGTCGCTGTCGATCGGGAAGGCGTGGCCCTCGCGGCGCTTGCGCTCGGCGTAGAGGTTGAGCAGCTCGCCGGCCAGCTCCTGGGCGGCGCGGCGGGCGCGGGCCTTGATCGTGTCCCAGCGGGTGCCACCCAGCTTGGACAGCGGCGGGTGGCTGCCACCGCCCCCGACGTAGCGGCTGATCTTGGCCAGCTGGTCGACGGGCACGAACACCCGGTCAGAGCCGGCGTACTCCAGGTACAGGTAGTCCCGGGTGACGTTGGCGACCGTCTTGGTGTCAAAGCCGGCGAAGCGGGCGATCCCGTGGTCCTCGTGGACGACGATGTCGCCGGTGCGCAGATCGGAGAAGCTGCGCAGCACGCCGCGGGCGCGTCCGCGCTCGCGTCCTGGTCGCTCGGCGGCGCGCCGGCGCGCGAACAGCCGGTGGTCGGGAATCACCGCAAGGTGGAACTGCGGCGCGATGAAGCCCGCCTGCAGGCGGGCCTCGGCGAGCGTCAGCTGGTATGGGTGGGGACCGGTTTCCGAGGCGTTCTCGTCCTCGCCCAGCCATTTGACCTTCAGCCGCCCGAGGTTGTAGGCGAAGCGCTCGCCCTCACCACGGCGGGAGAACGTCAACACCGTGCGGTAGTGGGAGCGCGCCAGCTTCTCCAGCTCGGGCTCGGCCTCCTTGAGACCGCGGGCGGCAATATTGGCGGCCTGCGCGCGGAACGCGAACTGCTGATCCTGGTCGATGCTCGACAGCCTGATCTGAACGCGCTCGTCCAGCGCGGCGATGATCTCATCGGGGTTGACGTACAGGTGGTTGGCGTCGGCGTCGTGGAAGGCGGCGGTCACGTCCTGCCAGTGATCGGCCAGCGCCGGCTGGAGCTCCTCGGAGCCGGCGATCATCACCGAGGCCTGGGAACCGACGAGCTCCAGCAGCGGGTAGAAGCTGTCGACCGGGAGCAGCTCGCCTATGTCGGGCCGGTCGGCGGGATCCTCCAGGGCGGCGATCTCGGCCAGCTCGCGGTGCTCGGGGGCCAGTTCGGCGGCCGGCGCCACCTCTACCACCTCGGCGTCGCCGAGCGAGCGCTGGGTGAACGTCGAGAACCAGCGCAGCGACTCGATCTCGTCGCCGAACAGGTCGACGCGCACGGCACGGTCCTCGGTGGCCGGGAACAGGTCAAGTAGTCCGCCCCGGATCGCGAACTGGCCCCGGTCCTCCACCTGGTCCACGCGCTCGTATCCGGCGGCCACCAGGTCCAGGGCGGCCTCGTCGAGGTCGATCAGGTCACCGGCCCGCAGCTCGAAGCCGTGCGGGCGCATCGAGCGGTCCGGCACCTTCTCGCTCAGCGCGACCGCGCTCACCACGACCACCGGCGCGGCGTCGTGGGCGGGCTCGAGCAGTGAGTCCAGCCCGGCGATCCGCAAACCCACGAGGTGCGGGGGCGGCGCCAGGTGCGACTCGTAGGCGACGCCGCGGCTGGGGTAGTAGCGGACGCCGCGGGGCGCCAGCCAGGCCTTCAGGCCGGCCGCCAGATCCCGCGCCGCCCGGTCGTCGCCGGCGACCACGATCGCCGGCCTGCTGGGGTCGCGATCCAGCAGCGCCGCGATCAGATACGGCCGCAGCGACTGGGAAACGAACGCCTCGCCGCCGTCGCGCGCCAGCGCAGCGGTCTGCGGATCGTCGTCGGCATGAGAGAGGAGGGAGCTGAGCATCAAGGGCCGACGTTCCAGTCTAGGCACCGGACCGGACCGGCCGATCAGCCTCCCGGCAGACCGTCGCGGATCACTCGCTCGGCCGCGTCGGCGGCCTCGTCGACCAGCGCGGCGACGTCCGCCCGGGGCTCCGAGAAGCGGCCGAGCACGTAGGCGGCCACCCGATCGGGGTCGGTCGTGTCGGGCCGCCCCACCCCCACCCGGACGCGGGCGAAGTCAGGCGAGCCCAGGCCCTGGCGGACCGACTTCAGTCCGTTGTGGCCGGCCAGGCCGCCGCCCACGCGAACCCGGATCTCGCCGAAGGGCAGGTCGATCTCGTCGTGCAGCACGAGCACGTGGTCCAGGTCGGCTTGGAGTGCCCCACGGGCCGGCCCGACCGACTGGCCGGCGTCGTTCATGTACGTCTGGGGAAGGAGCACGCCGACTCGCGGGCCTGGGTGGGCGGGACCGATTATTCGCCCCTCGGTGAGCAGCCCGCGAAAGCGCGCTTTGGGCTTGGGCAGCTGCCAGCGGTCGATCAGCGTCCGCGCGATCTCGAAACCGATGTTGTGGCGGGTGCGCTCGTGCTCGGACCCGGGGTTGCCCAGGCCGACGACCAACCAGTCGACGGGAGCGCCGCCGCGTCCCGGCGGGGCCATGGCCCGCGCCTACTCGCCGCTGTCGTCGGACCCGGAGTCGCCGGAGGCTTCGCTGTCGGCGTCGCCCTCGCCGGCACCCGCCTCGCCCTCGCCTACGACCTCGGTCTCCGACTCGATCTCATCGTCGGACTCGACCTGGAGCCGCGGCGGGCTGAGCGTGGCGATGACCGTCTCGGGATCGTCGATCAGCACGACGCTGCCCGGGGGGACGATCGCGTCCAGCGTCACCGTGTCGCCGATCTGCATCGTCGAGACGTCGTGGGTGAGCGAGTCGGGAATGTCGTTGGGCAGCGCCTCGATCGTCAGCTCGCGGGTGATCTGCTCCAGCACGCCGCCGTCGACGGCGCCGGGAGAGTCGTCCCCGCCGACGAGCTCGAGCACCACGCTGGCCTGGATCTTCACGTCAAGCCGAACCCGCAGCAGATCGATGTGCATGGTGGCCCCGCTGACCGGATGGCGGACCAGATCCTTGACCACGACCGGGGTCGAGGAGCCACCCTCGACCGTCAGGTCCATCACGGCGCCGGCGTCGGCCAGCGCATGGCGCAGCTCGCGCGCCTGGACCTGGAAGCTGAGCGGCTGTTCGCCGCGGCCGTAGAGGACGCCGAGGACGTTGCCCTCGCGGCGCAGCCGCCGGGCCTGGCGGGAGCCGCCGGGCTCGCGCGGGGCGACCTTCAGGCTGGTTGTCTCAGCGCGTGCCATGACGGCGTTCGATGGTAGCGGCAGCGGCAGCGCAGTGGCGTGCGGACGCTGGCGCAAGACCCTAACCCTGCGCTAATCTTGAGCCATGTCCGAGGGAGCACAGCTGATGCTGTGGATCGCTGGGGTTCACCTGGTCGGCCTGGCGTGCGTGGCCGTCTTGATGTTCCCGGCGCTGAGGGACAGCCCGGCGCCGTCCAAGTCCCGGACCGACGGAGAGGGAGAAGACGGCTGGGGCCGCGGGCCCAAGGTTCCCCCACCCCCACCGGGATCACCGCGTGGCGGGATCCCGCTCCCCGACGCCGATCCGTCGAACGTCCGCCTCCGCGAGCACGGTCGCCTCGGCGAGCAGCGTCCGCGGCCGCAGCGGCGCCCAGCACGAGAGCCGGTCCGCCGGCCCGTGCGCACCCCGCACCGCTGACCCCCGCTCACCGGCTCCTCAGTAGTGCGCGGGGCAGGCGTGGTTGCTCTTGATCCGCACGCTCACCCGCAACAGGTGGACCTTGAACCCCTCGAGCACGTTGCCCGCCCGGCGCACCCGCACGCACTGGACCCGCGGTAGCGACGAGCCCACCAGCCAGGCGACGCGTGCCGTGCCCTCCGTGCTGGTCAGCGAGAAGCCGGCCGACGGCTGGATCTGGATGATCGAGACGGTCCCGGGCCGCTGGAGCGCGTGGGCGTTGGTGGCGGCGCGCGTCCGGCAGGCCGCCGCGTCGCGGCAGCCGTCGATCAGCCCGACCACCCCGCCCACGTCGCCGCGCGCCTCGGCCTTGACCAGGTCGGTTATCGCCGAGTCCTCGGCGCCGCCGACGCTGAGCGCCCGCGCCAGCAGCGTGCTGAGCACCAGGAACAAGATCACGGCCGCGACGATCAGGCTGACGATCTTCCGGCGCCGCATCGGGCGCGGACGGTAGCGGCTCGGACGCGGCCCCGGCGGCGGCGGGACTGGCTCAGGGGTCGCTGATCTCCAGGAAGCGCTGCACCGATGCCTCCTGGTGCTCGAGCCGCTCGGCGAGGCGCATGGCGTGCTCGGCGGCCAGTCCGAGGAAGTCCTCGACGCAGCGCTCGGGATCGTCGGACAGCGGGTAGACGCGCGCGAACTCCTGCTGGGCGCAGGCGATCCCCATCGGCGGACGGCCGTCGGCCAGCGTCCGGGCGCTGCACACCGGCGTGACCACGACCTGGGACTCGGTGGCCACCAGCGCCGTGGGCAGCAGCCGGGGCGCGGGGAGCCGGACCGACAGCTGCACCGAGTGGTCGACCGCCACTCCGCTGCCGGCGAGATCCGACAGCGGCTCGCGCCACACGTCCAGGACGGTGTCGGCGCCCACCAGCGCGTCGCGCAGCGCGGTCGCCTGCTCGACGTACAGCTGTTCGGCTGCCTCGCGATCCTCCGCGTCGGCGAGGTCCAGGTCGCAGGGGACGCGCAACAGCTCGCTGGCCGACACGGTGGCGCCGGCGCCGCGGCTGCCGGCGGTGACGTAGGTCTGGAGCGTGCCGAGGTCGCGCCGGCCGTGGAAGATGACGGTCACGGCGTCTGACAGCGGAAGCCCCGCGACCCGCAGCGAGACCGCCACCGCGGCGGACTCGTCGAGCAAAGCCCGGCGCAGCAGATCCTCGCCTGTAGCCCCATCCCTGGTGTGATCCTCGTCGAGCATGAGTCGCTCCTTCTACAGATCGGCAGCCTTCGTGGACATATTTACCCACTCTGGGCGATTGCTCACAAGCGCCAACTGGAGCATCGAACCGCCGGAGCCCTGGCCATCGGGCGCAGGCGGGCCCACGCGGTAGGCTGCACCGCGATGAGGCTCCTCTACAAGCCGTTCGCGATCATCGCCGGAATCCTCGCCCGATTGCTGGGACGTTCGGTGTTCCGCACCGTCTGGTCGCGGGTCGACGAGGAGCCTCCGCCCCAGCCGCTGACCGGCGAGGCCAGCATGGCCAAGGTCGTCGGAGCCCGCGCGCTGCAGGCCGGCGTGATGGCGGGCGCGGCGGCACTGGTGGAGCGTCTGGCCGCCCGCGCGTTTCACCACGTGATCGGCATCTGGCCCAAGAAGCCGCCGGATCTCGAAGACGAGGACTGACCCTCCGTCAGGCTGCCTGCAGCTCGTGCCGGGGCTCCAGGCCGGCGCGCGCCCACTCGGGGATCGGCGTCTTCTCAGCCGAGGTACATCAGGTAGTGGGCGTTGAACACCACGCCGAGCGGCGTAGTGCACCCGCATCGTGTGCGCGAACGGCTCAGCCACCCTCCCGTCCCCGACCGCCGCCGCGCAGCACGAATCCCCGCTCGGCGAACTGCTGGAGCGCATCCTCGAACGCGGCGAAGTCCCGGCGGGTGAGCGCCTCGATCGGCCGGCCGCTCGGGCCGTCAGCGCGCACCCACCGCCCCAGCATCTGCGGCCCCGCCTGGGCCTGCACCTGCGCCTCGTCGATCAGCGTCAGCAGAATCCCCAGCTCGGGACGATGGTCCAGCTGTCCGGACAGCAGCGTCAGCGGGTCGACCCCCAGTGCCGCGCACAGCTCATCCTCTGAGAGCCCCAGCAGCTCCTGCAGCCGGGCCGCGCCCGCGCTCTGACCTATGTGACGATCCGCTCCCGTCGTTCGATTGTGGCGGCGGACCGACCGCCGCGTCGGGAGGCCGGTGTCAGCTGGACTCGAGGCGATACAACCCGCGCACCCGCTCGCATGAAGTGGTAACGCTTCAGATCCGGCGGGTAGACGAGCTCGATCATCGGCTGCGGACCTCCTCGCATCGCAAAGTGTGCCAACGCGGCTCCTCCGGTCATCCCCTAAAAGGACCCGGCCCGCGACCCCTGTCTGGGGCCGCGGACCGGGGAGCACGTGCCGGTAGGGCTAGGGGCACGCGCGGGGCATCCGTGCGCGAAGGAACGTATCTCGTGCCGAGCCGCTGGTCCACAAGATCCGGAAAGCTTGGGCCAACCTTGACGCTCGCCCAGCGTTCCAGAAGGTGTAGAGCTAGGGGCATGCGTTTCCTCAATGGAGGGTTGCGGGTCTGTCCGGGGCGCGACAGACCCGCAACCGCGCACGCATGCGTCGATGCTCGCAGGATCCGTGTCTTCGCCGCGCGGGAGCCGCTACGGCATGAGCCGTCAGACCTCGGCTCCGTAGTGCTCCGCGAGGTCCTTACTCACAGTGCTGATCGTCCGCAGCTCAGAAACCACGTACGCCAACTCAGCCGCACGGGCCCTGCTCAGCGCCACCCTATGGCGGGCCCTTTTCTTGGACAGGCTCGTCGAGAAAACAACGCAAACACCGTGGCTTTCGGCTCGGTCACGTTACCAACGCGCCATCTACGGGATACAACAGACCGGGCAAGGGGGGAACACTCCCTTTGGGAAGGCAAGTAGCGGCCCGCGACCGGTCGTTAGGGCTAGGGCCGCGGGCCGCGTGCGCGCGTGCAGGGATACAACACGCGCAGTGCGTCCTTGCGCATCCGACCGTACCCCGTTTTACAGAAGGATGTGCAGGATTGACCAACTTTCCGCTCAATCAGGCGTTATAGAAAGACAACGGGCCATGGATGGCCCAGGGGCTAAAGCGGCTGTGCGGGGTCTGTCCGGGGCGGGACGGACCCCCAACCGCTCTTCCCTGAATGGTGGTACAACACCGGGCGCATCGTGCGGGCGCAGAGCGTGGCCCGCGACCCTGTGTGCTGTTGGGGCCGCGGGTTCCCCGGTACGCGCGCGCTGCGGGGGCGTGGAGCGCGGAGCGACGCTTCCGTGCCCGTTTCACGCTACGCCCTTCTCCGAGATATGCAACGTTGGATCACGGTACGCGCACCTGCTGCCGCACTCTGACGCGATGGCTGCCGATGCTGTCGCCGCGGCGCTCGTTGACAATCCGTTGACAGCAGCGCTCAGAACAGCTGGTTCTCGCCGCCGAACACGTCGCTGACCGATCCGTCGGTGAAGATCTGGCGGATCGAGTTGGTCAACAGCTCGGCACAGGAGAGCACGCGGACGTTGTCGGGCGCGCCGGGAGGGATGGGGATCGTGTCGGTGACCACGACCTGCTCGAAATCGGCCGCCGCCAGGTTCTCCCAGGCGTGCCCTGAGAAGTTCCCGTGGGTGGCGGCTGCGTAGATGCGCCGCGCACCGGCGTCGCGAACGGCCTGGGCGGCGGCGGCGAGCGTGCCCGCGGTGCCGATCATGTCGTCGACCAGCAGGGCGGTCTTGTCACGGACGTCGCCGATCACGTAGCTGATCTCGGCCACCTGCTGGGCAGGGCGCTCCTTGTTGAGGATCGCCAGGTCGGCGCCGATCTTGGCCGCGAAGTTCTTGTTCAGCTTCACCCGGCCGACGTCCGGGGAGACGACGACCAGATCCTCGAGGCCCAGGTCGCCGAAGTACTGGGTGAGCATGAACAGCGCCGTCATGTGGTCGCACGGCTTCTGGAAGAAGCCCTGGATCTGGCCGGAGTGCAGGTCCATGGTGAGCAGGCGATCGATGCCCGAGGCCTCGAGCATGCGCGCCACCAGACGGGCGCTGATCGGCTCCCGGGGCGCCGACTTCTTGTCCTGGCGGGAGTAGCCGTACCAGGGCGTGACCGCGATCACGCGGTGCGCCGAGCCGCCGACGGCCGCGTCGACCATCTCCAGCAGCTCCATCAGCGCATCGTTGGGCGTCAGGCCCTCGGCCGCGTTGGCGCAGGTCGGCTGAACGATGAACACGTCGGCGCCGCGCACCGACTCCTCGTAGCGGCAATAGACCTCGCCGTTGGCGAACGTCTTGAGGTTGGCGTCACTCAGCTCGACGCCCAGCTTGTCGGCAATCCGGCCCGCCAGCACCGGATTGGCTCGCCCGCTGACCAGCATCAGGCGCTTGTCGTATTCGCGGCGCAGCACGGTGTTCGCGCTCTGGGTCTGGACGACACCCATCTCGTCGATCAGTGTATGGCCGGGGGGCGACGACTCGACGAAGCTCATTGCCCGTCGGCGGCTTCGGCCTCGGCGCGCTCCCGCCGACGCTGGGCGTAGCCGTCGAGATTGCTCTGGCGCGCCCGTGCGACCCCCAGCGCGCCGTCTGGCACGTCATGGGTGATGACCGAGCCCGCGCCGGTGTAGGCGTCGTCGCCGACGGTCACCGGGGCGACGAACGTGGTGTCGACGCTGGTCTTCACCCGCGAGCCGATCGTCGTGCGGTGCTTGCGGTAGCCGTCGTAGTTGGCGGTGATCGTGGCCGCGCCCAGGTTGGTCTGCTCGCCGATGTCGGCGTCTCCGATGTAGCTCAGATGCGGCACCTTGGTGCCCCGGCCGACGTCGGAGTTCTTGATCTCCACGAACGTCCCGGCCTTGGAGCCCTCGCGCAGCACGGTCCCGGGCCGCAGATAGGCGAACGGTCCGACGCTGACGCGATCGCCCACCACCGCCCCGTCGACGTAGGCGTGCAGGATCTTCGAGCCCTCCCCCACCTGAGCGTCGTGCAGCGTCGAGCCGGGGCCCACGCTCGAGCCCGTCCCGATGCTCGTGGCGCCGTGCAGGCTGGTGAACGGCGCGATCACGACGTCGGCGGCGATCTCCACGTCGACGTCGATCACGGTGGCGGACGGGTTGACGATCGTCACGCCGGCGAGCATGTGGCGCGCGTGGATCAGGCGCTGGGCGACGGCGGTCACCTCGGCGAGCTGCAGGCGGTCGTTGATGCCGAGCATCTCGTCAGCGTCGGCGACCTCATAGGCGTCGATCGTGCGCTCGTGCTCGCGCAGGATCGGCAGCACGTCGGGCAGATAGTGCTCGCCCTGGGCGTTGTCGGCGCGCACCTGCGTCAGCGCCACGATCAGGGGCTCGGTGTCGAACGCGAACATCCCGGTGTTGACCTCGCGGATCTGCAGCTCGAGCGGGGAGGCGTCGCCGGGAGCCTTCGTTTCGACGACCCGCTCCACGGTTCCGTCGGGCGCCCGTACCACCCGTCCATAGCCGCGGGGGTCGTCGAGCACCACCGTGGCGATCGTCGCGGCGGAGCCCGAATGCTCGTGCTGCGCAACCAGACCACGCAGCGACTGCACCGTCACCAGCGGCGCATCCCCGTTGACGACGACCACCGTCTCGGCGTCGCCGAACAGCCCCGTCGCCGCCCGGAGAGCATCGGCGGTGCCCAGTGGGCGCTCCTGCACGACAAGCTCGACGCCGTCCTCGAGGACGACCTCCAGCCGCCGCTCGGGCGAGTCGACGACCACGATCCGACCGGCGCCGGCGGCGCGTGCCGCAGCGATCGGCCACGAGATGATCGGCCGCCCGCAAAGCGGATGCAGCAACTTCTGCACCGACGAGCGCATACGCGTGCCCTGTCCCGCGGCGAGAATGACGACGACCGGCGCGGCCACGGACTGATCCTACTGAGGCGGGCGCGCGGCTGCCGATCAAGCGTCCAGCCCAGGCTCGCCGGGCTCACCGTTGAGCGGACTCAGACCGATGGGCAAGCATGGCTCTGCTTACCCGCGCGCCGTCGCGCGAGCACGAGGACTACCTCGCACACCTCGCCTACCACGACCCGCTCACCGACCTGCCCAACCGGGTGCGGCTGGCCGAGCGGCTGTGCCAAGCACTGCCCCGAGCGGTCGACGGCGCCTCGGTGGCACTGCTGTCGATCGACCTCGACGCCTTCAGGACGGTCAACGACAGCCTTGGCCGCGATGCCGGCGACGACCTGCTGTGCCAGGTCGCCCGGCGGCTGGACTCGATCCGCAGGACCAACGACATGCTGGTCCGCCAGGGCGGAGATGAGTTCACGCTGCTGGCCGAACTGGAGGCCGGGCTCGACGCGACCGCGGTGGCGGTCGCGATCGCGCAGCGGATCCGCAGCGTGCTGGAGGAGTCGTTCACGCTCGCCGACGCCGAGCTGCGCATCACGGCCAGCGTGGGCGCGGCAATCTACCCCGAGGACGCCCTCGACGCGCGCGCCCTGCTGCGAAACGCCGATTCGGCCATGTACGAGGCCAAGGAGGACGAGAGCGGGTTTGCCCTCTATCGCCCTGGCGCCGCCAACCCGATGGCGCGCATGTCGATCGCGGCCGCGCTGCGGCGCGGCCTGCGCAACGAGGAGTTCTTCCTGCACTACCAGCCGATCTACCGGCTGGCCGACCGAGAGCTGATCGGGCTCGAGGCACTCGTGCGCTGGCGCCGCGACGGCCAGATCCTGCCCCCCGACACGTTCATTCCGGCAGCCGAGAAGACGGGCGTGATTCACGCGCTGGGCGACTGGGTGCTGGAGACGCTGTGCCGCCAGGCGGTCCGGTGGGAGGCGCTCGGTCTGCGCCCCAATTTCGGCGTCAACGTGTCGCCGCGACAGCTGGAGCGCCCCCGCTTTGCTTCGGACTTCGCGTCGATCGTCACCCGCGCCGGGCTCAATCCCGGGCGCCTGATCGTGGAGCTGACCGAGTCGTCCTGGACGGTGGAGGCGTCGCGGACCAAGGGCGCCCTGGAGGCGCTCACCGGCGCCGGGTTCAGCCTGGCGATCGACGACTTCGGAGCGGGCTACTCGTCGCTTTCGCGGCTGCGCACCCTCCCCGTCAGCGTGATCAAGATCGATCGCTCATTCCTGGTCGACCTGCCGGGCGATCCGCAGGCGACCGCGATCGTCGAGGCGATCCTCGCCCTCGCCACCGCCTGCCGCTGCGACGTCGTCTGCGAAGGGGTGGAGACAGAGGCCCAGCTGGAGTTCCTGCGCGCCGGCGGCTGCCTGCTGGCGCAGGGGTTCGGGCTCGGCCGCCCGCAGCCGGCCGAGGCGATCACCGCGCTGCTCATAGCCGAGCTGGCGGCCGACCGTCGGGTCGCCGCGTGAGGCCGAGAGGCCACCGCACCACACGAACACTAGTTCGTGCGTCGGACGCCAAAAGGTGCGATCTGCAGGATGATCTTCGAGCTGGGGAGCCCGGACTTGAACCGGGACTAGAACTTCCAAAGAGTCCTGTGCTACCATTACACTACTCCCCAGTGCGTTGGAGTTGGGCCGCAGTAAGAGGCTAACTTAGAAGCCGACGCAGGTCGTCGTCGAGCAGAGGATCGGCGAGCAGCGCCTTGACGTCGCCCGCATTGCGCAGCCCGCGCTCGGTGCGCAGCAGGCCGATCGCCTGGCCTGACGAGCGAGCGGCGTCGGCGGCCAGGCCGATCGGATCCCGGGTTTGCCAGGTGTCGTCGGGCAGCTCGAGCAGGCTCGGCACCGGTGCAGCGAAGGCGACCAGGTAGAAGCCGCCGTCGAACATCGGCCCCACCGAGATCACGCAGCCGTCGCCGAGATCGTCGAGCACGCCGGCGGTGTGATCGGTTCGCCAGCGGGCGAGCTCGGGCCAGACGACGAGCACCGGTCCGTCACCCCCGGCGAACAGCGCCATCACCGCCTCGCCCACCCCGCTTGACGCCGGGACGACCGCGTCGGGCGCGATCTCATCCGCCCAACGGCGCGCCCGCCCGGTCAGCTCTCGCTCCAGCGCGCCCGGCCGCCCGCCCAGTGCGGGCATCAGCACCACCCGTGGACCGGCCATGCTCAGCCCGAGGAGAAGCGGAACATGGTGCCCGCCGGCGCCGGCGGCTCGACGACCAGCCGGCCGACAGCGCCGCCCAGGACCGCGGCGAACACCGCCGTGCTGGAGGCCATCAGCTCACCCAGTGTCGAGATGGGCGTGGGCTCGCCGGGGATCACCTCGTTGGCGTAGTCGGTGACGAACCCGATCAACGCGAACGGCAGCTCCAGCTCCCCGCACAGCACGGTCTCGGGCCCGCCGGTCTGGCTGACGGCGGTGACTCCGCAGGCGGCCAGCTGGGCGATCTCGGTCGGGGTGTTGAAGCGCGGCCCGTCGACGTGGCCGTACACCCCGCCGTCACGGGCCGGGTGTCCGGCCTGCGCGGCGCCGGCCAGTAGTGCCTCGCGCACACCGTCGGAGAACGGGCCGCCGTTCAGGATCCAGTGGCCGCGCTGAGGGTCGCCCGGCTCCTGAAAGAACGTGCACAGCGAGCCGTCGGGCAGCCGGTTGGCGATGAAGTGCAGGTCGTCGAACACCACCAGCGACCCCAGTGCCAGGCTCGGGTCGACCCCACCGCAGGCCGTGCAGCCGATCACCGCCGTCGCCCCCAGCTCACGCAGCGCCCAGATGTCGGCCCGGTGGGTGACCTGATTGGAGAGCCGCACATGTCCGGCCCGGTGGCGGGAGACGTGCAGCACCTCGGCGCCGGCGAGATTCCCGCGGGAGACCTCGACCGCTCCGTACGGGGTCTGCACGGGTTCGGCTTGCGCGTGGTCGAACCCGGGTAACGAGTAGGTCCCGGAGCCCGTGATGATCGCGACGGACATGGCGCGCGACTCTACTTCACCCCCCGAACCCCGCTGGACCGTCCTCTACGACCCCGATTGCGGGTTCTGCCGCACCGCTCTGGCCGTGATCCTGAGCGCCGACCGCGCCCGCCGGCTGCGGCCGCTGGCGCTCGGCAGCGCCGAGGCCGACCGGCTGCTTCACGATCTCGTACCGGCGCAACGAAATGCCTCCTGGCACCTCGTGTCGCCCGACGGCCGGCGCGAGTCCGCCGGCGCCGCCGGCCCGCCGCTGCTGCGGTTGCTGCCGGGCGGCGCCCTCCCCGCGGCCGCCCTCGCAAAGGCCCCCGCCCTGACCGAGCGCGCCTACCGCTGGGTGGCCGAGCACCGCTCGACGTTCAGCCACGCGCTGCCCGACAGGGTCAAGCAGCGCGCGACCCGGCTGATCGAGTACCGGAGCGACTAGGCGGCGGAGCCAGCGCTCCACCTCGGCCTTGCCGCGGAACACCCCCGACCACGAGTTCTGCCCGGGGAAGGTGAGCTGCACCTCCGGATGGGCGAGCAGCAACGCGTTAGTGCGGGACGCGTCCGCCGCCGGCGCCCGGCTCGGTGGCCGGACCGCGTGGCGCGGCAATGCCCAGCACGCGCATCGCCTTGAGCCCCAGGGAGAGCTTCTCGCGGCCGTCGGTGGAGGAGACGTCCAGGCCGGTGAGCTCGCGGACGCGCTCGAAGCGGTAGCGGATCGTGTGGCGGTGGGTGATCAGCCGCGAAGCGGTGGCGTTCACGTTGGCGTCGCAGTCCAGGAACGTCGCCAGGGTGCCCAGCAGGTCGGTCTCGTACTGCTCGTCGTAGGCCACCAGTGGCCGCACCGTCTCGGCGTAGAAGCGCTTGAGCTCGGCGGGGT
>JADGPO010000112.1 GCA_017882405.1 Solirubrobacteraceae bacterium | reverse complement strand
GCGCAAGAAGCCCTCGAGGTCCAGTGGGTTGGCCAGCACGAACGTCCGGCCCCCGAGCTCGGTCATCACCAGCAGCTGGCTGTTGGTGCCGGTGACGTGAAACAGCGGAACGTTGATCAGCGTGGCCCCCCGGTCAGCGCCCCGGGCCGCTGCGGCTCCCCAGCACGATCAGCGTCTTGGTGTTGATGATCTTGGGGCTGCCCCGCTGCCCGCGGCGCACCCGGTCGATCACCCGCTTGAGGTGGTCGACGTCGCGCACCCGCAGGCGCACCAGCGCGTCCGGATCGCCGGCCAGCGTGAACGACTCCACCAGCTCGGGCAGGTCGGCCACGGCCGCGTCGATCTCCTCCACCAGCGTCCCCGGGGCGAAGCGCAGCTCCGAGAAGGCCTCCAGGTGGGCGCCCATCAATTGGTGGTCGAGCACGGTCGTGTAGCCGCGGATGTAGCCGAGCTCCTCCAGGCGATCGATGCGCCGCTTGACCGCGGCCGGCGAGAGCCCGATCGTCCGGCCGATGTCGCTGGCCGAGCGGCGCGCGTCGGCGACCAGCAGCTCCAGGATCTGACGATCAAGGGTGTCGAGATCGGCTCGTGCCACGTCGAGATCGTAACGTTAGAGGCTGATCGCACGCAAAGTTTCTTCGCCTTTGTCGCCGAGTCTGGACCCGCGACGATCCGTGGCGGAGACTTCCGGGGTGGCCGTCCAGACGACCCCATCGCAGCTGCAGACGCTGGAGGCGGTGCAGGCGCGGGTGTTGTGGCTGGCCACCTCGATCATCCACCACGCCAACCGGGTCCGAAAGACCCCGTCTGGCGTCAAGGTGGGCGGCCACCAGGCCTCGTCGGCTTCGATGGTGACGATCATGACCGCGCTGTGGTTCGAGCACCTGCGAGCCGCCGACCGCGTCTCGGTCAAGCCCCACGCCTCGCCCGTGCTGCACGCGATCGAGTACCTGCTCGGCCAGCTGGACGAGCGCTACCTGACCACCCTGCGCGAGTTCGGCGGCCTGCAGAGCTACCCCAGTCGGCTCAAGGACCCGGTTGCGGCCGACTTCTCGACCGGCTCGGTGGGGATCGGGGCGACCGCGCCGATCTGGTCGGCGCTCGCCCACCGCTACGTGGCCGGCCATTTCGAGGTGCCCCGCGGCGGGCGCCAGGTCTCGCTCGTCGGCGACGCCGAGCTGGACGAGGGCGCGGTCTGGGAGGCGATCGTCGACCCGCTGGTCTCGCATTTGGGCGAGGTGCTGTGGATCGTCGACGTCAACCGCCAGTCGCTCGATCGGGTGGTGCCCGACATCGCCGCCGCCCGGCTGGCCAACATGTTCGAGGCCGCCGGCTGGCACGTGATCACGGTCAAGTACGGCCGCCGACTGACCGGCCTGGACGACGGCGGGGCGCTGGCCCGCCGCATCGACGCGATGACCAACGAGGAGTACCAGCGAATGCTGCGCTCGCCGACCGGCGAGCTGCGCGGTCGGTTGTTGGAAGGAGACAGCGGTCTGAAGAGCGCCCTCGCCGACGTCGACGACGACGGCCTGATGGCGGCCGTGCGCGACCTCGGCGGCCACGACCTTGGTCTGCTGCTCGACGCGCTCGCCGAGGCCGACGCGATCAAGGACCGCCCGACGGTGATCTTTGCGTTCACGATCAAGGCGTGGCGGCTGCCCACCGAGGGCCACCCCGCCAACCACTCGGCGCTGATCGACGACGGCCAGTGGCGCTCGCTGGCCGGCGAGCTGGGCGCCGACGCCGACGATCCCTGGGCGCGCTTCGAGGCCGGCTCGCCCGCGGCGCAGCTGTGCCGGTCGGCCGGAGCGCGGTTGGTACGTGAGACCGTGGAATCGTCGCCGGTGGCCGTGGTCCCGCCGTCGCTGGGACGTGATCACGCCGGCAGCGTCTCCACCCAGCAGGCGTTCGGACGCTTCTTCGTCGACCTCGCCCGCGAGGCCCCGAAGGTGGCCGAGCGCGTGGTCACCGTCAGTCCCGACGTGGCCTCCTCGACCAATCTGGGCGGCTGGATCAACCACGTGGGCATATGGCATCTCGGCGAGCGGATCGACTGGTTCGCCGACGACACCGACACGCTGGTGCGCTGGCGCGAGTCGGCACACGGTCAGCACATCGAGCTGGGGATCGCCGAGGGCAACCTGGTCGGGCTGCTGGCCGAGCTGGGGCTGACGTGGGCCCGCGATGGCGAGCCGCTGCTGCCGATCGGCACGCTGTACGACCCGTTCGTCAACCGCGCCCTGGAGCCGTGGTCATTCGGGCTGTACGCCGGCGCGCGGTCGATTCTCGTCGGCACTCCTTCGGGCGTGACGCTGGCGCCCGAGGGGGGCGCGCACCAGTCGATCATCACCCCCTCGGTCGGGCTCGAGCAGCCGCGCTGCACGGCCTGGGAGCCGGCCTTCGGGCAGGACCTGGAGTGGGCGCTGCTGGCGGCGCTGGCCGAGCTGACCCGTTCAGACGGCCAGTCCTCGTACTTCCGGCTGACCACGCGGCCGTTGGATCAGTCGCTGGCCGCGCTGCCCGCCGACGAGACGACCTGTGCGCGCCGTCGGGAGAACGCTTTGGCGGGCGGGTATGTGCTGCGCGTCGACGCTGACGAGCGGCCGGCGGTCACGCTGGCCGGCATGGGCGCGGTGATGCCGGAGGTGATCGCCGCCGCCGACGAGCTGCAGGAGGCCGGGCACCGCGTCGACGTCGTCTGCCTGACCTCCGCCGACCTGGTGTTCCGCGCGCTGCGCGCCCGTCGGGGGCTGGCGCCCGGTGACGACGCGATCCTCGATGCGCTGCTGCCGGCGCAGCGGGCCGCGCCGCTGGTCACGGTGCTCGACGGCCATCCGCACACGCTCAGCTTCCTCGGATCGGTGCGCAACGTGCCGATCGCCTGCCTGGGGGTCGACGACTTCGGACAGTCGGGCGACGTCGACGACCTGTACCGCTACTTCGGCATCGACCCCGAGACGATCGTCGGCGCCGCCCTGGACCTGCTGCCATGACCGAGATCGGGATGCCGCGTCTGTCGGATTCGATGGAGGAGGGCACGATCCTCAGCTGGCTCAAGGACGACGGCGACGAGGTGGCGGTCGGCGACGAGCTGGTGGAGATCGAGACCGACAAGGCGACGATGAGCTACGAGTCGCCGTCCGAGGGAACGCTGCGGATCGTGGCCGCCGTCGGGGAGACACTGCCCGTGGGCGCGCCGATCGCCCAGCTGGGCGCCGAGGCGCCGACGACCTCCGAGCAACCCGTGGAGACGCCCGATCCGGCCCCGGAGCCGGAACCCGCCGCGGCCCCCACCGCCCCGGCCGCCCCTGTCGCCACCACGGCGAATGGGAATGGGAACGGTTCTCGTTCTCAGGTGCGCGCGACGCCCCTCGCACGGCGGATGGCCGCGGTCCACGGGGTCGACCTCGACGGCCTCGACGGAACCGGGCCACGCGGCCGGATAACCCGCGCCGACGTGGCCAGCCGCGCCGGCATCGAAGAGGAGACCGCGCCGTCGCGGCACGATCCGGAAATTCGTCCCGCTTTCCGGGACAAATCGACCACGGACGCTCCCAGCACCCAGGAGCTGACGCGTATCCAGCAGTTGATCGCCCGGCGGATGGCCGAGGCCAAGTCCACGATCCCCGAGTTCCAGGTCCAGACGGAGGCCGACATCGGTGCGCTGCTGGGGCTGCGCGCGCAGCTGCGCGACCAGCCCTCGCCACCGGACCCGATGCCCTCGCTCAACGACTTCATCGTCAAGGCGTGCGCGCTGGCCCTGCGCCGGCATCCGCGAGCCAACGGCTCCTATCGCGACGGGCGCTTCGAGCTGCACGAGCACGTCAACGTCGGCATCGCGGTGGCCGCCGCCGACGCGCTGGTCGTCCCCACGATCACCGGCGCCGACAGCCGCTCGGTGGGCGCGATCGCACGCGAGGCCCGCCGACTGGCCGCCGCCGTCCGCGACGGGTCGGTGACGCCGCTTGAGCTCGCCGGCGCCACCTTCACCGTCTCCAACCTGGGCATGTACGGGATGACCGCCATCGCCCCGGTGATCAACCCGCCGCAGGCGGCGATCCTCGGGGTGGGGGCCGCCCGGACGGTTCTCGCGCTCGACGACGGGGGCGCGGTCACCGAGCGTCAGCTGATGACGCTGACGCTCAGCTGCGATCACCGGATCCTGTACGGGGCCGACGCGGCCGAGTTCCTATCGGACATTCGCCGCGGGCTTGAGTCACCTTTGACGCTGCTCGTCTAGGACGAGTGCGATACTTGGTCGAAAGGCCGGCGGGAGCCGGGAACGTCTGCTGGGTTGATCGAGGCCGCTGAGTGGCTGGCGGGCGTGCTCGGGCGTGAGCCGCCCGGGCTCGTATGCAAGGCCGGGCCGCCCGTCAGCTGACGATCAGCTCCTGGAGCATCGGGGTGAGCGTCTCGTGCGCCGGCTTGCTGTTGACCACCACCGGCACGGTCGAGTTGCCCTTGGTCATCCGCAGGCGCACGTAGCGCGCCTTGACGGCAGTGAAGCGCAGGTGGACGGTGTCGGCGCGCCGCAGCCGGCGGACACTGATGACCGTGTGCCACGAGCGGCCGTCGCCCGACACCTGGAAGGCGAAGCTCGTCGCGCTCAAGGACGTCACCGGCCGGGGCTTGGGGTGCACGTTGGGCTTGGTCGGGCCGGGCCAGAAGTGACCCCACACGAGGGTCGCCTTGCTGATCGTCCGCTGCCGGCCGCCCACCGGCGCGGTGACCGCCGCCGGCAGCGAGACGGGCTGCCAGTCGGTAGCCGCGCTGCCGTCGACGGCGGCCAGCGGGGGCGCCCCGGGCAGCGCACTGGTGGCCGACGCCCCGCCGCAGCGCACGACGTCGCCGGTGGGCGTCAGATCGGGCCGCGCGGTGCGCAGCGTCACCGGGTGGCCGGCGTTGACCGTGCGCCGGCCAGCGGGCGTCATCAGCGGCAGCGACGGTCCGCCGGTCAACGCGACGGTCGTCGTCCGCGGGCCAACCGAGACAGTGAACGTGCGGCCGCGCCACTGCAGGTTGCGCAGTGTCACACCGCTCAGCTGTGCGTTGAGGCTGGGGGCCAGCGTGACCGCGCCGGCCCCCCAGCGCAGGCCCGAATAGCCGTAGAGGAACTCCTGGAGGAAGCCGCCGATCCCGGTCATGAACGTGAACGCCCCGCCGGTCTTGGTCTCGGAGAACTGGTCGAAGGGATCCTTGATGAACGGTTCGTAGCTGCGCTGCGTGAACACGAAGCTCGCGCAGCCGGGGGTCCCGAGCGCGGCGGTGTTGATCAGGCTCACGGCGTCGTCCATCGAGGGGCCGCCAGGATCGGTGCGCTCCACGTAGAAGTTCAGGTCTGCCTGCTCGACCCGCTTGGACATCGGGAACTGCCACTGGTAGGGCAGCAGCGTCACATCGGCCTGCTTGACCAGTTGATCCTGATAGCCGGCGAACTCGGGGTGGATCCCGCCCCTGACGGGCAGCACACCACCCCGGCGCGCTCGGGCAGCCCGGCGCAGAAGCGCATCGCGTCGGTGCCGACGTCGGCGTTGACGCAGTACGTTCCGGGCACCAGCTCGGCCCGTCCCGGGCACCACGCTTTGCGGCTGCGCTTCAATTCGCTCCTAAGGAATGGCCGAGCGGATCGATATCCGGATCGAGGATCCGGGAGACAGCGCGCAGATCGAGGTGATCGAGTTGCGTGCGGCCACCGGCGACCGGGTCAAGAAGGGCAGCGTGCTGCTGGAGGTCGCCACCGACAAGGCGAACGTCGAGATCGAGGCTCCGGCTGACGGTGTGGTCGAGAAGCTGATGGTCGCCAAGGGCGACGTGGTCAAGGTCGACCGGATCCTGGCGGTCCTGCGGACCTGATCGCCCCCGCCGACGGCGGTCGCCGCTATGGACAACGAGCCAGACGATCGACATGCGGCGCCCGAGCCTCGCCGCCGAAGCCGTCGACCTGCTGCGCACTCGGCTGTCGGCCAGCGTGGGGATCGCGCTCGGCGCCTCCGATCCCGAGGCGCTGCTGGACAACGCCGACGCGGCCGCCTACCGCGCCAAGGCAGCCGGTCGCGGGCGGGTGGAGGTGTTCGCCTAACGTCGAGGACCGTGGCGCCGCGGGGTGCGCAAGACTGCGAACGGTGCTCAGCGAGCGAACCACCCACGTATCGGACGCCGAGCTTCTCGCCGCCGACCGGCGCCACGTGTGGCATCCCTACGCGCCGATCGACGATCCGCAGGCCCCGCTGCCGGTGGCCGGCGCCAGCGGAGTGCGGCTGTGCCTGCGCGACGGGCGCGAGCTGATCGACGGCATGTCGTCATGGTGGTGCGCGATCCATGGCTACCGCCACCCGGTGATCGACGCCGCCCTGCGCGAGCAGTTGGAGGACATGGCGCACGTGATGCTCGGCGGGCTGACCCACGAGCCGGTCGTCGCGCTGGCGACGCGGCTGACCGGGCTCGCTCCAGAGGGCCTCGAGCAGGTGTTCTTCGCCGACTCGGGGTCGGTGGCCGTCGAGGTGGCGATCAAGCTCTGCCTGCAGTACCAGCGCGCCGTGGGACGGCCGCGGCGCCGGCGGCTGATCACGATCCGGGGCGGCTATCACGGCGACACGCTGGGGGCGATGAGCCTGTGCGATCCGGTCGACGGGATGCACTCCCAGTTCGCGGGGACGGTCGCCGCCCAGGTGTTCGCCGACCGGCCGCCCGCCGGGTACGGGTCACCGCTTGACCCGGCGTACGCGGCGCACCTCGCCGACGTGGTCTGCGCCCATGCCGAGGAGGCGGCGGCGATCGTGGTCGAGCCCGTCGTGCAGGGGGCGGGCGGAATGCGCTTCTACAGCCCGGAGATCGTCTCGCTGCTGCGCGATCTCTGCGACGAGCATGGACTGCTGCTGGTGCTCGACGAGATCGCCACCGGGTTCGGGCGCACCGGCGAGCTGTGGGCGGCCGACCACGCCGGCGTGACCCCGGACGTGATGTGCGTCGGCAAGGCGCTGACCGGTGGCTACATGAGCCTGGCGGCGACCCTGTGCGCGCCCCATGTGGGCCACGCGATCGACGCCGGCGAGACCGGGGCATTCCTGCACGGGCCGACGTTCATGGGCAATCCGCTGGCCTGCTCGGCTGCCCTGGCCAGCCTGGAGCTGCTCGATTCAGGCGGCTGGCGCGCCGACGTCGCGCGCATCGAGAAGCGCCTGGCGGCCGGACTGGCGCCGGCCCGCGACCTGCCGGGCGTGCGCGACGTCCGCGTGCTGGGGGCGATCGGCGTCGTCGCACTCGGCCGGCCGGTCGACGTCGCCCGGGTGACCTGCACGGCCGTGCAGCGCGGAGTGTGGCTGCGCCCCTTCCGCGACCTGATCTACACGATGCCGCCCTACGTCACCGCCGACGACGACCTGGAGCGGATCACGGCGGCGATCGTGGCGGCGGCGGGAGATCTCGGCACCTGAGTTGCCACGCGATAGGGTGTGCCGGGGATTGCTGACGATCCTGAGCACAAGATGACCACGCCCCGCGCCGCCGACTCCTATCGCACGCTCAGGGACGAGATCATGAGCGGCCATCTGTCGCCCAACTGCGGCGGATCGCCGAGCAGATGGTCGCCCTGCACGCCGCCGGCGATCTGCTGGCGATGTCGGAGGCCAATACCGAGCTGCACCAGCTGATCCTGCAGGCATCGAGGCATGAGACCGCCCGTCTCGGACCGCGCGCGCGCGCTGCTGCGCGGCGCCTATGACACCCACGTCCACGTGGCGCCCGATGTCGTCCCCCGGATCGTGGACGACGTTTCGCTCGCGCACCGCTTCCTGGAGCTGGGGATGGACGGGTTCACGCTCAAGTCCCACTACACCTCGACGGCCGAGCGCGCGGCGGTGGTGCGGGCCGCCGTTCCCGGGATCGACTGCCGGGGCGCGATCGTGGTCAACCGCGCCGTCGGGGGGCTCAACCCTCTCGCGGTGGAGGTGGCCGCGCGCGAGGGCGTGCGCACGGTATGGCTGCCGACCGTCGACTCGGTCAACGAGTCCCACGAGCGCGAAGCTCCCGCCGGAGCGAAGGTCCCCGTGTGGGTCAAGCTCCAGTTGGAGCTGCGCGAGCAGGGCATCGAGATCGATCCCGTCCCGGTCGTCGACGAGGACGGCGCGGTCCTGCCCGAAGCGCGGGCGGTGCTGGAGCGGATCGCCCACCACGGGCTGCTGCTGGCCACCGGCCACCTGGCGCGCGACGAGATCTTCGCCGTCGTCGGCGCCGCCCTGGAACAGGGGGTCACCGAGATCGTCATCACCCATCCCGAGTTCCCTGCGCAGAGCCTGTCGGTGGAGGATCAGGTCGCGCTGGCCGGGCGGGGGGCGCTGCTGGAACGCTGCATGACCACTCCGCACACGGGCAAGATCGCGTGGGAGCAGTGGATCGAGAACATCCGCGCCGCCGGCTACCAGCACTCGGTGCTCTCGACGGATCTCGGTCAGGTGTTCAACCCACCCGTGGAGGACGGAATGGCGATCATGGTCGACCGGCTGCTGGCAGCCGGCTTCAGCGAGGACGAGGTGCACGTGATGGCAGTGGTCAACAGCCGCCGCGTGGCGGGAGCGCAGCCGTTGTGAGCGCCGAGCGAATGCTGGTGATCGGCGCGCACTCGGCCGACTTCGTGTGGCGCGCGGGCGGAGCGCTCGCGGTGTGCACCTCGAACGGGGGCTCCGGCCGCGTGATAGCTCTCTCCTACGGTGAGCGCGGTGAGTCTGGCGAGCTGTGGAAGGAGGACGGCCAGACGGTCGAGAACGTCAAGCGCGTGCGCCACGCCGAGGCCGAGCGGGCGGCGGAAACGCTGAGCGCCGACTTCCACTGCCTCGACCTCGGCGATTACCCGCTCCAGATCGACACGGCCGCGCTGGAGCAGATCTCCGAGGTGATCCGCGAGTTCGGACCCGACGTGCTGATCACCCACACCGACACCGATCCGTTCAACCCCGATCACCCGGTGGCCTACGCGGCGGTGCAGCGGGCGCGCAGCCTGGCCGCCGGCGCGGGTGTGCAGAGCGCGTTCGCCACGATCGAGCCGCCTGCGTTCTTCCTGTTCGAGCCCCATCAGCCCGAGCTGTGCAACTTCACGCCGACGACGTTCGTCGACATCACGGCGGTGATGGAGGCCAAGGTCGCGGCGATGGGGGAGATGAAGGCCCAGGCCTATCTGCAGACCTACTACCGCGAGCGGGCCGACCACCGCGGCAACCATGCCCGGCGTTCGTCGGGGAACGCCGAGATCCGCCAGGCGGAGGCCTTCCAGCGGGTCACGCCCCAGGTGGTGAGCGCGCTGTGAGCGACGGGAAGCTCCAAGAGCTGGCTCGCCTCGGGTCGGCGACCGTCTACGAGGCCGGCGGGCGCGGCGGCTACGTCGACGCCAACCTGCACCAGATAGTCCCCGGGTCGCGGGTGGCAGGCCCGGCGCGGACGGTGGTCTGCGGGCAGGACGACAACCTGATGGTGCACGCCGTGATGGCCGTCGTGCAGCCGGGGGACGTGATCGTGCTGACGATGCCCGAACCGCGGCCGGTGGCGCTGGTCGGCGACCTGCTGGCCACGCAGGCCCGCGCTCAGGGCGCGGCCGGGATGCTGATCGACGCCTCGGTGCGCGACACCGAGGAGCTGGCCGAGCTCGGCCTGCCGATCTGGGCGCGATGGGTCCGGGTCCGCGGCGCCGCCAAGGACGTCGCCGGCACGATCGGCGAGCCGGTGGTCGTCGGCGGCGCGACGATCCGCCAGGGCGACGTGCTCGTGCTCGACGCCGACGGAGTTGCCGTGATCGAGCAGGAGCGCCTCGACGAGGTGCTGGACGCGTCGCTTCAGCGCGAGGAGCGCGAGCGGGTCAAGCGCGCCAAGCTCCAGGACGGCGCCCTGTCATACGACCTCGACGGGCTGCGCGAACGAGCGGAGGGCTCACGCACATGACAGAACCGCTGCAGGATCTGGCTCACATTCATCATGCCGAGCTGCTGACCCCGTTTCCCCAGGAGAGCCTGGACTTCTTCACTGATCTGTTCGGGATGCAGATCGAGTCCCGCTCCGGCCAGTCCGTGTTCCTGCGCGGCTGGGGCGAGTATCAGCCCTACGGGCTCAAGCTGACCGAGTCCGCGCTGCCCGGCCTCGGCCACACGGCCCTCCGCGCTTGGAGCCCCGAAGCGTTGGAGCGCCGCGTCCAGGCGATTGAGGCGACCGGTCTGGGAGACGGATGGAGCGAGGGCGACCACGGCCACGGCCCGGCGTACCAGTTTCGTGACCCCGACGGCCACCGCATGGAGCTCTTCTACGAGTCCGAGCGCTACCAGCCGCCCGAGGAGCTGCGCCCGCGGCTGAAGAACGTCCCGCAGCGCCACGTGGATCGCGGCGCGTCCGTCAAGCGCATCGATCACGTCAACATCCTGGCCGCCGACGTCGCTGCCAACCGACGTTTCGCCGAGGATCTGCTGGGCTTTCGAACCTATGAGCAGGTGATCCTCAACAGCGGCGAGGAGTCCGGGGCGTGGATGAGTCTGACGATCGCCGCCCACGAGCTGATCTACGTCGCCGATCACGCCGGAGCGTCCGGCCGGCTGCATCACCTGGCGTGGTTCGTCGACACGCGCGAGGAGCTGCTGCGCGCTGCCGACCTGTTCCTCGACGCCGACGTGCCGATCGAGGCCGCGCCCTCCAAGCACGCCGTCGCCCAGGGCATGTTCCTCTACGTCTACGAGCCGGGTGGCAACCGGGTGGAGGTCACCACCGGGACGCATTTCATCTACGACCCCGCGTACGAGCCCGTGGTGTGGTCAGAGGCCGAACGGGCGCGCGGCCAGGCGTGGGGGGTCGAGACGGTGTCGACCTTCCACACCTACGGCACGCCGGATATCAGCGGCGAGGCGACCGGGCCGCCGATCCCGCCCACCAGCCGGATCCCGACGCTGACATGACCAACCACGACTACCAGGCGATCGGCCAGCTCGTGCAGGACTGGGCGGTGTGGCGCGACGCCGGTGACTGGGAGCGCTTCGCCACCGTCTGGCACGACGACGGCGTGACCGTGCACGGCGTGAGTGCGACGCGGTGTGCACCGGTCGGTTCTACGACTTCCTGGAGAAGCGGCAGGGACGGTGGGGGATCGTCCTGCGCCAGCAGGACAGGCTTGACCCGGTGAACCCCGGCACGCCGCTGCAACTGGAGCCCGAGCGCCTGAGCGCCTTCCCGGTGGGCTACCGCCACCTGGCCTACGTCCAGAGCGTGCTCGGCTTCGACGTCAAGCGCGACATGCCGGGTCTGACCGGCTGGGCTACGAGCGCGAGCATCTGTGCCGGCCCCACCCCGACGTGGTGGTCGTGAAGGAGACCGAGTCGCCCACCGGGATCCCGCGCCACGCCTATGAGACGCCGATCTTCGCGGTGCGCGAGGGCGTCAGCGAGCTGCACTGGGACAGCTGGCCGCGCAAGCGACTGACCCCGCTGATCCCCGAGGAGGTCCTCGTCGGCTACCACCTCTGCTACGGCACGTTCCCCGAGTGGCCGATGTACGAGACCCAGGACCTCAGCGTGCTGGTGCGCATGGCCAACTACGCGGTCGCCGAGTCGGGTCGCGCCGTCGATTGGCTGCACCTCGCCGGCCCGCGGTACCTGCGCTCAGAGGACGAGCGCTTCTTCGCCCCGCTGGCCGAACTCGACCCCGGGCCGGCGCGGGTGTTCCTGGGCATCGTGCTGCCGCTGGACGGCGTCCCCGGCCTGCGCCGGCGCCACGCCACGGCCTCCAGGTACCTGGATGACTTCGGCGTGGCCATGTACTGCGGCTTCGGACGCCAGCCCGGTCGCGACGGCAGGTGCAGCAGTACCACCCTGACGGCGGGATCAACAACGTCAAGTCACTGGCGGGTCGCGAGCTCGGAACCTTCTTCGCCAACCTGAACGCCGGGGTAGAGGAGTTCAGCCCGACCGTGCGGGCGTTCATCGACCAGGACGCGCTGGAGCCGATCCTCCGAGCGCACGCCGAGGAGCTGGGCGCTCGTTGCGCTATCGCGTGGAGTGCGAGGCGCTCGTGCAGGACGGCGTCGTCGAGGCGGTGGGCGACGGTGTCACCCGGGTCGCTCCCGGCGATCACGTCGTCACCTCCTACATCCCCGCTGTGGCCGCTGTCGCTACTGCTCGACCGGTCACCAGAACCTGTGCGACCCAAGCTCGATGAGATCATCACCCGCCGGTATGCCCTGGAAGAGGTCAACGAGGGCTACCGGGACCTGCTCGACGGCAAGAACATCCGGGGCGTGATCCTTCACGAGAGCTGACGGGCTGACGCAGGAGCTACCGTTTGCCCCATGAGGCCACTCACCACGCCCAACCTGCGCGGCCAGGCGGTGGAGATGCTCCGGGCGAGCATCGTCGCCGGCGAACTCGAGCCGGGCGAGATCTACTCCGCTCCGGCGCTCGCCGAGCGGCTGGGCGTGTCGGCGACCCCGGTGCGCGAGGCGATGCTCGACCTCGTCAACGACGGGCTCGTGGAACCGGTGCGCAACCGCGGCTTTCGCGTGGTCGTCGTCGACGAGGACGCCCTGGATGAGATCTCAGAGCTTCGTCAGATGCTCGAGGTGCCGGCGATGATGAACGTGGTCGCTCGCGCCGGCGACGAGGAGCTGGAGGCCCTGTTTGCCAAGGTGGACCGCATCGAGGCGGCGGCGCAGAGCAGCGATGCCGCCGAGTTCCTGTTCGCCGACCGCGACCTCCATCTCAGCCTGCTGGCCCTGGGAGGCAATGCGCGGCTGGTGCGCCTGGTCGGGCAGCTGCGCAACCAGACGCGGCTGGCCGGGATCAAGGTCCTCGCCGAGTCAGGTCAGCTGATGGCCTCGGCGCTCGAGCACCGCCCGATCCTGGAGGCGGTCTGTCGCCGGGACGCCGAGTCGGCGCAGGCACTGATGCGCGCGCACCTGAATTACACGCGTGAGCTGTCGGCCGGGCGGCTGCCGGCGGGGCTGGCAGCTCGGGGTTCACCCGCGTGACGGCTCCGCGCGCCAGGTCGGTGAGGTCCCCGGCGACCGGCGCCGAATACCACCAGCCGTGAGGCTCGGACCCGAGCCAGGCACTGCGTCGCAGCTTGACCCCGACTCCCTCGGATCCGAAGGCCGGCATCAGCAGGAGCTCCCCTCCGGGGACGTCGACGCGTACGCGATCGGGCGCGTCGGCGCGCGTCTCGCTGAACGCCGCGCGCAGCGCGTCGACGGCATCGCCGTAGGGCAGCAGCCGCTCGAGCTCGGCGCCCGACACGTACGGAAGAGAGGCCGGCGGCGACATGCAATGTGAAATGGTACGTTGCCGGGATGCGGCCCGTCGGAGCCCTGTGGACGGAGGCCACCCCGGCGCTCGTCTTCGATCGCGATGCGCTGGTCGCCAACCTCCGGGAGATGGCGCAGCGCGCCCGCGCCGCCGGGGTTGGGCTGTGGCCGCACGCCAAGACCCACAAGTGCGCGGAGATCGCCGGCCTGCAGCGAGAGCACGGCGCGGCCGGCGTCACCGTGGCCACGGTCGCCGAAGCCGAGTACTTCGTCGCCGAGGGCTTCGCCGACGTGCTGCTCGCCTATCCGCCGGTGGGGGACTGGCGGCTGGAGCGCCTGACCAAGCTCGCGCGGCACGCGCGCCTGCGCGTCGTCCTCGACGACGTCGCGGTGCTTCACGCGCTGATCGAGGCGTGCCGCTCAGCCCGGGTCGTCATCCCTTTCCTGTGGGAGGTGGACTGCGGGACGGGGCGGCTGGGCACGGCCCCGGGCGAGGCGACGGCGGCGGCGATCGCCCAGGCACCACGCGCCCCGGACTGCCCGTTCGGAGGGCTGATGACGTTCGGCGGCCACGCCTACGGCGCCCGCGACGACGCGGATCTCGATCGCGTCGCCGACGACGAGCGCACGGCACTGCGGGCATCCGCCGAGGCGCTCGAGGCCGTCGGAGTGGGGTGCCCGGCGCTCAGCGCCGGCACGACGCCCACCGCCCACCGTCTGCGGCCGGGGACCGGGATCACCGAGATGCGCCCCGGCAACTACGTCTTCTACGACGCGACCCAGGTGGCGCTCGGACTCGTGGAGCCCGAGCGCTGCGCACTCAGCGTCCTGGCGACCGTGATCGGACGCCCCGACCCGCGGCGCGTGATCCTCGACGCGGGGTCCAAGGCGTTGAGCGCCGAACGGCTGACCACGCGCACGGAGGGGTTCGGCCTGGTGTGCGGACGACCCGAACTGGTCGTCGAGCGGCTCTACGAGCAGCACGCGATCGTCACCAGCGCAGAGCCGAGCGAGCTGCGTGTGGGGGACCGCGTTCGCGTCGTGCCCAACCACGCGTGCGCGGCGGCGAACCTGCACCGCCGCGCGCTGGTCGTCAGCGGCGACGAGGTCGTCGACGCCTGGAGCATCGGGGCCGCCGGGCCCGGAGGCTGAAAGCTGAAAGCAAGCACCGCCAAGAGATCAGAGGAGGGGGTGACGCGCCTGGTCGACGGCGGCTGAGCGCTAGAGGCCGGCACCGGCGAGGGCCGCGATGACGCCCAGTCCCGCAGCGCCGAGCAGCGTCGCCACCACGCCGCGGCGCAGCACTAGCAGCGCGATCGCGGCGGCGGTGAGGATCGCGAACTGCCAGGTCTCGTGCAGCGCCGTGGCGAGGGTTATCGCGGCACCGAGGATCGCCCCGATCGCGGCGGGGCCGGCGCCGTCGAGGAATGCCCGCGGACTGCCGTTTTCGCGCAGTCGCTCGAAGCGTCCGCCGGCGAGCAGGATGAACGAGAACGAGGGGACGAACGCGACCGCGGCGGCCAGCAGGCCACCGGCGAGCCCGTGGGCGGCGTAGCCGACGGCGGCGACGGTTGCCACCACCGGACCGGGGGTGACCTGGCCGAGGGCGACCGCGTTGAGAAACATCGAATTGGTCATCCAGTGGTAGGTGTGCACGGCGTCGCTCTGCATCAGCGGGACGATCACGAAGCCGCCGCCGAACGAGAGCGCTCCGACCTTGAACGCCGTCCAGGCGAGCGCACCGATCCCGCCCGAGGCGATCGAGGCGGGCAGCAGCGGGGCGATCGTGGCGCCGCGACCGCCGATTCCGGGAAGCCGCCGTCGTTGCAGCATGAGCTCGGCGAGGCCGCAGGCCAGCAGCGCGAGCACCAGGTAGGGACCGATCAGCGCAGCCGCGACGGTGCCGGCCAGGAGGTAGGCGAGCCAGCGCGCCCGGCGATCGCGGTGGCCGCGCACGCGCTCGAAGCTGGGGCCGATGAGCCCCCGGGCGGCCTGCACAGCCACGGCCGCGACCGCGGCTCCCGCACCCGCGCCCGCGCCGCGCACCCACAGCGGCGGTGAGTGGGCGAGAAACAGTGCCGACAGCGGGAGGATCAGGGCAACGGCCGGGATGATGAAACCCAGACCGCCCACGATCGCGCCGACGGGGCCCGCGACGCGGTAGGCGCAGAAGATCGCCAGCTGCGTGGAGGCCGGTCCCGGCAGCAGGCCGCAGGCGGCGTTGGCATCCTCGAACGCGTGGGCGTCCATCCATTGCTTGCGCTGCACCACCAGCGCCCGCAGCAGCGCGATGTGCGCGGGCGGACCACCGAAGCCGGTCAGCCCGATCCAGGTCCACTCACGCGCCACCGTCCCGAGCGAGGCTGCGTCCGCTGCGGTCTGGTTGGTGTCGGCGGTCACCGGCGGGCGGGCTGGGCGGCGGGCCTGCAAAAGCGGGACGCAAGTCCAATCGACCTGGATGTGCCGATACGTCCTCGCGTCCCATAGTCAGCTCGGCCGAGCAAACTTGATACTCGTCCCCCTGACCTACCTAGACGGTAGCGCCGGATCGGTCGCGAAGCCACCTGCCTCGGTGAGGGGTGGTCAGGCGGCCGCCGGCCACTCGCGCAGCGCCCGCGGGGTCAGCACGACCCGCACCGCGCCGCAATCGATCGTGACGCGGCTGCCGTGCCACACCGACTCCGGAGCGCGCGCGGCATCGGGGCGCAGCGCGTGCAGCCCGTTGACGCGATGCGCGTAGCCCGAGGCGTGCGTGCGCAGGGCGCGTTGGGCATGCAGCGTGCTGACCCGCCAGCCGGCGGCCAACAGCTGCGGCCCGTGCCACAGCTCCCAGCGCCAACGCCGGAAGGGGACGCGCCCGGGCGGCACGAGGTGCAGGTTGTAGGTCAGCTCAACCGGGTCGGTCATCGTCGGTCGTCGATCGTCGGCGTGCCTGGCCATCGCCGTCGCTCAGACCAGGAGCGACGGCGGCGTTCGAGAGCCGGACGAGCAGGCGGTAGCGGCGGATCCCCGTGAGCCGCTTCCAGCCGCCGGATTTGCCGGCCACAGACTCGGCTCGGGGTAGGTGCCTTCAAGCCATTCGCAGATCGCGGTCGACTCGCGGATCGCGATGTCCCCGACTTCGAGGACGGGAACCCGATTGCTCGGATTGAGATCCCGGAGCCTCGCCGGGCGTTCGCGCGGATCGATCTCGATCAGCACGACCTCCACGCCCTTCTCGGCGAAGGCGATCCGGGCCTTGCCCGCGAACGGGGACAGGCTCCAGGACCACAGGCGAGGCGTAGGCACGCGGCGAGACTACGTCATCGGAGAACGCCGCCGCGCTTGTTCAGATCATGGCCGTGAGGAGTTACCCTGGCGCTCACGGCAACCGAGGAGAGGAGGGCCATGTCGATTTTGGGTCCAGAGGCGCTCGAGCTATTGCAGTCCGACGCGCTTGCGCATCTCGTGACGCTCAACCCGGACGGGAGTCCCCAGCTCAGCTGCATCTGGGTCGGCGTCGATGGTGACGAGATCGTCAGTGGCCACATGATGCGCCGCCAGAAGGTCCGCAACGTCGAGCGCGACCCTCGCGTCGTCCTGTCCCTGGAGGGCCCCGGCCTGAACGATCGAGGTTTGCGCGAGTATCTCGTGGTGCACGGCCATGCCCGAGTACAGGAGGGCGGTGCGGCTGCCCTGCTGCAGGACCTCGCTCACGTCTATCTGGGGCCGGAGGTCGTCTTTCCTCCGCCAGGGATAGCAGGACCGGGTTACGTGCTGCACATAACTCCCGATCGCCTGGGCGGCGTCGGACCCTGGGCGAGCGGCGGCTGACCACCGCTGTGCCGCGCGACGCGCAGGCCCGTCAAACTCGCTCGGGCGGCCCGGTGGTGGTGCTTCATGCTGGTGCTGGGGCTCGGTCGGTGGAGCTGATGGAGCGTGATGATGTCCGCGCGGCGGTGTTGGAGGCGGCGGATGTGGCTCGTGCGGTGTTGGAGGGCGGGCGGTCTGCGGTGGATGAAGGAACCTGGCGAGCGGGCGAGGAGCCGGCCGCGTGGGTCTGACTCGGCAACCACCAGGGGCGAGAGTTCCGATTTGACGCTGGCCCGACTCGGTCTTCGTGAAACCAGTTTGGGAGTACGGTGCAAGGATCGACAATGAAACACGCAAGCCGCGCCGGAGTGCGCTGCAGCTGGTCAAGGCGGTCGAACGCGGAGCGGCGGTGGGCGCCGCATTGCGTCATCTCGATAGGCACGGGTCCGAGGCAGGCGCGCCGCGTCTGGCCGAGGCGCTCGCTCGCTTCCTCGTCGCTCGCTGTGACTCTCACCATGCCGGTTGGCGAGCCGTTCGTCAGGTGGTCGTGCACTCGGCCGCCGACGCGCCATGGGAGAAATGCGCGCGCCGGGCGGTTCCGCTGGTCGCCGGCGATCTGCTGAGCCTTTCGAAAGAGGGCGGCCGCACGCCGCTCTACCGTGCGCAGCACATCGCCGCCCAGCGACGCGCCGAGGAGATCGCGGGCCACGTCGATCAGGCCGTGTTGCTCGCGGACCTCGGAATCAAGCAGCCATCGGTGACTCCGGAGCGCTGGAAGTCGGCACTCAGCGGCGCAGTCCGAGCCCGGTCTCGCGAGCAGGTCGCGCGAGCGGTCGACCGCTCGCTGAGCGGCTGAACGGGAGTGTCGGAGGAACTGTGTAGGGAGCGCCGGGATAAACCGGTCCGGAGAAAGGAATGAGAGAGTCCAACATCGAAGGGTTAGCGATCCACGATGGCCCCGAGCCGTGCGTTGCCCGTCCGTGAGGGCGGCGGCGAAGCGTCGGTAGGGGTACGTGCAGGCCGGGCTATTGAGCCTCGAAATCTCCTTGTTTGGGGTGCCGACGCTGTCTTACAGTGCGGAAGGCAATACCATCGGCGGCGTTTTCGCGAGTCGTCGGCGGACCCCGCGGGGTCGAAGAACCTGTGCATGTACGGAGTCTCCGGGCGCGAGAACCGGGAGGTCCCATGATCACCCGCTTGTGGTGATGGCTGGGCGGGTCGTGCGGGAAAGGCCAAGGCCGTAATCCCGTGATGCACGATCGTGGGAAGTCTGACGGTCCCGTAGTACCTGCGAAGCGTGTGTCACGAACGTTGGAGGAGGACGAGTAGGTAGAACTCCATAAAACGGTGCTGTGCGAGAGATGGAG
>JADGPO010000018.1 GCA_017882405.1 Solirubrobacteraceae bacterium | reverse complement strand
CGGCCTCCGCGGGCTGGCCGCAGAGCCCGGCGTCGCTGGCGGCGAACGCGATCGACGCCCACGCCCCCAGCGCGCCCTCGTACTGACTGCCGACGACCGCCTGGGCACCAAGCGCCCGGCAGAGAGCGAGGATGTCGCGGGACTCGGAGAATGCCGTCCGCGCAACCTTGATGCTCACCTGGGTCACGGCGCCGGTGAGCTCCCGGGCCACCTCGCTCAGGCTGCGGCAGCTCTCGTCGCCGGCCAGCGGCACGCTCCATTCGGCCGCCAGCTGGTGTCGCCCAGCCTCGTCGGCGAGGTCCAGCGGCTCCTCGATCGCCGACACACCCAGCTCGATCAGCGCCGGCGCCGCTGCCCGGGCCTGCTCCAGCGTCCACCCGCGGTTGGCGTCGACGTACAGCATCGCGTCCGGGACGGCGGCACGGACGGCCGTGATCGAATCGACGTCGAGCTGGACGTCGCGGCCCACCTTGGCCTTGAAGGCGGCGATCCCGTACTGCTCGTGCAGGCGGGTGGCCTCCTCGGCCATCTCGTGCGGCTCGCCGAAGCTCAGCATGCTCGCCACCGTCACCGAGTCGGCGGCGCCCCCGAGCAGAGTCGCGCACGGCACGCCGAGCAGCTGTCCGGCCAGGTCGGCGAGCGCGACCTCGACGGCGCCGCGGGCGCAGTGGTTGCCCTCCAGCCCCGCGCAGAGCATCCGTGCCCGCTCGCCGGCCAGAGGATCGGCACCCTCCAGCCGCGGCGCGAACCAGCCGCGAACGGCCTCAAGGATCGTCTCCTGCGTCTCGGCGTAGGTATAGGGCCGGGGCTGGGCCTCGGCGCAGCCGATGAAACCGGCGTCAGAGTGGATCCGCACCAGCACGTTGCGGGCGGTCTCGATCGTCCCCGAGGCGAAGCCGACCGGCCGCCGCAGCGGGAGCGCGACCGGGATCGCATCGACCGCCACCACCCGGGTGGCGACGGCGGGTGCGCCGGCCAGGCCGTGGCGGTCGATCTGCTCGCCCATCGCCGCGCTCATCAGCGGCCGTTGTCCTTCATGAAGCGGTTGACGTCGGTCGGGTTGATCAGGTCGGGGGCGGTCCAGCCGTCGAGGTCGTACTCGGCCAGGCACTGGTCCGCGAAGCCCTTGTACTGATCGACCGCGCCGCTGGCCTGCGCGCTGAGCAGCACCTCGAGGCGGATGTTCTCGTGGTTGCCCGCGTAGTTGCGCTCGTAGAGCTCGTGGCGGCCGCCGAACTCCGAGCCGATCGCGTCCCACGTCAGCTTCATCAGCTTGACCCGGTCGACCGCGTCGTAGCCGTTGGAGCCGCGAATGTACTTGTCGAGCACCGGCCGGATCTCGGACTTGAAGTCGACCGCGTGCGAGTTGATGTAGATCAGGGCGCTGCCAAGGTCCTGCTCGATGATCTCCTTAACCCGGGGATAGGCGGTGGTGGCGAACACGCGATAGGACAGGCCGGTCTCGCCGTTGGGCAGCAGCGCGTCGCCGATCCACGGGTCCGGGTTGCGCGCCATCGAGTCGGTGAAGGCCCAGAACATGTTGCGGTAGGCCAGCAGCTCGCCGACGCGTGCCTGGACGCCGCGGAAGTCCTTGGAGCCGGTCGCCTCCACGCCCTTGAGCATCAGCCCGGCGATGAAGTCCAGCTTGACGGCGAAGCGCACGCAGCCGTGGAAGGTGAAGCGCGGGATGAACCCCGACGCCGGGAAGAAGGCGTTGATCTTGTCGACGTCGCCGTAGACGAAGACGTTCTCCCACGGGACGAGCACCTCCTCGAAGACGAGGATCGAGTCGTTCTCGTCGAGCCGGCTGGAGAGCGGGTAGTCGAACGGGCTGCCCATGACCTCGGCGGCGTAGGCGTACGACGGCCGGCAGATCAGCTTGACGCCTGGCGCGTCCATCGGCACGGCGAAGATGACCGCGAAGTCCTTGGTCTTGATCGGCGCCGCCCCGTAGTGGGCGATGAAGTTGAAATGGGTCAGCGCCGAGCCGGTCGCCACGACCTTGGCGCCGGACACGACGAGACCCTCGTCGGTCTCACGATCGACATGGACGTAGACGTCGCGGACCTGATCGACGCCCTTGTCGCGGTCGATCGGCGGATTGACGATCGCGTGGTTGAAGAACGGGCAGCGCTCCTGCGCGTCGCGATACCAGCGCCGGGCGTTCTCCTGGTAGGGGTCATAGAAGTCGGCGTTGGCGCCCAGAGTGCCGAGGAACGCGGCCTTGTAGTCCGGAGCGCGACCCATCCAGCCATAGCTGGTTCGCGCCCACTCCGCGATCGCGTCGCGATCGGCCACGCAATCCTTGACCGAATGTGGCGTTCGAAAGAACGGGTGGGTGAACGAGCCGCCACCCGTGTCCGTCGGGGTGGTCAGGACGTCGCGATACTGCGGGTCGTGCAGCTTGTCGTACATCCGGGCGACCATCCGGGCGGCGTTGCGAAACGCCGGGTGGGTCGTGACGTCCTGCACGCGCTCGCCGTAGGCCCAGATCTCTCGTCCGTCGCGGATCGACTCCAGGTACTCGTCGCCGGTGTACGGGCGGACAGTCGAGCTCGTCGCCTCGGGCGTCGTGTCGGTCGCCATGGGTCCCCTCTCTCCCTACTGGTTGACGGAAGGCTACTTCTGTTCCGACATTACGCCTGTCTCACCACTCAGTGGGACGAATCTCCACAGAACTGAGAACGAGCCCTTCATCACTCACCTGCGAGACCGCCTCGACGCTGACACGCGGTCACCCCCGACGGCGGAGCGGCGATTCGCGCCGCCGAGCCGGCCGTCGGCTGCACCACCTGAGGGTGCACGCGGTAGCTGGGCGCGTCGGCGTGGGTGGTGGTCGTCGCGCCGTCCGGTGTCGGTGACGTGCCGTGCGACAGACCGCAACCGGCGCACCTACCGGCTGCCGTCGCCTCCGTCACCGCCACGCTGCGCTCAGTCGTCGAACTGCCCGTCGTAGAGCGAGAACACCGCGCCCTGCGGATCGGCGGCGACGGCGATCCGCGCGGTCCCGATGTCGGTCGGCTCGCCCAGCACCGCGCCGCCGAGCTCGGTGACCTTCGCCACCGCCGCGTCGATGTCCTGCACGGCGAAGTACACGAGCCAGAACGGGGGCGCGCCGGGCGGCATCGGCGGGCGGATCCCGCCGTTTGAGTGCCCGTCCGAGTTCTTGATGATCAGGTAGGGCATGTCGCCCTCCATCGGGGTCGTCGTCCAGCCGAACAGCTCGCCGTAGAAGCGGGCCGAGCCCTCCATGTCGGGCGACCCGAGGTCGTTCCAGCACAGCGCGCCGGGCGCGTTGACCAGTCCCGCGCCGATGTGGTCGCGCGGCTGCCACACGAGGAAATAGGCGCCCTGCGGGTCCTGGATCACGCCCATCCGGCCGGCCTGCATCACGTCGAAGGCGGGGGCGTGGACGTTGGCGCCCAGCTCCTTCGCTCGCTCGACGGCGGCGTCGGCATCCTGCACCGTGATGTAGGAGTTCCACAGCGGCGGCACCCCGTTGTCGCGCTGCTGCTGGGGCTGGGGCGAGATCGCTGCCACGGGCGTGCCGTCGATGGCCGCCATCGAGTACGAGGTGCTCTCGTCAACCGGCATATCGGTGATCTGCCAGTCGAACAGCGCGCTGTAGAAGGCCTTGGCGGCATCCTGGTCGGGGGTGGTCAGGTCGGTCCAGCTAAACGTGCCCGGCGTGTATTTGGTTCGTTCTCCCATGGTGGCGACGCTACCACCCGATGCCGGTGCGACCGAGGCCCCCGCCTGGGGTCGCAGGCGTCGGTCACAGCGCGATAACAACACCGTCACGCTGCGGCAACCCCCCGCGGCGTCGACCGGTACAGGCTGTCGGGGCCGACGCTCGGCTTCGCGCGTCGTCCAGAATCCACAACCGAGGAGCCCACATGAGGCGAATGCGTTACGTCGGCTTGCTGGTGGCGATAGCCGCCCTGGCAGGCATCCTGACCACGGCGGCGATCGGCCGCGTCCATCGCCATCCGCACCACGACGGCAGGCACCATGACGGCGGGCACGGATCCGGCGGCGGCGGCACTTCGACGCCCGTCAAGCACGTCGTCGTGATCTTCCAGGAGAACGTCTCCTTCGATCACTACTTCGGCACGTATCCCAACGCGGCCAACACCGACGGCCAGAAGTTCACGGCCTCTCCCGGCACGCCCGCTGTCAACGGCCTCTTGCCGGCGACCGCCTCCTCGATTCCCGCCTCCCTGCGGCACAGCACCAACCTGCTCACCTCCAACCCGAACCAGGCCGACCCGCAGCGGTTGGACAGCAGCGCGACCGGGTTGACCGTGAACGGGCAGGGCCAGCTCACCTGCGACCAGGACCACAACTACAGCGACGAGCAGAAGGCGTTCAACGGCGGGAAGATGGATCTGTTCGTCCAAAGCGTCGGCACCTCCGGCGGGACCGGGCCGGTCGGCAACACGTGCGACGCCAAGCAGGTCATGGACTACTACGACGGGAACACCGTGACCGGGCTGTGGAACTACGCGCAGCACTACGCGATGAGTGACAACTCGTTCAACACGACGTTCGGTCCCTCGTCACCGGGCGCGATCAACCTCGCCTCCGGAGACACCGGCAACGTCGATACCTCGCACAGCGCCAACATCCCCTCGACCAGCACGTCGGCGGCTCCGAACGGCGACCTCACGGCCAACGGCAAGGGCGGCTACTCGCTGACCAGCGACGCGCAGCCGTTCTGGGATGACTGCTCCACCCGCGATGCGGTAGCGATGCAGGGCCAGAACATCGGCGACCTGCTCAACAGGGCCGGCGTGTCCTGGGGCTGGTTCCAGGGCGGCTTCCGTCCGACCACGAGCTACCAGCAGGCGCTGGCAGCCACTGGTCAGACAGGCCAGTCGCCGAGCACGTTCATCGCCGACCAGTTCAAGAACGCCGGCTTCAACACCAGCGTGCCGCACTCCTCAAACCAGGCCCTGTGCAACGCCGTCCATCCGGTCGGCGCGGCGCTCGGGGGAACCGGCCAGTGGGGCTACAAGGACGACTACATCCCTCACCACGAGCCGTTTGAGTACTACGCCTCCACCGCTAACCCGCATCACCTCACGGTGGCGACGGCGAACGGGCAGGACACGCTGAGCGGCCTGGCGCAGATCGGCCACGACACCCAGTCCTACAGCGACTGGACGCCGCAGTTCAACACGCCCAACCACAACTACGACACGAGCGACTTCGATCAGCTCGTCGCGGCCATCAACGCCGGACAGCTGCCCGCGTCGGCTCTGCCGGCGGTCAGCTTCCTAAAGGCTCCCGGCTATCAGGACGGCCATGGCGGGTACTCGTCTCCCGCCGACGAGCAGCAGTTCATCGTCAACGAGATCAACGCGCTGGAGAAGTCGCCGGACTGGCGCCACACGGCGGTGATCGTCAACTACGACGACTCCGACGGCTGGTATGACCACGTCTACAGCGGCGTCACCAATCCGTCGACATCGGTGGCCGACAACCTGACCAACACGACGACGACCGGGCCCACCTCAGGCAAGTGCACCGCGGCCGGCTCCACGAACGAGCCTCTCAACGGCGAGCAGGGTCGCTGCGGGTTCGGCCCGCGGCTGCCGATGATGGTGATCTCGCCCTACTCGAAGGTCAATAGCGTTGATCACAACCTGAGCGATCAGGCCTCGATCGTCAACTTCGTCGAGTACAACTGGGGCCTTCACGGCATCTCAGGCTCGGCGGACCAGATCCTCGCGGCCCGCGATCAGAGCGCAGGTCTGCCGTTCGACCTTGCCGGAATGTTCGATTTCGGCTCGTCGCACAGCTCACCGCTGATCCTCGACCCGGTGACCGGCCAGCCGAAGTAGCGGGCGGATGGGGCCGCAGGCGCCGCTCCCGCGAGAACGCTCGGCTCGGGCGCCGGCACCGGCCTGCCGACCCGTTTCGTGAACGTCAGAACGTGCCAAATCCGGATTGCCACGAGCGGATCTGGCCCAGATTGCCTGGTGAGCCCGCGGTTCGTGCCAAATCCCGGGGCGGTCGGCGGGTTTGGAACAAAACGCAGGTAGCGCGACCCGCGTCGGACGATCAAGCAGCGAGGTGCGGTTTGGGTTGGTCTGGGCGGCGCGTCGCTGCTTGACATCCGCCGCGTGGTCGCGTTTTTGGCTGGGGACACGATCCCCACCCACCCTTACGCCCCCGGATCGGGGACAAGCCTGCCAATCCGGGCCGATCGGGTGTTCGAGGCGATCATTTCCTTGCACGATCCGGGCTGCCGACCGCAGCCTGCTGCATTCGCCTCGTTTTCGGCCGCGCCACCCAAACCACGCGCGCCCACTACTCACACTGCGTCCGATGGCAGCGACGCCCGCGCCCCAGCAGCGAGAAAGAAAAACTCACGCTGAGCGCCTGCGCACCGCCGCCGCTACTAGGCTTTCCGCCATAAGCTCGCCGCCCGTCATCAACCGCGCCGACGTCGACGAGCTCGAGGTCTCAGAGGGCGACATCGCGTTTCACCGCGGGCGGCTGGGGGCGGCCGCGGGCTGCCGGCGGATCGGCGCCAGCGTGTACATGGTTCCCGCGGGCGCGCGCCAGATGCCGGTCCACGTGCACGGCGACGAGGAGGAGATCTTCTACGTGCTGAGCGGCGGCGGACTGGGCTTCGAGAAGGGCGAGGCCTACCCGGTGAGCGCGGGCGACGTGGTTGTGCATCCGCCGCGCGCCCGGCCCCACACGTTCCTGGCGGGCGAGGCGGGGCTGGAGCTGCTGGCGTTCGGCTCGGGCAGCGAGACCGGCATCACCTTCCTGCCGCGCGCGCAGGTCATGTGGTGCGGACCGCGCTGGGTCCCGCTGGATTCGCCCCACCCGTTCCGGGCGGAGGGGCTGGCGGGTCCGCTGGAGCGACCGGAGATCGACCCCACCCACCCGCGGCCCGCCAACGTGGTCGCGCTGCACGAGGTCCAGGACACCTTCGGCGGTCGGGCACGGGCGCTCGGTCGGGCGGCGGGCGCGGTCAAGGCCGGGCTGAGCCACGTCACGCTGGGCCCTGGCGAGTCGGGCGCGCCGCTGCACTGCCACGCGCTGGAGGAGGAGCTGTTCTACGTGCTCGAGGGAGCGGGCACGCTCACGCTCGCCGACGACGAGCATCCGCTGCGAGCCGGCGACGTGGTCGCACGACCGCCCTCCACCGGTGTGGCGCACGCGCTGCGTGCCGGCGAAGATGGCCTGACCTATCTGGTCTACGGGACGCGCGAGCCCGGCGACTCGGTCTACTACCCGCAGTCGCGGCAGGTCCGCCTCCGGGGGCTGGGCGTCACGCTGGAGGTCCCCTGAGCGGGCGTCGCTCGGCGGAGCCGGGGCCGCGTTAGCGCTGGGTTGGCGTCGCAGTTGCAGTTGACACCATCGCTCGGGAACCAGTACCGTCGTGCAAACGATTGCAGTAAGTCCGGCGCAGTTCAATAAGCAGCAGAGGAGAGAGTCGAATGGCCATCTTGCGTAGGTGCGTGGTATCCGCGATCGTGATGGTGGCGCTTGCGGCCTGCGGCAGCTCCAGCAGCTCTAGCTCCAGCAGCGGCGGATCCGGCGGCTCGGGCGGTGGTTCGAGCCCGGTCACGATCGGAGCGTCGCTGTCGCTGTCGGGCGACTTCGCCGCCGACGGACAGGCGTTCCAGCGCGGCTATCAGCTGTGGGCCGCAGACCAGAACGCCAAGGGCGGCCTGCTCGGGCACAAGGTCAAGCTCGACATCATCTCGGACTCCTCGAGCGCGTCGCAGGTGGTCAGCAACTACCAGAAGCTGATCGGATCCAACAAGGACGGGTTGGTGTTCGGTCCCTTCTCGACCCTGCTGACCGTGCCGTCGGCGCGGATCGCCGCACGCTACGGGTACGCCTTCGTGGAGGGCGCGGGGGCCGGCCCCGCCGTCTTTGGGCAGGGCCTCAAGAACGTCTTCTCTGTCCAGATCCCGGTCAAGAACGACCTCCAGAACTTCGCTCAATGGGTCGCGTCGCTGCCCAGCGCGCAGCGGCCCAAGACCGCCGCCTACGCGACGGTGGACGACCCGTTCACCCAACCCCAGATCCCCGTCGCCCAGAAGATCCTGCAGGCTGCGGGAGTCAAGACGGTGCTCTCGAAGGTCTTTCCGGCCGAAGCCACCGACTTCACCCCGATTGCCAGCCAGGTTGCCTCCACGCACGCCGACCTGGTGGTCCTCGGCTCGGTCGACGTCCCGACGGTCTCGGCATTCACCCACGCCTTCGTCCAGCAGCACTTCAGCCCCAAGGTCTTTGTTGCCACCGCCGGCCCTGACCAGGGCGCGCAGTTCGTCAAGGCGGTCGGGGCCGGCAACGAGAACGGGATCTTCGTGCCCGGCCCCTGGTTCGGTGGCGTTCAGAAGCCCGACAGCCTGGCCATGGTCAAGGAATACATCGCCAAGTACGGTGGCACCCCGTCCGATGTCAACGCCGATGTTGCCGAGGCGTACGCGGTCGGCCAGGTGGTCGCCCAGGCGGTGAAGGCCACCCACAGCCTCTCCAACCAGAAGATCACTGCCTACCTCCACAGCGGCGCCACGATGGACAGCGTGCTGGGTTCGGTGAAGTTCGATGCGCTGGGGGAGAACACGGCCGGGAAGTCGCTGACCTTCCAGTGGCAGAAAGACAAGCTGGTGCAGGCGCTGCCGGCCGGGGCGCCCGGCGTGCACCCGCCGCTGTACCCCAAGCCCGCCTGGAAGGGCTAGCGGGGGATGTCCTCGACGGCACTGATCGAGGCGATCATCGACGGCGTGCTGACCGGCGGCGTGTATGCGCTGATGGCCGCCGGCCTGACGCTGATCTTCGGCGTCATGGACATCATCAACATCGCCCAGGGCGTGATGGTGATCCTCGGGGCCTACCTGAGCTATGAGCTGTCGGTCCATGCGGGGATCGGTCTGCTCCCCGGGCTGCTGATAACCGTGCCCGTGATGTTCGCCCTGGGAGTGGCGATCGAGTTCTGCTTCATGCGCCGGCTGCGTGATCAGGATCGAACGCAGATGTCGATCCTGGTCACATACGCGGTGGCGATCGTGATCGAGGGGATCCTGGTCGCGCTCTTCGGCGTCGACTACCAGCAGCTGCACGCGTCGTACGTCAACTCCTCGGTGCACCTGCTCGGCTTCTACCTGCCCGACATCTACCTGATCGGGTTCGGCCTGGCGATCGCGTTGCTGGTCGGGCTCTACTACGGCCTGTACCGTACGAAGTTCGGCCGGGCGGTGCGCGCCTCGCTGCAGAATCGCACCGCGGCCGACCTGATCGGGATCGACGTCAACCGGGTGCGGACGATCACGGTCGGGATCGGCGTGGCCGTGACCGCCGTCGGCGGCATGGTGTTCGGCGCCACCAACTCGTTCAATCCCAACACCGGCTACGACCTCATCTCCCGCCTGCTGGCGATCGTCATCCTGGGCGGCATGGGCAGCATCGGGGGGGCGATGGCGGCGGCGATCTTCCTGCTGGTGATCAACGACGTGGTCGCCGTGGCCTGGTCTCCGACGTGGGCGCCGCTGGTGTACTTCGCGGCGCTCGTGGTGGTCCTCTCGTTCCGGCCGCAGGGTCTGTTCGGGCGTACGGCGGTGCGGGCCCAGTGAGCGACAGTGAGGGAGAGCAGCCGACGGAGATGACCCCGTCGACCACTGCGCCGATGACGGCGCCCCGCGGCGCGATCATCGGGGTGGCCGTGGTGGTGATCGCGCTGATCGTCATCTTCCCGCTGGGGGTGACCGACCCGACCGCCACCTCGATCGCGGTGTTCACGCTGGTGTTCATGGTCGCGACGTCGTCGTGGAACATCTTCAGCGGCTACTCCGGCTATCTGGCCCTGGGGCACGCCGTGTTCTTCGGCGCCGGGGGCTATGCCGTGGCGCTGGCCGCGCGTGACTGGCACGTCGCGGGTGGGTGGCCGGTGTTCGCGCTGCTGCCCTTCGGCGGCATCGTCGCCGGCCTGATCGCGATCCCGGTGGGGCTGATCGCGCTGCGCACCCGCCGGCACACGTTCGTGGTGGTCACGATCGCGATCTTCTTCATCTTCCAGCTGGCGGCGTTCAACCTCGGCTTCACCGGCGGCACATCAGGCATCACCTTCCCCTTCGCGCCCTTTTCCCCGACCAACTACAACCAGCCCTTCTATTACGTCGCGCTGATCATCCTGGTCCTCACCGTGCTCGTCTCCTGGGCGATCCGCCGTTCGCGCTTCGGGCTGCAGCTGCTGGCGATCCGTGACGACGAGGACCGGGCACTCGGGCTCGGCGTCAAGACGCGCCGCGTGAAGCTGACCGCGTTCACGATCTCCGCTATCCCGGTGGGGATGGTCGGGGGCCTGTACTTCTACTTCGTCGGCCAGATCTATCCCCAGTTCGGGTTCGACCCGCTGTTCGACGTGTCGCTGGCGCTGATGGGCTTCCTCGGCGGCATGGGGACGATCGTCGGCCCGCTGCTGGGCGCGGCCGCGCTGGAGTCGCTGCAGCAGTACCTGACGCAGAGCGTCTCGGGCAACGGGACCTACCTGATCGCCTACGGAGTCCTATTCCTGGCGGTGATCCTGCTGATGCCTCGCGGCATCGTGCCCGGCGTGTCCCAATGGCTGGAGCGCCGGCGGGTCAAGGCGGCGCACCGCCCGCCGGATGGGCGCGAGTCCCAGGTCACCAGCGGCGTGGCGGGAGCGGCGCGATGAGCAACCTGATCGAGGTCCAGGGCGTCTCCAAGGCCTACGGGGGCGTGAAGGCGCTCTCGCTCTGCAATCTCGGGGTCCGCGAAGGCGAGATCAACGGCTTGATCGGCCCCAACGGGTCGGGCAAGACCACGCTGTTCAACGTGGTCACCGGCTACGAGCGCATCCAGCAGGGGCAGGTTCACTTCAACGGCACAGAGATCACCAACGCGCCGCCGGACCGGGTGTTCAAGCTCGGGATCGGGCGCACGTTCCAGCTCACGCGGCTGTTCATGCGGCTCAGCGTGCTGGAGAACATGCTGGTGGCCACGCAGCGCAAGGAGGGCTGGCTGCGGGGCGTGTTGAGGCTGGCCGGATCGGCCAGCGAGAAGCGCCGCGCGATGGAGCTGCTGGACTTCGTCGGCATCACGAGGCTCGCCCACGAGCCCGCCGGGAACTTGTCCTACGGGCAGCGCAAGCTGCTCGAGCTGGCCTCGCTGCTGGTGGCCGACCCGGCGATCCTGCTGCTCGACGAGCCGGCCGGCGGGGTCAACCCGACGCTCATCTCCCATCTCGCGGACCGCATCCGGGAGCTCAACCGAGGCGGCAAGACGATTCTCATCGTCGAGCACAACATGGAGTTCGTGATGAGCTTGTGCTCGCGGATCACGGTCCTCAGCCAGGGCACCGCGCTGGTCTCCGGCGCGCCCGACGAGGTGCGCACCGACCCGGCGGTGCTGGACGCCTATCTCGGCGGTGAGGACGACCCGTCGACCCAGCTCCAGCTGGCTGACGGCGCCGCCCATGCCCACGACCACTCCAGCCGCCCGTCGGTCACGGTGACGCCGGTGCGCACCCCGCCGCGGGAGCGGCTCGGCGACTCCAACGCGCTCCTCTCGCTGTCCGGCATCACCGCCGGCTACGGCGGTGGCGACATCCTCAAGCGCGTCTCGCTCGAGGTCCCGCGGGGCAGCATCACCTGCGTGGTCGGTCCCAACGGGGCCGGGAAATCGACGCTGATGGCGACGATCAGCGGTCTGCTGCGCCCGCGCGAGGGCCAGATCCGCTTCGACCGCGAGCTCGTCTCCGGGCTCAGCCCCAAGCAGGTCCTGGGCCGGGGCATCTCCCAGATCCCCCAGGCGCACAGCCTGTTCGGCGACATGACGGTGCGCGAGAACGTGGAGATGGGAGCGTTCACGGTCAACGACAGGGCGCTGGTCCGCAAGCGCCTGGCGGCCGTGCAGGAGCTCTATCCGATCGTCCGCGACCGCGCCGACGAGAAGGCCGGCAGCTTGTCCGGCGGCCAGCAGCGGCTGGTGGAGTTCGCGCGCTGCCTGATGCTGGACCCGGCCCTGATCATGCTCGACGAGCCCTCGATGGGCCTGGATCCCCAGACGCGGCAGATGGTCTTCGAGATGATCGAGCTGATGAACCGCCAGGGCAAGACGATCCTGCTGGTGGAGCAGAACGCGCGTGCCGGGCTGCGGTTGAGCTCGCACGGCGTCGTGCTGGAGAACGGGATGGTGCGGCTCACGGGCTCCGGTCAGGAGGTGCTCGAGCACCCGGAGATCGGCGCTCTCTACCTGGGCGGCGCGGTCACGGTCGGCGCGACGCCGTGAGCGGTGATCGCACTCCGTCGGCGGACGTGATCGTCGCCGGCGCGGGTCACAACAGCCTGATCACCGCCGCCTACCTGACCCGCGCGGGTCATCGCTGCCTGGTCCTCGACGGCCGGCCGGTCCCCGGCGGCGGCGTCGCCTCGGAGGAGCTGCTGCTGCCGGGCTACCGATTGGACTCGTGCTCCACCGGCCATACGCTGATCCAGACCAATCCCGTGCTCGCCGACGACGAGCTCGGCCTGATCGCCGAGCACGGCCTCACCTACATCGAGCCCGACCCGGTCGCTCACGTGGTGTTCCCCGACGGGGAGTCGATCACCATGTGGCTGGACCTGGAGCGCACCTGCCAGGAGATCGCCCGCTTTGACCCCGAGGATGCGCGCAGCTACCGGCGGCTGCTGGCCGAGTACGACGCCGTCAAGGACGTCTTCGGACGCCAGCGCTTCACGCCCGTCGGGTGGGGGCCGTCGTTCGACGAGCTGCTGGAGGGGCGCGAGGGAGCGGCGCGGTGGCGCCGCCGGGCCGCGATGAGCGCCTGGGAGGTGGTGCGCCACGAGTTCCGCAGCCGCCATGTGCGCTCGTTCATGCTGTGGATGGCCTTCCAGACCGGCCAGCCCGTCGGCTCGGCGGGCTCGGCGCCGCTGGCCTACTCGATCGTCTTCGGGCGCCAACGGCGCAGCTGGACGATGCCCCGGGGAGGATCCGGCGAGCTGGCGCGGGCGCTGGTGGAGGTGATCGAGCGCCACGGCGGCGAGGTTCGCTGCGGGTGCCGCGTCACCGAGCTGGTGATCGAGGAGGGACGCTGCGTCGGCGTGGTCTGCGCCGACGGCGAGCGCCACCTCGCGCGCGAGGCCGTCCTGTCGACGATCCACGTCAAGGACCTGGTCGAGATGGCTCCCGCACAGGCGTGGGGCGAGGACTTCCGCTACGCGATCGACACCTTCGATCCCGGCGTCAGCGCCTTCGCGGCGCACTACGCCGCCACCGAGCCCCCGCGCTATCGCACGCGCGACGGCGGCGAGCTGGAGGTGGTCTCGGCCGGCGTTGCGGGCTGGCCCGAGGACATCCTGCGCATGGGGCGCGACGTCTGCGAGGGGCGCCTGGTCCACGACGGGGCGTGGCTGCTGTTCCCCACCCCAACCGTCGCCGACCCCACGCGCGCGCCGGCGGGGTGCCACACCGTGAAGATCCTGGGCATGCAGCCCTACGCCCCCGGTCCCGACGGGCCGGGGCAGTGGGGGCGGCTGCGCGCCGAGATCGCCGCCGAGCACCTGGCGCACCTGCGCCGGGCGGCGCCCAACCTGACCGCCGAGAAGATCCTCGCCGAGCTGATCGTCTCCCCGGTCGATCTCGAGCAGTCCAACCCCCACATGTGGCACGGCACCTTCCACGGCGGGGACCGCTCGGTGGCCTACAGCGGCGCTCAGCGGCCGGCCCCCGGTTGGGCGCAGCATCGAATGCCGATCCCCGGCCTCTACCAGACCGGGGGAACCACGCATCCCGGCGGCTCGGTGACCGGCGGCCCGGGCCGCAACGCCGCCCTGGTGATGCTCTCAGACCTCGGCGAGGACCCCGCGAAGGTGATGAGCGCGTCAGGTGGCGCCGCTCGGGCCGCCCGGGTCTGAGTGAGGGGCCGACTGCATAATCCGCCCGTGCGCGCTGCAGTGACCATCCGGGATGTGGCTCGAGTGGCCGAGGTCCATCCCGGCACCGTTTCCCGTGCGCTCAACGAGCAGACGCGGGCCCTCGTCAACCCGGAAACGGCCGAGCGCGTGCTCCGTGCCGCCGAGCGGCTCGGCTACCGGCCCAACCCGATCGCGCGCGGACTGAAGACCAACCGCTCCTTCACCGTGGGGGTGGTGATCCCCGACCTCACCAATCCCCTGTTTCCACCGATCGTGCGCGGAATCGAGGACCGGCTGACCGAGGCAGGCTATACGGCGCTGATCGTCAACACCGACAACGACGCGGATCGGGAGCGCACCCAGATTGCGGCCATGCGCGCGCGACAGGTCGACGGGTTCATCGCGGCGACGGCCCGGCTCGACCATGAGCTGCTCGCAGAAGCGGGAGCCGGTGGGACTCCACTCGTGCTGGTCAATCGCAGCTTCGAGGATGGATCGGTTCCGGCCGTCACGGTCGACGACCGCGAGGGGATACGCTTGGCGGTCGAGCATGTGGCTGCGCTCGGGCATCGACGGATCGGGCATCTGGCCGGCCCGCAGAACGTCTCCACCGGTCATCGTCGTTACCTCGGCTTCCTCGAGGCGATGCGCACGGCCGGGCTCGAGGTCCCCGCCGGCTACGTCAGCTTCACCGCAGCCTTGACCGAGTCCGAGGGGACGCGCGCGAGCGCCGAGCTCCTTAATCTTCAGCCGCGAGTGACCGCGGTCGTTGCGGGCAACGACCGGCTGGCGATCGGTTGCTATGACACGCTCGCCGCTCACGGTCTCAGCTGTCCGGAGGACGTATCGATCGTCGGCTTCAACGACATGCCGTTCGTCGACCGGCTGCGGCCCCCGCTCACCACCGTGCGCGTCCCCCAGCGGGAGATCGGCACGGTGGCGGCCGACCTCTTGCTGCAGCAGCTCAGTGACCCCTCGCAGCCCGCCCGCGAGATCCTGCTCGAGCCCGCGCTGGTGATCAGGGCCTCGACAGGTACTCCCGCCGCGTAGCAGTCAGTCGAAGTTGTTCTTGCGCCCGCGGCGTACGTAGTCGACCGTGGACGAGATCGCCTGCTCGCCGTGGATTGATTTCTTCTTGGCAAGATGGCCGAACATCTGGATTCCGAACCCGCCATCGAGGTCGTCCGCGATCCGCTTCTTCCACGGGCGGCGCACGATCTGCGTCGTGAGGCGACGCGTGATACGCGGCTGGCTCATGATGTGGTCGGCGATCTCGTAGGCGCGTGCGATCAGCCTCTCCCGGGGAATCGCCTCGTTGACGAGGCCGTACTCCAGGGCCTTGGCAGCGTCGATCGCCTCACCGGTGAGCAACGCGTACGCCGCCCGCTTGACGCCCAGCAGCTCCTGGAAGGCGTTGTGGATGCCATCCGCGGGAACAGATCCGATGTCGTAATGGAGATCGAAGATCACCGCGTCGTCGCTGCAGATCGTGATGTCGCACATCAAGACGATCTCGGTGTGGAAGCCGGGACCGTTGAGGACGCCGATGGTGGGGATCTCCAGATCGTTGACCAGAGCGCTGACATTGATCCTGCCGTCCTTGTAGGCGTACTCGTATGCCCAGTACTCCATGTCCTCGTCCTCGAGCGCGAAGCCCCCGGGATCGCTGGTCATCATGAAGTCCTCTCCGGACCCGGTCAGAATCAACACCTCGTTCTCTGGATCGGCGCCGATCACCTTGAGAAGCTGACCGAGCGAGCGGTGGTTTTGCACATTCAGCCGAATCGAGCCGTCATCGGTGTGAGCGCGGACGAGCAGAACCCCGTCATCGCGGCGCTCGAGTTTGTAGAAGTCCTTGAAGAATTCCCGGTACTCGTCGAACCTTGGTGTGGCCAGAAACTCCTGTGACGACATCGACCCTCTCTCTTTCTAGCTTCGCTGCGTGGTGGTCACTCTGGAGTCACCGTCATCCCGGACGAGGACGCCTGATGCTCAAAGAGGGAGAGAAAGTCGTCGTCGCGATGACCGCGACCAATCGCTGCCTGGATCAGCTGCAGCATGATCGCTGTCAACGGCATCGAGAGCTCGGCGCTTCGGCCTGCGGCCAACCCGAGGTCAAAGTCCTTGCGCAGCAGCTCGGTGGTGAAAGTGGGCGTCCAGTCCAGAGCGAGCAGATCGGGAGTTCGCCTCCGAACCCAGTCGGTCCCCAGGCCCGTGCTGTTGAGAAAATCAAGGAACGCCCCGCGCGGCACCCCCGACTTCTCGGCCAGGGTTGTCACTTCGGACAGCGACTGCACGAGCAGGCCGAGGTAGAGGTTGTGGCAGATCTTGACCAGCCGCGCCTGCTCATCCGCGCCTCCCCAGACTGACATCTTCACGATGCTGCGCAGAAACGGCTCCGCCACGTCGTACGTGGATTGCGGACCCGAGGCGATCATGACTCCCTGACCCTCGGCGACTACGTGGGGGTTGCCGCTGACCGGCGCCGCCAGGAACTCGACGCCGCAGGCGCTCGCCGCTTCGCGGACGCGGGCCGAGGTGTCCGCCCCCACGCTGGAGCAGTCGACGATCATGCGGGGCCTGCGCGCGGCGGACAGCAGGCCACCCGGTCCCGTGACCACTTCCTCGAGGTCGGCCGGCGTTGACACCATGATGAACACCAGGTCAGCTTGTGCCAGGTCGCTGATCCGATCGACCACCTTGGCCCCCAAGCGAGCGAGGGGCTCGGCCTTAGCGCGGGTCCGATTCCAAACCGCCAGGTCGTGGCCGGCGACGAGAAGGCGTTTGGCCATGGCGGAACCCATCCTGCCCGTCCCGAGCCAGCCTAAGGTGAGCGGTTCAGTAGCAGTCAAGGTTCACACTCTCAGTCGGTCGTGGTGCGCGGGTCATACCGGCGAGTAGGCGCCGGCCGGGGCATCCACGGTGGTCGCCTGCGGCGAGGTGCCCGGGCGCCCGAGCACGCTCCATACCTGGTCGATGATGTCCTGGGTGCCCAGTCCATATTTGAGAAACAGTGAGGCTGCGTTCTGCGCTCCCTCAGCGAACGTATCCCGCAGACCGACACGCCGCAACGGGCGGCCGAGGCCGGCTTCGGCCAGGACCTCGGCGACCGCGGAGCCGAGACCCCCGATAACGGAGTGATTCTCCGCGGTGACCACTGCCGTTGCGGTCGATGCTGCCCGAATGATCGTGGCGCCGTCGAGGGGCTTGATGACCGGCACATTGACGACGCTCGCGCTCACCCCGGCGTCGGCAAGGGTAACCGCCGCGGCCAGGGCTGTGGAGACCATCATTCCGCTTGCGACCAGCGCGACGTCGTGTCCCGGCGTCAGGATCTGTGCCTTCTCCAACGAAAGCTCGTGATCGTCGGAGAACATCACCGGGACCTCGCCGCGCTTGAGGCGAAGGTAAGCCGGGCCGGGAAGGTCGACGATCAGCCCGACGGCCTGGCGAATCTCCACGGCATCTGCCACGTCGATCACGGTCATGTTTGGCAGGGCTCGCATGAGGGCGACATCCTCGATCGCCTGGTGGCTTGGTCCACCGGGACTTGAGACGCCCGGCATGAAGCCGACGATCCTCACCGGCAGGTTCGGATATGCCACCGAGTTGACAATCTGGTCCAACGGCCGGCGGGTCGCGAATACTCCAAAGGTGTGGACGAACGGAATGTGCCCAGTTCTCGCCAGCGCACCGGCCATGCTGATCATGTTGGCCTCGGCCATCCCGGCGTTGACGAACCGTTCCGGGATCTCGTCCTCGAAGAGGTCGACCTCGCACTGTCGAGTCAAATCGCCGGATAGGCAGACGATCTCCGTTCGCTGGAGCGCGAGGTCAACGAGAGCTCGTCCGTACGGTTTCAGAACGGTTGCGTACGGAGGCTCAAGCAAGACGTGCCTCCAACTCGGCGACGGCCGCCCCGGCAAGCTCCGCCGGAACCTTGATGAAGTGACCGTCGGCGTCCGGAGGGAGGCAGGCCAGCCCGTGGACCGTCGAGGTCCGTGCGATGACGACGCTCGGACGCGGCTCGGCGACCGCCGTCGTGATCGCCTGGCTGACCGCCTTCGCATCGTGCCCATCCACCTCCAGCGCCTTCCAGCCAAAGCTTGCCCACTTGGCCGCAATCGGCTCGAGCGTGGTGATCGAGGACACCGGGCCGTCCACCTGCGAGTTGTTGGCGTCGAGCAGGACCACGAGATTGTCAAGGTTCTGGTGAGCCGCGAAAATGACGGCTTCCCAGGTCTGCCCCTCCTCGAGCTCACCGTCACTTACGAGCACGAACACGCGGGCATCGGTGTCGCCGCGCATCTGGTCAGACAGGGCGAAAGCGGCCGCGCCGGACAGGCCCTGGCCAAGCGATCCGCAAACTAGATCCACGACCGGGGAACGCTCGGTCCCGATCGCTTCAAGTGACGAGCCGTCCTGACCGTAGGTCGCCAGGGCGCGGTCGTCGAGGATGCCCAGCTCGGTGCCGGCAGCGAAGACGCCGATGACGTAATGCCCGGGCGAGCACACCAGCTTGTCGTGCTCGGCGCGGTAGGGGCCTGAGAACAGAGCGGCGAGGATCTCGGCGGATGAGAGGGCCTGGCCCAGATAGCCGAAGCCGTGGGGAGCGACCATCTTCACTGCTCTGAGGCGAATCCGATCTGCAAAGCGCGGCACGTCGGCTAGGGCTTGACTGGTGATCACCGCGGCGGGAACCCTCCGATGAGTAGGCGGGCAGAGCCCTTGACACGCGTAGCCTACCCGGCGGCAACGCAGACTGCAAACGATTGCAATACAGTGTCCCCCAAGAGCTGTTATGACCGCCTTCGACGCTCACGCACACGTGATCGTGCCCGAGCTGCTGCGCGACAGCGCGCCGCGGGAGACGTGGCGTCCGCGGGTGCAGTGGAGGGAGGGCAGGCAGGTCGTCGAGCTCGCCGGGCGGGAGATCTTCTCGGCGGTCCGCGAGCTCGTCGAGCTGGAGGGGATCCTGGCCAACCTCGAGGCCCAGGGGATCGACGGCGTGCTGCTGTGCCCGTGGGTGCCGCTGCTGTTCTACGAGGTGGGGGCGCAGGAGGGCCTGGAGCGCTGCCGGCTGCAGAACCATGGACTGGCTGCGCTGCGCGCCCGTGATCCGGCCCGGGTGTCCGTGCTGGGCGCGGTGCCGCTGCAGGACCCCGAGCTGGCGGCCGCCGAGCTGCACGCGCTGATGGGCACCCGGGACTTCGCCGGGGTCGAGGTCACCGCCAGCGTCAACGGCAGTTACCTGGGTGATCCCCGCTTCGAGCCCTTCTGGAGTGCCGCGGTGCAGTGCGACGCGCTCGTCTTCGTGCATCCGACCACGCGCGGCTTCGACGCCCCGGCGTTCGCCGAGCACTATCTGTGGAACCTCGTCGGCAACCCGATGGAGACGACGCTGGCTGCCGCGCACCTGGTGCTGAGCGGGACGATGGATCGCCATCGCGGCCTGCGCGCGCTGCTGGCGCACGGCGGCGGCGCGATCGTCGCCCTGGGCGGTCGCCTGCGTCACGGCCAGGCGCACATCCAGGCCGCCGGACCCCCGCCCGCTGCGTCCGAGCAGGCGGCCGACGCGGTGATCCGGCGCTTTCTGTTCGACACGGTGACCCACGACCCGCGGCTGCTGGCCGACCTGGTCGGGCACGTCGGCGCTGAGCGGGTGCTGCTGGGCTCCGATTACCCCTTCGACATGGCCGACCCCGATCCCGTCCGCACGGTGCAGGCCGCCGGGTTGGACGAGCCGGCGCAGGCCGCGCTGCTGGGCGGCAACGCCGCTCGTGAGCTCGGACTGCACATCGAAGCGAGGGGATGACGAGTTGGCCGATCCACGAGTGCAGGCGGCGATCACGCATTGGGCGGGCCGGTTCGTCGCCAACGGCATCGACTACAACGACTTCGTGCGCACGACCGGCGCGATCTCGCGCTGGGATGAGTGGCTGGACGCCTGGAGCGCCACCGCCGAGGGGCACGTCGCCCTGGCCGAGAGCGCGCTCGCGGCCGGTCACCGGCGCAGTGCCGGAGAGGCGTACCTGCGCGCCGCGATCAGCTTTCACTTCTCCAAGTTCGTGTGGGTGCTCGATCCCCAGCGCAACCGCGCCAACACCGAGGCGGCCGTGCGCTCGCTGTACGCCGCCCACCAGCTGCTCGACCCCAGCGCCGAACGGGTCGAGGCCCCGCTGGACGGTGCCTCCGTCGTCGCCAACCTCCGCCTGCCGGCGGGAGCAGGCCCGGCGCCGCTGGCCGTCCTGATCCCCGGGCTGGACTCGACCAAGGAGGAGTTCTTTCACTGGGAGTCGGTGTTCCTTGACCGGGGCATGGCGACCCTCTCGCTCGACGGGCCCGGCCAGGGCGAGACCGGCTTTGCGCTGAACATCCGGCCAGACTACGACGTGGCGGTGACGGCGATCCTCGATGCGGTCGCCGACCGGCCGCGGCTGGACCAGGACCGGATCGGGGCGGTGGGCGTCAGCCTGGGGGGTCACTACGTGATCCGCGCGGCCGCGTTCGAGCCCCGGCTGAAGGCGGTGGCGGGGACCCACGTCTGCAACAACATCCCGTTCAAGTACCGCCCGCTGGTCTCCGACTGGATGCGCGACCAGTTGACCGAGGGCGAGTTGTCGTGACCGAGTCCGCTGTTCAGGTGTGGGGAGCCTTCGTGGGTGGCGGCTGGGTGCCGGTCGCCGACCGGGAGACGTTCGGCGTGGCAGAGCCGGCGACCGGCCGGGAGCTCGCGCGCGTCGTCGATGGCGATCCCGAGCTGGTGGCGGAGGCGGTCGCCGACTCGCGGCGGGCGTTCGCCGAGTGGCGGGTACTGGCTCCGCGGGAGCGTGGACGCCTGCTGCGATCGGTCGCCGCGACGATCCGTGAGCACCTCGACGAGCTGGCCGAGCTGGAGGCGCGCGAGGTCGGCAAGCCGCGCCGGGACGCCCTGCGCTTCGACCTGTCCTTCTGTCATGCCGGCTATGACTACTACGCCGGTCTCGCCGACACCCTGCACGGGGAGATCCTGGACCAGGGCCCGATCGAGGCTCGCATCGTCTACGAGCCCTACGGCGTGGTCGCGGCGATCCTGCCCTTCAACTGGCCGCCGATCCACTTCACCAAGAAGTGCGCCCCCGCGCTGGCGGCCGGGAACACCGTGATCGTCAAGCCCGGCGAGCAGGCCCCGCTCACCGTCCTGCGGCTCGTCGAGCTGGCCAACGAGGTTCTGCCGCCCGGCGTGCTGAACGCGGTCCCCGGGATGGATGCCGGTCCCGCTCTGTCCGCCCATCCGCGCGTCGAGCGAATCACCTTCACGGGAGCGACCGTCACCGGCCAGCGTGTTCTGCGCAGCGCCGCCGAGCACCTCACGTTCGCCACGATGGAGCTCGGAGGCAAGAACGCGGTCATGGTGCTCGCCGATGCCGACCTGGACCTGGCGTTGTCCGTGGTGCTGGAGGGCATGTTCTACAACCAGGGTGAGGCGTGCACGTCGACGGCCCGGATCCTTGTGCACGAATCGATCCACGACGAGTTCCTGGAGCGGTTCAGCGCTGCCACCCGGCAGCTGGTCGTCGGTGACGGCCTGGATCCCCGGACGGACATCGGGGCGATGGTGGACGCCACCCAGCGCGACAAGGTGCTCGCCCATCTTCAGAGCGGACTGAGCGAAGGGGCGCGGCTGGTCGCGCAGGGTGAGCTGCCCTCGGAGGAGCGGCTCCAGGGCGGCTACTGGGTGGCCCCGACGGTGCTGGCGGACGTCACGCCGACGATGTCGATCGCCCAGGAGGAGATCTTCGGGCCGATCGCGTGCGTGATGCGCTTCGCCGACGAGGACGAGGCGATCGAGATCTGCAACGGCACGCGCTATGGCCTGACGGCCGCCATCTGCACCGCGGACGAGAGCCGTGCCTATCGGATCGCCCAGCGCCTGGAGGTGGGCATGGTGTTCGTCAACAACTACATGCGGCGCGCCTTCCTCGGGTCGCCGTTCGGCGGCCAGAAGGGGAGCGGGTTCGGTCGTGAGAACGCGATCGAGACCCTGCACGAGTTCGTCCGCTCGAAGAACATCCGGTTCCCCTCCGGGCGTGGCGAGATCCCCACCTGGCCGCCCGAGGACTGACCTACCGGCTCCGCAACGACACCCGCCCGCCGGGCCGCAGCTCAGCCCGCCGTCTTGGGCACGGCCTCCTGAGCGTCGGCGTCGAGCTCGGTGTTGAGATTTGACTGCGGGTCGCGCTCCAGCGCCAGGCTGCCGCCGGCGGTGAAGTAGGGCTTGCCGGCGATCACCAGGTCCTCGGCCGGGAAGCGGGTGATCACCTCGCATCCGTCGGCGGTGACCACCAGCTGCTCCTCGATGCGTGCCGCCGACCACCCGTCGGTGGCCGGCCAGAACGTCTCCAGCGCGAACACCATCCCCTCCTTGATCTCCTCGGGGTGGTCCAGTGAGACCAGCCGGCTGAACACCGGCTTCTCCCAGATCGAGAGCCCGACGCCGTGGCCGAACTGCAGTGCGAACGCTGCCTCCTCGTCCGGGAAGCCGAACTCCTGCGCCTTGGGCCAGATCGAGACGACCTCGCCGGTGGTGGCGCCGGGCTTGATCAGGGCGATGGCGGCGTCCAGGTAGTAGCGACAGCGCTTGTAGGCGTCGACCAGCGGCCGCGACGCGCTGCCCACCGCGAACGTCCGGTAGTAGCACGTGCGATAGCCCATGTAGCTGTGCAGGATGTCGAAGTAGGCGGGGTCGCCGGGGCGCAGGGCGCGGTCGGTGAACACGTGCGGATGGGGGCTGCAGCGCTCGCCGGAGATGGCGTTGACGCCCTCCACGAACTCCGAGCCCATCTCGTAGAGGACCTTGTTGACCAGCGCGACGCAGTCGTTCTCGCGGATCCCGGCGCGCATCGTCCGGTACAGCTCCTCGTAGGCGGCGTCGACCATCGAGCAGGCGGTGTTCAGCAGCGTGATCTCATCGCGGGTCTTGATCATCCGAGCCTCCTGCATCAGCTGCTGGCCGTCGGCGACCTGGATTCCCTCGCGTTGCAGCGCGAACAGGACCTGGGGCTCGATCGCGTCGATGCCCACCGGCTCGTTCAGCAGGCCGCGCTGCTCGAGCTCGACCCTGATCTTCCTGGCCACGTCCTCGGCACGCCCGGACTCCGGCGACATCGCGCCGCGCAGGGTGGAGATGCAGGCCCGCGAGCGCCCATCGCCGAGCCACGGGTTGTAGAGCTGGTGGTGGCGCGCCGCCGAGCCGAAGTCCCACATGATCGGCTCGTCGCCCTGGGGGAGGAGGCAGAACCGGTTGAGCTTGTCGGCCGCCCAGGTCCCGATGTGGGTCGCGGTGATGTAGCGGATGTTGGTCATGTCGAAGCACAGCAGCGCTCCGAGCTCGGACGCGGCCAGCAGCTCGGTGATCCGGTCCAGGCGCTCGTCGCGCAGGCGGTCGAAGCGGACGCGCTCCTCCCAGTCGACGCCCATCACTCCGTAGCTGTGCAATCCCATCGGGCTCCCCTTCTTTCGCTCTGCAAACGTTTGCAGAAGCATACCGCTCGAACTTGACGTGTCTCAAGCCGTCGGTTAGATTGCTGCAAACGATTGCAGCAAGGAGTTACCTATGAGCGGCGACCAACATCTGCGGCTCGGGTGGGTGGGCGTCGGTCGCATGGGCCGGGCCCTTGCCACGCGGCTGCTCGAGGCCGGCCACGACGTCGGCGTCTACAACCGCACCCGGTCCAAGTGCGCGCCCCTGGCCGAGCTCGGGGCCGCGGTGGTGGACACTCCGGCCGAGCTCGCCGACCGCGACATCGTGTTCACGATGGTCGCCGGATCCGCCGACGTCGCGGAGGTCGTGAGCGGCCCGCACGGTCTGCTGTCGCGTCCCGACGTCGCGCCGGGCCTGATCATCGACGCCACCACTATTTCCCCATCGGCGGCCGCCGAGGTGCGCGCGGCGGCGCAGCAGCGCGGCACGGCGATGCTGGCCGCCCCCGTCAGCGGCAACCCCAAGGTGGTGCAGAGCGGTCGCCTGACGATCGTCACCTCCGGGCCCGAGGAGGCCTGGCAGCGTGCCCGGCCGATCCTGGAGCTGCTGTGTCGCAGCGTCACCTACGTGGGGGAGGGCGACCGCGCGCGACTGGTCAAGATCTGCCACAACCTGATGCTCGGCGTGGTGGCGCAGTGCATGGCCGAGATCACGGTGCTGGCCGAGAAGGGCGGGGTCTCCCGTGCCGACTTCCTGGAGTTCCTCAACGACAGCGTGATGGGCTCCACCTTCACGCGGTACAAGAGCCCCGCCCTCGTGAACCTCGACTTCCGCCCCACGTTCACGCCGGCCCTCCTGCTCAAGGACTTCCATCTCGGCTTCGAGGCAGCGCGCGAGCTCGAGGTGCCGATGCCGCTGGCCGCCGCCACCGAGCAGATCGTCCAGGGGATGGTCGGCCTCAGCGGCAACGAGGTCGACTTCGCGGCGTTGATCGAGCTGACCGCGCGGGCCTCCGGGCTCGAGCTGGTCGCCGAGGACGTCGAGGTCGACGACGGCCTGAGCCCGCTGGACCCGAGCGCCGACGGCGCCGACGGTCGGGGGGCCGGCGTCCCGCAGGTCTGACCGCGCGCGCGAGCCCGGTCAGAGCAGCAGCGACAGCGGGCTCTCCAGCAGCTCGCCCAGGCGCGCCATGAAGCGCGCGCCGTCGACGCCATACAGGATCCGGTGGTCGCAGGCCAGGGTGAGCTGCACCGTGTCCCGCGCGACGATCTCGCCCGCGTCGTCGACGACCGGGCGGCGGCGCACCGAGCCGACCGCCAGGATCGCGGCCTGCGGCGGGTTGATGACCGCCGAGAAGCTGTCGATCCCGTACATCCCGAGGTTGGAGATGCTGAAGGTCGCCCCGGCGAGCTCGGGCGGCGTGATCGAGCCGTCGCGGACGCGCGCGGCCAGTCGGCGGGTCTCGCGGGCGATCGCTCCCAGCGACTTGGTGTCGGCATCGAACACCGTCGGCACCACCAGGGCGTCGTCGCCGGCCACGGCGATCCCGATGTTCACGCGCGAGTAGATCTCGAACTGCGAGTCGCGGTAGGCGCCGTTGACCCTCGGGAGCTCCCGCAGGGCGAGCGCCGCGGCCTTGACGATCAGATCGTTGAACGAGGGGAGGGCGTCGCCGGCCGGCCCGCGCAGCTGCTCGCGCAGCGCGACCGCGTCGGTCATGTCGAGCTCGTTGCGCAACTCGATGTCGGGCACCGTCGCGCGCGACTCGGACATGCGCCGCACGACCGTCTGCTGGATCCGGGTGGGCTGGCGCCGGGTGGTCTGGCCCTTGGCCGAACCCGGCTCGGCGGACTCCTCGGCGCCGGCCGCGGGTGCCTCGCTCGACGGCGCGGGAGCGGCTGTGTCGGCGACCGCGTGGCCGTTGGTGACGCCGGCGGCGCCGGCGCCGGCCGCGCGCTCCACGTCGAGGCGGATCACGCGTCCGTGGGGGCCCGATCCACTGAGCGCCGCCAGGTCGACGTTCAGCTCGGCGGCGACCCGGCGCGCCAGCGGCGAGGCCTTGACGCGTCCGCCGGATGACGCGGGCGGGGCCTGCTCCGTCGCGGATGACACGGGCGGAGCGTCCGGCAGTGCGACGGCGGCGGCCAGCGCCTCCGGCGAGCTGCGCTGAGTCAGGGCCTCGCCGACCTCGCCGAACACGGCGATCGGGGAGCCGACCGGCACGCTGGCGCCCTCGCCGACCACCAGGGCCAGCACCGTCGCGTCAACGTCGGCCTCGTAGGTGACAACGGCCTTGTCGGTCTCGACCTCCACCAGCGGCTGGCCCGTGCGTACCTCGTCGCCCTCGGCGACCAGCCACTTCAGGATGGTGCCCTCCTCCATCGAATCCGACAGCCGGGGCATGATGATCTCGCGCGCCAACCTCGCCTCCAGGTCACGACTGCAAACGATTGCGATACGATCGTAACACGACTGCGATTTGTCAGGAGGGAGACGCGTGGCCAACGTTCAGAGCGCAGGAGAGACCGAGGCGGGGACCGGCTTTCTCGACGCCTACGGTCGGATGCTCCTGATCAGGTTGTTCGAGACCGCGATGCACCGCCTGTTCCTGGAGGGCGAGGTGCACGGCACCACCCATCTGTACGCCGGCCAGGAGGCGGTCGCGGTCGGCTGCTGCCTGGCCCTGGACGCCGAGGACTACGTCACCGGCACGTATCGAGGCCACGGACACGCTCTGGCCAAGGGGACCGAGCCGGGCGCCCTGATCGCCGAGATGCTCGGCCGCGCGACCGGGGTCTGCGGCGGGCGCTCGGGCTCGATGAACGTGATCGACCTCCCGCACGGGCTGGTCGGCTGCTACGGGATCGTCGGCGGCTCGATCGCCGCCGGCCTCGGCGCGGCGCTCTCGGCGAGCCGCCAGGGCCGGGTGGCGCTCGCCTTCTTCGGCGACGGCGCCGCCAACCAGGGCTACTTCCACGAGTGCCTGAACGTCGCCAAGGTCCTCAAGCTGCCACTCGTCTTCGTCTGCGAGAACAACTTCTACGCCGAGTTCACCCCGCTGGCCCAGGCGACGGCGGGCGCGGACATCGCCGGGCGGGCGCGCGGCTACGACGTGCCCGCGTCGGTGGTCGACGGCAACGACCTGTGGGCGGTCCACGCGGCGGCCGGCGAGGCCGTCCAGCGCGCCCGCGAGGGCGATGGCCCGACGCTCCTGGAATGCCAGACCTATCGCCACTACGGGCACTCCAAGGGCGATCCGGCGCCCTATCGCCCCCAGGACGAGGTGGAGCAGTGGCTCGAGCGCGACCCGCTGAAGCTCGCTCGCGCCCGGCTGCTGACGGACGGCGTCGCCGAGGAGCGGATCGGCGCGGTCGAGGAGGAGGTCGGCGCGCTCATGGACGAGGCCGTCCGGTCCGCCAAGGACGCTCCCTATCCCGACCCCGAGGCGCAGGCGGCCACGGAGTTCCGCACATGAGCACGCTCGAGTTCCGCGTCGCGATCCGCGACGCGATCGCCGAGGAGCTGGAGCGCGATCCGTCGGTGATCTTCTTCGGCGAGGACGTCGCCGTCGCCGGTGGCGTGTTCAAGGCGACTCCCGGTCTGGCGGAGCGCTTCGGGGCCGACCGGGTGTTCGACACCCCGATCGCCGAGCTGGCGCTGGCCGGAATGGCCTACGGGGCGGCGGTCACCGGGCTGCGTCCGATCTTCGAGGTCATGTTCGGCGACTTCATGGCGCTACCGATGGACAGCCTCGTCAATCAGGCGGCGAAGTTCTGGTACATCAGCAACGAGCAGGGCACGGTCCCGCTGGTGGTGCGCTCGGCGGTCGGCGGCGGAGGTCGCTTCGGGGCGATCCATTCCCAGACCCACGGCACCTGGTATCAGGGGGTGCCCGGGCTGAAGATCGTGTTCCCGTCCTCGCCGGCCGAGGCCAAGGGCCTGCTCAAGGCATCGATCCGCGATGACAACCCGGTCGTGTTCATGGAGCACAAGCGCCTGTACTCGGTCAAGGGCCCGCTGCCCGAGCAGGAGGTCATCCCGCTCGGTCAGGCCGGCATCCCCCGCCACGGGGACGACCTGACGATCGTCTCGATCGGCAAGGCCGTGCAGGACGCCCTGGCCGCCGCCGAGGCGCTGGCCGCGGACGGCATCTCGGTCGAGGTGGTCGACCTGCGGTCGCTGCGCCCGCTCGACGTGGAGACGGTGCTCGAATCGGTCAGCCGCACCCACCGCCTGCTCGCCGTCGAGGAGGGCCCGATGACCGGCGGTTGGGCGGCGGGAGTGCTGGGGGCCGTGGCGGCGGAGGGACTGCATGACCTCGACGACGCCTGGATCGTGGCCACCGAGGAGACGCCGATCCCCTACAGCCCCACTCTGGAGGATGCTTTCATTCCCGACGCCGACGCGATCGTCGCGAGCGTGCGCTCCCGCGCCGGCGTGATCGTCAGCTGATGGCGGTCGAGGTGGGCTACCGGCGGTGGGTCTGGCCGGACATGTACTTTACGAAATCCATCAGCCGCGAGGGTAGTGTCCAGCGCGATGACCGCGGTGGTTTCGAGGTCCCGTCTCCCGGCCCGCGCGACGGGTGCCTTGTTTGCCATACCGGTGGTGATGGTGGGTGGCATGCTGGCCGGCGCGGGCTGGCTATACGTGCTGCGGGGCCTGCACTGGCTGGGCTTCGGCCCGCGCGTCGGCGCTGCGCTGCCGCTGCTGCAGCTCGCGGGGTTCGACGGCCAGCCGCTGGCGCGCGTCGTGGTCGCGTGGCTGCTGGCGGGTGCGCTGACCGGTGCCATCCTGGTCGGCCTCGCGCCCCAGCGACGGTTCGTGGTTGCCGGGATCCTGGCCCTGGTGGCGCTCCTGTTCGCCGCGCAGGCGGCCTACGCGCTGACTCGCAACCTGCGCCTGACCGACGTGCTGCTGTCGCACTCTCCGGGGTTCGGGCCGGTTCTCGAAACGCTGTTGTTCGCGATCGGGTGTTCGCTGCCGCGCTCGCGAGTGGGGCACTAGCGCGCGGGCAGCGACGCGGCGGCCGGCGCGGCGAGCTGGGGTGGATCCTCGGCGGCCTCGCCGGACGCGGCCAATGCCGCCTGAGCGCCGGCCAACGCCGGAACGCAACCCAACACGACGGCGATCGCCAGCAGATGAGCGGTGACGGTCAGCGAGTCGGTTCCCAGCGACTCGCCGAACGCCAGTAACCCGCAGCTCATGCCGGTGATCGCCGACGTGGCGGTCATCAGTGAGATCGAGCTCACCGCGCCCTCGTTCTGCAGCGCCGCCTGGAAGGCCAGGAAGCCGCCGAACGTGGCGGCGGCGGCCAGCGCCGTCCAGCCGGAGACGAGCGCTCCCGAACCATGGATTCGCCAGCCCACCGAGACGCCCTTGATCGCGGCGTCGGCAACGCCGTACAGCATGCCGGCCGCCACCGCCTTGACCCAAGCGGGGCCGAGCCGGCCGAGGGCCCCCGCGAGCACGACGGCCACCGCGGTCGCCGGGACCAGCGCATCCACGTGCAGGTGATCCCGGGTGGCCGTGAAGCCGAGCGGGAGGATCGCCAGCCCGAGCGCCATCGCCAGCACAGCCAGCCGCTGCGCGCGGGTGATCGAGTGGCCGAACACGCCAGCCGCCAGCGGCACCGAGATCGCCAGCCCGCCGGCGGCGAACGCCTGCACCAGCGACAGGGGAGCGATCGCCACGGCGACGATCTGGAGCAGGAAGCCCAGCCAACCGACCGCCTGACCGCTCAGCCAGGTGCGGCTGCGCAGCGCCGCCCGCAGGCGGTCGCGCGCGCCGGCGGGTTGCTCGCCACGCAGCCCGCGGTGTTGCAGCAGGAAGCCGAGGTTGATCAGCGCAGCTGAGAAGACCGCCAGCAGCAGGCCGGCCAGGAGCCGTCCGGTGGTGACGCCGGCCGCCACCGCGGGGCGCCGCCCGGTGGCGGCCGCTGCGCTGCTGCGGTGGTGCCGATGCCGATGGCGGTGGAGCGCGTGACGGTGGCGATGACGACGGTGGAGATGCGGCAGGTCGTGCGGTGGTCTCCCCAACCCGTGCGGGATCGCCGTCACACCGGGCGTCAGAACGCGCGCGCGGGCGCCGTGCGGCAGCGGCTCCGAGGTGTAGCGCGAGGCCAGGATCAGCAGCCGGTTGAGGTGGGCGTGCCACAGCTGCCAGTCGTGCCCGCCCGGGTACAGGGCATAGCTGACGCTGGCCCCCGCCCGCCCGAGCGCGCGAGCCATCGGTTGGGTCTGGGGGCTGAGGTTGTCATCGCGTCCGATGAACAGCAGTGCGCGGAATGGGTCGGCGGCCAGCCGGCGATGGAGCCGCGCCACGTAGTCGGCAGGGCTGTTGGCGGCCATCGTCGACGAGCTGGCGTACGCGAACACGCCGGTGCGGCTCTCCTTGTAGTAGCCCGACCAGGACTGCAGGCCCGCGAACGTCCCCAGATGGCGCAGCGCGATGTTCGTGGCGCCGTAGGCGCCGGACGAGAAGCCCGCGATCACCCGGTCGTGGCGGTTGTGCAGGGTGGCGAAGCGGTGGTCGACGTCCTTGACCACGTTCAGGACGTAGCTCTCGTAGTGACCCGACCGGGTGTTGGCCCATTCCGAGTCGGAGTACGTACTGCCGCCGATCCGCCCGTCCGCGAACACGAGGATCATCGGCCGCATCCGGTGGCGGGCGATCAGGTTGTCCATCCGCACCGGCATGCCGGCGATGTCGAGGTACACCTGTGGCCGGCCAGGGCTGCCGTGCAGCAGGTAGTAGACCGGGTAGCGCGACGAGCCGGCTCCGTATCCGGGCGGCAGGTAAACGAGGTAGTCGGCTCGCCGATGCAGAGCCGGCGAGAAGAAGTGGACCGTCAGCAGCCGCCCGTGCCGGGCGTGCGGCAGGTAGGCGACCGTGGCAAAGCCCCGGGTGCGGTAGTAGGAGTCCCAGTAGCGATAGGCGCCCACCAGCCCGACGGCCACCAGCGCGACACACAGGGTCGCGGCGATCAGGCGCCGCCAGCGCATCGGGGGCTACCGACCCGGCGTCGCCGGGGTGGGCCGCCCCGCGCGCCGCGGCGCGCCCACGCCGCGCGACCACCACCGCGAGGCGGCCGGCCGCTGGGGGAGGTAGCCCTCCACCACCAGCACGCGAAAGATCGCCCGCGGCAGCGCGGCCCGCGACTCGTACAGCAGGTAGCGAGGACGCCACTCAGGCGAGAACTTCTCGTTGAAGCGCACCAGTCGGTCCATCTGAAAGCGCCGGTGCAGGGGGGCGAGCGCCCAGCGGCGCATCCGCGTCAACCCCCGACCGCCCTCAGCCTCGCGGACGAGATGCGCCAGGCCGGCGTAATTGAGGCTGACCTCGCTCACTCCAGATGCGCGCGCCTGCATCAGCACTCCTGCGACGAGTGCCTCGTTGAGCCCGTTCGGCGTCTCGCCGACACGGTGCATCGTGTCCAGCGACAGGTTCCCGCAGTGCCCGGCAAAGCGCATCACCGCGGCGAGCCGGCCGCCCGGCGCCCGTCCGAGCGCGTACAGATCCTCGGGTCCGACCTGGGCGGCCCACTCGCCCATCCCCATCGCGAAGCCGTGCAGGCGCGGCTGCGCCCGGCGCCACCGCCCCTCCAGGACGTCGATCTCGGCCTCGAGGGCGTCGTCGATCTCGCGTCCCTCATGGACGCTCACCTGCCAACCCCGTTTGCGTACGCGATGCACCGATTGGCGAAGCTTGCGTACGGCGCGTCCCTCCAGGGTGAACGTCTGCGGATCGACGAACGCCTCCTCGCCGACGCGCAGCGCGCGCAGGCCGAGCCGGCGGTAATCCTCCAGATGGCGCGCCGAGGCGGCCCACACCACCACCTGCCAGCCGCGCGCCCGTGCCTGCTCCTGGAAGCCCCTCAGGACCTCGCCGGCCGCTCCGGGTGCAGCGACCGGGTCAGAGGAGACGATCGCGGTGCCGCGATGCACGCGGTAGGAGAGCATCCCGCCGGTGCCGAAGCTGAGCGCCTTGTCGGGGCGCAGCATGAACGGGGAGAGCGAGTCGTGGCCATGCTCGTGGAGGATCGCGCGAGCCGCCCGGTGCTCGGCTTCGTCGTGCCCGTCGGGGGAGGGCGCCGGGCGCAGCAGCGAGCGCACCGCCAGCACGCTGACCAGCGCCGCGCCCCCGAAGAGAGCCTTGGTCAGAGACGTCCAGCCGCCTCCGGGCTGGGTCACGGCGTCGGCCAGGGAGACGCCCCGCAGCAAAGGCACCAGCAGCAGGGCGCAGTAGAACAGGCCCCAACCTGCGCAGGCGGCGTACACCACGAGCAGACGTGGCCGGGGGACGCAGCCCAACTTGAAGGTGGCGCGTCCCGCGGCCAATAGCGAGACCAGGCAGACCTCGATCAAGGCCTCGCCGTAGTCGGCACGAAGGATGTTGAGCGCCACCAGCGCCAGCAGGCCCACGACCGCGAGCACCATCGCCCGTCGGATGCTGCGCCACATCGCCGGCACGGTCGCCAGCAGCGCCACGCCGATCAGAATCGCGGCCAGGTGCGTCTCCGGGGGCAGCCAGGGAGCGTGCGCCGGGCGCAGCAGGGGGGCGGGGCGCGAGACGTCGGCGGTGAGCCCGGAGACGACTGCCTCGGTGGCGAGCGCGGCCACCGCGAAGGCGCCGCACCGCGCAACGCGGAGGGTCGGACCAGGAGTGCGCACCGCACGCATTCTCCCTAGGTACGAACGGCTCGCGGGACCCCAAGACACCCCCCAACATGTTCGTAACGTGCAGGCTACTTTACGGAAACCTGACACGCATCCGAACGCAACCCTGGCGGCGCAGGTCCTTGCCCGGCGGATGCCGTCTACCCTTGACCCGCGATGCGGATTCTGATCACGGGCGCGGGCGGGATGCTCGGGCAGGACGTGGGCAGGGCGACGCTGGCCGACGGCCACGAACCCGTCACGCTGCCGCGAGCCGCGCTCGACATCGCCGACGCCGATGCGGTCAGCGCCGCCGTCGCGGCGGCCGCTCCCGACGCCGTCATCAACTGCGCCGCCTGGACCAACGTCGACGGCGCCGAGGAGGCAGAGTGCTCGGCCCATGCGGTCAACGGGCCCGGCGCCGGGCACGTGGCGGCAGCCGCCGCCCGAGCCGGTGCGTGGACCGTCCACGTCTCCAGCGACTACGTGTTCGACGGACGCAAGCGCGAGCCGTACCTGGAGTCCGACGCCGTCGGCCCGCTGTCGGCCTACGGGCGCTCCAAGCTCGCGGGCGAGCAGGCCGTAGCCGACGCCGCCCCCGACGCTCACACCGTGGTGCGCTCCGCGTGGCTGTTCGGCGCGGGCGGCGAGTGCTTTCCCAAGACGATCCAGCGCCTGGCGAGCGAGCGCGACCAGCTCTCGATCGTGGCCGACCAGGTCGGGTGCCCCACCTTCACCGGCCATCTGGCTCCGGCCCTGGTGTCGCTGGCCGTGCAGCGGCCCGCGGGGCTGCTGCACGTGGCCGCCGACGATCAGTGCTCGTGGTTTGAGTTCGCGCAGGCGATCGTGGCCGCGTCCGGACTGGACTGCGACGTGCGCCCGATTCCCACCGAGGAGTACCCGGTGCCGGCCACCCGGCCGGCCTACAGCGTGCTGCGCTCCGAGCGCGGAGCGCCGCGACTGCCCAGCTGGCGCGACGGCCTGGCCGAGTTCCAGGCCGCGCGGGCTGGAGCGGCGGCATGAAGCTCCTGGTCTGCGGGGCGGCGGGATTCATCGGTTCGACGTTCGTCGGGCTGCGGGTGCGTGAGCACGGTGACGAGGTGACGGTGCTCGACGCGTTGACGTATGCGGGTCGTGAGGAGAATCTCAAGGACGTGGAGGGCGAGATCCGGTTTGTGCAGGGCGCGATCGAGGATCCCGAGGCGGTTGCCGGGGCAGTGGGGGATGCGGAGGCGATCGTGAATTTCGCGGCCGAGACGCATGTCGATCGTTCGATCGCTGATCCGTACGCGTTCAGTGTGACCAATGGGCTGGGCACGCATGTGCTGCTGGAGGCCGCGCGCGAGCGGGGCTTGCGGTATCTGCAGGTTTCGACCGATGAGGTGTATGGGTCGATTGAGACGGGCTCGTTCACCGAGGCGTCTCCGCTTGCGCCGTCGAGTCCGTATAGCGCGTCGAAGACGGGCGCTGATCTGCTGGTGACCAGCTACTTCCATACCTACGGGTTGGAGGCGTTGGTGTGCCGGGGTTCGAACAATTACGGTCCGCGCCAGTACCCCGAGAAGCTGATCCCGTTGATGATCCTCAACGCGTTGGCGGGTGATCATCTGCCGGTGTACGGGGATGGGCGCAATGTGCGCAACTGGTTGTTCGTGGAGGACTTCGGCCGGGGGATCGGTCACGTTCTCGGCCATGGCCAGCCGGGTGAGGTGTACAACTGCGGTGGTCCGGATGAATGCGAGAACATCGAGGTGGTCACGCGGATCTTGGAGTTGACGGGGTGTGATGAGTCGTTGATCGAGTACGTGACTGATCGCCCGGGTCATGATCGTCGTTATTCGCTGTCGTCTGACAAGCTGGCGGGGTTGGGGTGGCGGGCGCGTACGCGGTTTGTCGACGGGTTGGCGGAGACGGTGGCGTGGTATCGCGAGAACGCCTGGTGGTGGGAGCCGATCCGCTCGGGGGCGTATCGCGAGTACTACGAGCGTCACTACGGACGCTCCCTGAGATCGTGACCGCGGATGCGGTCCCGCCCACCCGCCATGCGCCGCCTCCCGAGATCAGGCTGCCGATGCAGCGGGAGCGGCTGCTCCGTGCCGCCGCGTCGGAGTTCGCCGACGTGCTCGGTCTGGCGCCGGTGATCGATCGGCTGATCCTGGGGCTGATCCCGGCGAACGAGTGAGCGAGCTGGAGGACCTGGAGCGGGAGATCGTCGAGTGCCGGCGCTGTCCGCGGCTGGTGGCCTGGCGCGAGGAGGTGGCCGAGACCAAGCGAGCCGCGTTCGCCGGCGAGGAGTACTGGGGACGGCCGGTGCCGGGGTTCGGCGACCCGCAGGCCACGGCGGTGGTCTTCGGGCTGGCGCCCGCCGCCCACGGCGGCAATCGCACCGGTCGCGTGTTCACCGGGGACCGCTCGGGCGACTGGCTGTTCGCGGCGCTGCATCGGGTGGGGATCGCCAACCAGCCGCTTTCACGCTCGCGCGACGACGGGCTGCGGCTGACCGGCTGCTGGGTGGCGGCCGCGGTGCGCTGCGCGCCCCCGGCCAATCGGCCCACCCCCGCCGAGCGCGACAACTGCCTGCCCTATGCGGTCCGGGAGCTGGCGTTGCTGGCGCACGCGCGGGTGATCGTCTGCCTGGGTGGCTTCGCCTGGGACGCCGCGCTACGGGTGATGGTGCAGTCAGGCGTGACGCTGCCGCGACCGCGTCCTCGTTTCGGCCACGGAGCCGAGGCGCAGGTCGGCGAGCTGACGGTGATCGGCTGTTATCACCCCAGCCAGCAGAACACGTTCACGGGCAGGTTGACCGAGCCGATGATCGACGCCGTGCTGGCGCGGGCGCGGGAGCTCGGCGGGTGAGGGCGCAGCTGGCCGGGCTGTCGATCGCCGATCCGCCCGCGCGCTGGAGCGCGCTGGGCTTCACGGTGGGGGTGGGCGACCGGCTCGTGCTCGGGGGCGTCGAGCTGGCTCTCGGAGTCGCCGGACACGGGATCACCGGCTGGACCCTGCGCCTCGCGCCGGCGGGCGCAGACATCGACGGGCTTCCCACATCGGTAACCGAAGCCCCGCCGCCGGAGCTGGATGCCGCCCATCCGAACGGGGCGCTGGGCGTCGACCACGTGGTGATCTTCACCCCGGACTTCGACCGTACCGCCGCAGCCCTGGCGGGCCGCGGCCTGAAGCTGCGGCGTATCCGGCAGGCGGGCGATCGCCGTCAGGGGTTCCGCCGCCTGGGGCCGACGATCATGGAGCTCGTGGAGGCGCCCGAGGCCGCCGCCCCGAGGTTCTGGGGCCTGACGATCGTCGTGTCGGACCTGGAGGCGCTGGCGCGCGAGCACTCGCAGATCGGGGAGCTCCGTCCGGCCGTTCAGCCGGGCCGTCAGATCGCCACCGTGGACGCCGCGGCCGGTCTGTCGACGAGGCTGGCGCTCATGGATCCTCAGTAGGGTTTGCGCCGGTGGAGAGCCCGATCACCCCGCAGCAGATCACCGAGCAGGTGCTGGCGAGCTTCGAGACCACGCCCGACGCTCGCCGGCGCGAGCTGATAGGCCGATTCTCCGCTGCGCGAGCTGGGCGCCGACATGGCCGAGCAGGAGGCGGGCGTTCCCGCGTGGGTATCGGGGCGCGTGCTGGACCTGGAGGGCCGCCCGCTGGCCGGCGCCGAGCTCGACGTGTGGCAGAACGGCGACAACCGCCTGTATGCCGTCCAGGATCCCGGCGTGCCCGACGATCACCTTCGCGGCCGCTATCGCACCGACGCCGAGGGGCGTTTCGCGTTCCAGGCCGTGCGTCCGGTGCCGTACACGATCCCGGACGACGGGCCGGTCGGAAAGATGCTGGAGGCGAGCGGACGGCATCCGTGGCGACCCGCGCACATCCACGTCGTGATTCGCGCCCCCGGCCACCGGAGCGTGACCACGCACATCTTCGATGCGGCGAGCGACTGGCTGGACCGCGACACGGTGTTCGCGGTCAAGCCCTCGCTCGTGCGCGAGTTCCGGGAGCGGGCGGCCGCCGACCCCGAGCGCCCGCCGGGCGTGGAGGTCCCCTGGGTGTCGCTCGAGCTCGATCTGGTGCTGGCGCCCGGCAACGGGGGCGCGCCGGTGGACCGAGGGCGCACCCACTAACGTTCGCGGCGTGAAAGCGATCCAGTTCAGCGAATTCGGCGGTCCCGAGGTCCTGAAGGTGGTCGACCTCCCCGAGCCGCACCCCGCCAGCGGACAGATCCGCGTCAACGTGCGCGCGGTCGGCATCAACCCGGTCGACTGGAAGATCCGCGGCGGCATGATGGGCGGCGACCTGCCCAAGGTGACCGGCCAGGAGGTGTCCGGGGTGGTCGACGAGCTCGGCGAGGGGGTCGGCGACGTCGCCGTCGGCGACGAGGTGTTCGGCCCCGCGGCCGGGGGAGGCGGAGCCGCCGAGTACGCGCTGCTGGAGAACTACGAGCCGATTCCGGCGTCGCTTGACTTCGCCGGCGCCGCGGCACTGCCGGTGGCGGTCGAGACGGCCTCGCGCACGCTTGACCTCGTGCAGGTGGGCGAGGGCCAGACGGTGCTCGTCAACGGTGCCGCCGGCGCGGTGGGAATCTCGACCGTGCAGCTGGCTCGCGAGCGCGGGGCGCGGGTGATCGGCACCGCCAGCCCCGGCAACCACGAATACCTGCGCTCCTACGGCGCTGAGGCGACCACTTACGGCGACGGGCTGGTGGAGCGCGTCCGCGAACTGGCTGGGCGGGCGGGACCGGTGATCGACAAGGCGATCGACGACGCTGGCGGCGGCGCGTTGCCCGCGCTCGTGGAGCTGGCCGGCGGTCCCGAGAACGTGGTCACGATCGCCGACTACGAGGGCTCCCAGCAGACCGGCGTGCCGATGACCGGCGGGGCCGGCTCGGTGCGCGCCTGGTACGCGTTGGGGAAGGCGGCAGAGCTGATCGAGGCCGGGCGCTTCTCGCTGCCGGTCGCCCAGACGTTCCCGCTGGAGCGCATCGCCGAGGCACACGAGCTGAGCGAGACCGGGCACGTGCGCGGCAAGCTCGTCCTGCTCGTCGACTGAGCCCGTGGGTAACCGGGCGCGCGTGCTTCACGACGCCGCCAGCCCTTGACATATGCCTATATCGGTATATGATTGCGGCCATGGCAAGAGCGGCGACCACGACAGATGCGTTCAACGCGGTCGCCGAGCCACGCCGGCGCCAGATCCTGGAGGCGCTCACCGGTGGTGAGCGCTCCGTCAACGAGCTCGTCGAGGCGCTCGGGCTGGCGCAGCCGCAGGTTTCCAAGCATCTGCGGGTCCTGCGTGAAGTGGGACTCGTGGAGGTCCGCGAGGAAGGTCGTCAGCGGCGCTACCGGCTCAACGGCGAGGCGCTCAAGCCGATCCACGACTGGGTCTCCGGCTTGGCCCAGACCTGGGACGAGCGTTACGACGCGCTCGACGTGGTCCTGTCAGAACTAAAACTAAAGGCTAAGGAGCAGGACGATGGCGGCTCAGACCAGTAGCGGCAAGGCGAAGGTCACCCTCCCGAACGACACGCAGATCCTGATCACGCGTGAGTTCGACGCGCCCGCCCATCTGGTGTACCGGGCGTGCACCGAGCCCGAGCTGGTCCGGCGGTGGTGGAGCGGGCAGCGCGGCGAGATGACTGTATGCGAGATCGACCTGCGGGTCGGCGGGCAGTGGCGGTATGCGATGACCGCCGACTCCAGCGGCGCCGAGGTGGCGTTCTACGGCGAGTACCGGGAGATCGTCCCCGACGAGCGGATCGTCTGCACCGAGGTGTACGAGCCGTTCCCGGACGACGGCGCGGTCAACACGATGACGCTCGTCGAGCACGACGGGCGCACGACGCTGAGCACGCTGGTCCAGCACTCCAGCCCGCAGGCGCGCGACGGGCACATCAACTCCGGCATGGAGGGCGGGATGCAGGAGGCGTTCGACAAGCTCGAGCAGGTGGCCATCTCGCTGCGCGGCCAGGGTCCGCGGGTATGAGCAGCGCCCTCGACGTCACCTAACCTCAGACAAGCGATGCCGCTCACCGCCTTTAGCCCGAAGACCCGTGAGTGGTTCACCGGCGCGTTCGCCTCGCCCACGCCCGCGCAGGAGCAGGCGTGGCCGGCGATCGCCTCCGGCGAGCACGTGCTCATCTCCGCCCCCACGGGGTCCGGCAAGACGCTGGCGGCGTTCCTCTACGCGATCGATCAGCTGGCGCAGAGCTCGCTGCCGGACAACCCGCGCGACCGCAAGATCAGCCTCGTCTACGTCTCGCCGCTGAAGGCGCTCTCCTACGATGTCGATCGCAACCTGCGCACCCCACTGCGCGGGATCGGCGCCGATCTGCGGGTGGCCGTGCGCACCGGTGACACGCCCCAGAAGGAGCGCCAGCAGATGCTCCGCGACGCGCCCGACATCCTCATCACCACGCCCGAGTCGCTGTACCTGATGCTGACCGGGCGAGCGCAGTCGCTGTTTCAGGGGACGCGCTGGTGCGTCGTCGACGAGATCCACGCCGTCGCGTCGACCAAGCGCGGCGCCCATCTGGCGCTGACGCTTGAGCGGCTTACGCAGGCGGCGGGTGCGGATGTCCAGCGCATCGGGCTGTCGGCCACCCAGAACCCGCTGGAGGAGGTCGGCCGCTTCATGGTCGGGCCGCGCCGCCGGTGCCGGATCGTCGACACGGGGGTGCGCAAGGAGCTCGACCTCAAGATCCACGTGCCCGTCGAGTCGATGACCGAGCCCGACGACACGCCCTCGCCTTCGTTGGATCCGCTGGACGGCGGTGAGGCCACCCGGCGTTCGATCTGGCCGGCGATCTACCCCGAGCTGGTCGAGCTGATCAAGGCCCACAAGTCGACGATCCTGTTCGTCAACAACCGCCGCGGCGCCGAGCGCCTGGCGATCCGCCTCAATGACCTCGCCGGCGAGGAGATCGCCCGCTCGCACCACGGCTCGCTGGCTCGCGAGGAGCGCACGGTCGTGGAGGAGATGCTCAAGGCCGGCGAGCTGCCCTGCCTGGTGGCCACCTCCAGCCTGGAGCTGGGGATCGACATGGGCGCCGTCGACCTCGTCATCCAGGTGGAGTCACCCAAATCGGTGGCCCGCGGCTTGCAGCGCATCGGCCGCGCCGGCCACTCCGTTGGCGATGTCAGCCGCGGTCGCATCTTCCCCAAGTTCCGCGCCGATCTTCTGGAGTGCGCGGTGGTCGCCCGGCGGATGCGCGAGGCCAAGATCGAGACCACAGTCGTGCCGCGCAACGCACTCGACGTCCTCGCCCAGCAGATCGTCGCCATCGCCGCCGCCGCGCCCGACGACCAGCCGGTCAACGTCGACGACCTGTACGCCCTGATCACCCGCACCCACTCCTACGCGGAGCTGCCCCGGACGCAGTTCGAGAACGTGCTCGACATGCTCGACGGCCGCTATCCCTCGCAGGAGTTCGCCGAGCTGCGCCCGCGGATCGTGTGGGACCGCATCGCCGGCACGATCCGCGCCCGGCCGGGCTCGCGACAGCTGGCGGTGACCAACGCCGGCACGATCCCCGATCGCGGTCTCTACGCCGTCACCCTGCCCGACGGACGCCGCGTGGGCGAGCTCGACGAGGAGATGGTCTACGAGGCGCGCCCGGGCCAGACGTTCCTGCTGGGGGCGACCACCTGGCGGATCGAGGAGATCGGCCGCGACCGGGTGATCGTCACTCCGGCTCCGGGCCTGCCGGGCGCGGTCCCGTTCTGGAAGGGCGACACGCTGGGACGCCCTCGCGAGCTCGGCGAGGCGATCGGCGCGTTCGCGCGCTGGGCGGTCGACCAGCCGGCCGAGGTGCTGGAGCGCGACTACGACCTCGACGAGCGCGCCGCGCGCAACCTTCTGGAGTTCCTGTACGAGCAGCAGCAGGCCACGCGCGTGATCCCGTCGGACCGCGCGATCGTGGTCGAGCGCTTCCGCGACGAGATCGGGGACTGGCGGCTGTGCGTGCTCAGCCCGTTCGGCGGCCGCGTGCACGCCGCCTGGTCGCTGGCGCTGAGCGCGCGGATCCGCGAAGAGTTCGGGCTGGAATCCGACGCGATCTACTCCGACGACGGGATCATCATCCACCTGCCCGACGCCGAGGAGCCCCCGGGCGCCGAGCTGGTGATGCTCCAGCCCGACGAGATCGAGGACCTGGTGGTCGCCGAGCTGGGCTCGAGCGCGCTGTTCGGGGCCCGTTTCCGCGAGAACGCCGGCCGCTCGCTGCTGATCCCGCGCGCCCGGCCCGGCAAGCGCACCCCGTTGTGGCAGCAGCGCCTGAAGTCCCAGTCGCTGCTGGAGGTGGCCAAGAAGTACGGCGAGTTTCCCGTGATCCTGGAGACGTATCGCGAGTGCCTGCGCGACGTGCTCGACGTGCCCGGCCTGGTGGAGCTGCTCACCCAGCTGCATCGCCGCGAACTGGCGCTGGTGGAGGTGGAGACTGCGACCGCCTCGCCGTTCGCCTCCAGCCTGCTGTTCGACTACGTCGCCACCTACATGTACGAGGGCGACACGCCCAACGCCGAACGCCGCGCGGCGGCGCTGTCGCTGGACCGCGACCTGCTGCGCGAGCTGCTCGGCCAGGAGGAGCTGCGCGACCTGATCGACCCGGGCGCCCTGGAGTCCGTGGAGGCCGAGCTGCAGTGCCTGTCCGAGATGGCGCAGGCGACCGGCCGCGACGGCCTGCTGGACGTGCTGCGGCGGGTCGGGGACCTGTCGCTGGAGGAGGCCTCCGCACGAGTACTGGACGGTCTAGTACCGGAGGCGATGCTCGACGAGCTGGCCGCGGAACGGCGCGTGGCCCGGGTGCGGGTCAACGGCGAGGAGCGCTGGATCGACGCCACCGACGGCGGCCTGTATCGCGACGCGCTGGCCGCGGCGCCGCCCGGTGGTCTGCCCGCTGCGTTCCTGGAGGACGTGCCCGACGCCCTGTCGCGGCTGGTGCGCCGCTACGGCGCCACTCACGGCCCGTTCACCACCGCCGACGTCCGCGCCCGTTACGGGATCGACGCCTCCGCGGCCCTGCGCGAGCTCGAACGGGCCGGCGAACTGGTGCGTGGCGAGCTGCGCCCCGGCGGCTCTGATCGCGAGTGGTGCAATCCCGAGGTGCTGCGCCGGCTGCGCCGGGCATCGCTGGCGGTGCTTCGCAAGGAGATCGAGCCCGCCGAGCAGCGCGAGCTGGCCCGCTTCCTGCCCGCCTGGCAGGGCGTCGACCGCCATCCGCCGTCCGGCGCGGGGATCGACCGCCTGCGCGAGGTGCTCGTGCCGCTACAGGGGCTGGCGCTGCCCGCCGACGTGTGGGAGCGCGACATCCTGCCGCGGCGCACGGGCGCGTACTCGCCCTCGTGGATGGACCAGCTGTGCGCGGCCGGCGAGGTGGTGTGGATCGGCGCGGGCGCGCTGGGCCGTAACAGCGGCCGGGTCGCCCTGTACTTCCGTGAGGACCTCTCGCTCCTGGGCCCGCCATCGTATCGCCGCGACATCCCCGACTCAGAGGCTCATCAAGCGGTGCGTGAGCGGCTGTCGGCGGGCGCGTGCTTCTTCAGCGATCTGCTCGTCGACGTCTCGCTCTCCCCCGAAGAGATCCAGGAGGCGCTGTGGGACCTGGCGTGGGCGGGCGTGGCCACCAACGACGCGTACGCGCCACTGCGAGCCCCGCGGCTGACGCTGGCGCGAGCGCAGCGCGAGCACCTGAAGCGTTCGACCCGGCGGGCAGGACGCTTCGGCGCTGGTCGTCGCCGCGACACCGCGTCCGCGCAGGTCCAGGGCCGCTGGTCGCTGACCGAGCCGCTGCTGTGTGGCGTGGGGCACGACCCGGTCGCCCAGCGGCGGGCCCTCGGCGAGCTGCTGCTCGAGCGCTACGGGATCGTCACCCGCGAGCAGGTGCTGGCCGAGGGGATCGCCGGTGGCTTCAGCGCCGTCTATTCCGAGCTCTCGCAGCTGGAGACGCTGGGCGTGGCTCGTCGCGGCTACTTCCTGGAGGGACTCGGAGGCGCCCAGTTCGCGCTCCCCGGTGCGGTCGAGCGCCTCCGCGCACGCGGCGGGTCCTCAGCAGACGAGGGCGCGTCGCTGGTGCTGGCGGCCGTCGATCCCGCCCAACCCTACGGCGCCGCTCTGCCCTGGCCCAAGCGCGACGAGCGCCGCCGCCCCGCCCGCACCGCCGGCGCCTACGTCGTGCTCGTCGGCGGTGACCCGGTGCTCTACCTGGAGCGGGGCGGAAAGGCCCTGCAGACCCTCGTCGATGCTGACGACGCGCGCCTCGAGGCGGCGCTGAGCGCCCTGGTTGATCACGTCCGCAGCGGCCAGATCAAGCGCCTGGCGCTGGAGAAGGTGGACGGCGAGTCGGCGATGAGCTCGCCGCTGGCCCCGGCGCTGACCGCGCTGGGCTTCCAGGAGGGTCCGCGCCGCCTGACCCTCACCGCGTAGGCGGCGGATGCCCGAGGGGGACACGATCGCCTACGCCGCTCGCCGGATGCGGCCGGTGCTGGAGGGCCAGGTCCCCGAGCTGATCCGCGCGCCGCATCCGCGCCACGCGCTGGACCACTGGCCGCAACGGCTGGCCGGGCGGGCGGTCCGCGAGATACGTACCCACGGCAAGCACCTGTTCCTGGCCTTCGAGGGTGACCTGACGATCCATTCGCATCTGCGGATGACGGGCTCGTGGGCGACGTACGAGCCAGGACGGCGGTGGCGGCGCTCACCGCGTCGGGCGTGGCTGATCTTGGAGCGCGCCGGCCACCAGGTGGTGCAGTTCGACGGCCCGGTGCTCGAGCTGCTCACCGACAGCCGAACGCGCTTCGACCAGCGGCTCGCGGCGCTCGGCCCCGACATCCTGGCCGAGACATTCGACTACAAGCGCTTCCTCGCCCGGCTGGCGACGACAACCGCACCACCTTCTGGTGTCCGGGCTGCCAGCGCTGACGCAGCGCAAGCTCAGCCCAGGCGGCAGCGGCTGGCCGAGTAGTGCGCCGGCTGGGCGTAGTCGGCGTCGGGATGGCCGCCGGTGGTGATGCGGCTGGCCTCGCCGATCACCCGCCCCCCTCGCGTCCAGGTGAAGTCGATCGACGCGTTGAGCAGGCCGGCGCTGTTGTCGAAGCCATACATCACGCCGTCCTGTTGCAGGCCCGAGGAGGGTGAGCCCAGCGACAGGGTGGAGGTGGCGTTGGAGCCGTCGATCGGAATGAAGCGCTCGTGCTTCTGCGACCAGAACCCCAGCTGGACGGTCATGCGCAGCGTCGCGGCAAAGCCCAGCGTGGGCATCTGGCCCCGCACGCCCAGCTTGCCGCCCCGGCCCTTGCCCTTGGACGAGCAGACGTTGATCGTCGCCCACAGCGAGGAGGACCCCTCGGCGCCGGACACGGCGCGGTGGATCTGCTTGGCATTGGGTCCCTTGGCCAGCGCCGGTGCCGGCAACGTTACGAAGAGCGTCGCGATCGTGGCTGCCGTTGCGATGAACGCGGCACGCACGACGTTCACGATAGCGACCGAGCGCGGCGCATAATGCTCTGATCAGGGCGGCACCGTGATGGATCGGCTCGACGACCGTAGTAAGGGTGTGATCGACACGAAAGACGTCGCCGAACCACAGACCGCGCTGCAGTGGTTCGAGGTCCTGTATCGCTCCAGCCGCGACGATGTCTTCGCCTACGTGGCCACCCTGCTGGGTGATCGGGCGGCGGCCGAGGACGTGACCGCGCTGGCGTTCGAGCGCGCCTACCGGCGCCGGGCCACCTTCGACCGCCGCCGGGGAGTGGAGCGAGGGTGGCTGTTCGGGATCGCCCGCAACGCCGCCCTGGACGAGCTGCGCCGGCGCCGGCGGGTGGGCAGCCTGGTGGTCGACCCGGGGGTGGAGGACGAGCGCAGCGTCGACGACGGCGCCGAGGTGTCGCTGCGCCGCACGGCCGTACGCGCGGCGCTGGAGGCTCTGCCCGCACGCGAGCGCGAGATCGTGGCGCTGAAGTTCCACGCCGGCCTGCGCAACGCCGAGATCGCCCGAGTGCTCGGCCTCAGCGAGTCGGCCGCCGGAACGCTGCTCTACCGAACGATGCAGAAGCTCAGGGAGGCCTGCGATGCGACGAGCTGAGCCGTTGGAGCCGGAGATGGCGGCCGCGCTGGCGGCGATCGACGCCACGCTGGCCGGAGAGCCCGTGGATCCCGAGCACGCCGAGCTGGCGGAGCTGGCGCTGATCCTGCGCGCCGAGCGGCCGGCGCCGGCGGCTGCGGTGACCGGGGAGATCGACGAGCGGGTCGCCGGGCTGTCGCAGCGCGCGGCCACCCGGCGACGGCGGTGGCGGCCGGCACGGCGGTGGCTGGCGGCGCCGGCAGCGGCGATCGCGGCGATCGCCTTGGCCGTCGTGGTCACCGGCGGTGGGGGCCGCGGACCGCGGCCGCTGGTGAACGATCTCGCCTCGACGGCGCGATCGAGCAGCGCGGCCGCGAGCAGCGAGGGTTCGTCGGCGAGCGCCGCTACATCGGCGAGCGCGACGACGCCGGCGCCTTCGCCCGCTCCCTCGACCAACCGTCAGGTCGTCCAGGCGGCGCAGCTGTCGCTGTCGGCGGCCCCCAGCCGGATCGACGACGTCGCCCAGGAGGTGTTCGACGTCATCGATTCCGAGAAGGGGATCGTCTCGGACTCCCACGTGACCTCCACCGGTGGCCCCGACGGCAGCGCTCGCTTCGAGCTCAGCGTGCCGGCGGCCAACCTGCAGCGCACGGTGTCCGAGCTATCCCAGCTGCACGGAGCGCACGTCCTGTCACGCACCGACGACACCACCGACATCACGGGCCAGGTGGGCGGAGCGGGCCGCCGGCTGGCCGAGACCCGCGCCCTGCGGCGCTCGCTGCTGCGTCAGCTGGCGAGCGCCACCACCACCGAGGCGATCGCCAGCCTGCGCGCTCAGCTGCGCGACGCCGACGCGGCGATCGCTCGCGCCTCGGCCAACCTGAACGGACTGCACCGGCAGGTGGACTACAGCCGGCTGACGGTGACGATCCAGGCCTCCAGCGTCCCGGTGGCCCAGCCCTCGCATGGTGGCGGCTTCACGCTGCACCGCGCGCTCCACGACGCCGGCCGGGTGCTCGTGGTGGTCGCCGGGGGCGCGCTGATCGCGCTGGCCGTGCTCGTGCCGCTGGCCCTGCTGGCCGGGCTGGTGGCGTGGGCGGCGCTGGTGCTGCGTCGACGCCGCCGGGAGGCCACGCTCGACCTGGTCTAACCGGGCGCCGGTCCGCCGGGGCTTTTGCCCGGCGGTGGTTGTGGTATCCCTCGTGCATGGCGGCGACGACCGAGGAGACGCTCGCCCTCCTTCATCGGGTGCCGGCGTTCGCGACGCTGGTCTCCGAGGACCTGTTGGCGGTGGCGGACGTGATCGTGCCCCGGACGTTCGGGGCCGGCGAGGTGGTGTTCCGCGAGAACGACGCCGGTGACACGTGTTACGTGGTGCGGGCAGGACGCGTTCGGGCCGTGCGTGAGCACAGCGACGGACGCTCTATCACCCTGGCCACGTTCGGGCCCGGCGACATCTTCGGCGAGCTGGCGATGTTCGACGAGGAGCGGCGCTCGGCCACCGTGGAGGCGCTCGAGGACAGCGAGGCGGCGGCGATCCTCGGCCCCGACATGCGCCGCCTGCTGCGTACCCATCCCGACATCGCGATCAAGCTCCTGAGGGCGTTGAGCCAGCGGCTGCGGGAGACCAACGAGCGCTTGGCGCGCCAGTCGTTTCAGACCGTGCAGAGCCGCGTCGCCTCGGTCCTGGCCGAGCTGGTGGCGGCGGCTCGATCCGAGGGCGCCGGCGAGGCCGACGTGCTGATCACCGCCACCCAGGCCGACCTGGCGAAGCTCGCCGGTTCCTCTCGGGAGTCGGCCAGCCGGTTCCTCGCCGTGCTCGAGCGCGCCGGGGTGGTCACCCAGGGCCGGGGCAAGCTGACCGTGCACGACCCCGGCCGGCTGGAGGGCTATGTCTACTAGCGTCCCGCCCGGCGCCGACGAGTTCTCGGCAGGCGGCGTCGTCGTCTCCGAGGGTCAGGTGATCACGATCGTCCCGGTCAAGCGGGCCGCCGAAGGGCGCCGGGTGCGCGGCCTGCCCAAGGGCCACCTCGACGGCGACGAGACGCCCGAGGAGGCCGCCCGGCGAGAGGTCGCGGAGGAGACGGGAGTCGATGCCGAGCTGCTGGAGCAGCTGGGCGACGTCGAATATCGCTACGACCGCCGCGGCCGCGCGATCAACAAGGTGGTGCGCTTCTTCCTGTTCGCGTACCGCTCGGGGGACGTCGCCGACCACGATCACGAGATCGAGGAGGCGCGTTGGATGCCGCTCGAGCAGGCCGCCGAGGCGCTGACCTACGCCGGCGAGCGGGAGATGGTCCGGCGCGCGATGTCGCGTGGCGCAGCGGATCGGTAGGCTGCCGAGCCGTGCGTGTCCTCAACTTCTACTCCTCGGTGTTCGCCGACCAGCTGCGCCGCGGCCGCAAGACGGCGACGATCCGCCTCGGTGACAAATCGCACAAGTACCACAAGAACGAGTGCGTGCTGGTGACGATCGGCTACCAGCACTCGCCGCGCGAGAAGATCTTCTACGCGGTGATCGACCAGGTCGAGGTCAAGCGCGTGCGTGATTTGAGTCCCCGGGAAATAGAACACGACAATCCGGAGTTCCGGCGCGTCGACGAGATGGTCCACTTCCTGGAGCAGATCTACGGCCGGAAGGTCTCGATGGACGACACCGTGACGGTGGTGCGCTTCTCCCAGATCATCGAGAACCCGCCGGACCAGATGCGCGATCGCATCCACGGGCTCGGAGGAGCGCGCAACTGATCGTGTGCCGGGTGCTGATCCTCGTGCTCGCCGCGATCGTCACCGTCGCGGTGGCCGGATCGGCGCTCGCCCAGGGGCTGGCGACGCTGCTCGGCAACTCCCCCGAAGGCCCGGCTCTGAAGCGATGATCTCCACCAATCAGCTAAAGAACGGAAACCACATCGAGGTCGATGGCACCGTCTTCAAGGTGCTCGAGTTCCAGCACGTCAATCCGGGCAAGGGCGCGGCGTTCGTGCGGACCAAGCTGCGTCGCGCCTCGGACGGAAACGTGATCGACCGGACGTTCCGCGCGGGCGAGAAGTTCCGTTCGATCCGCACCGAGGTCCGCCGGATGCAGTTCCTGTACTCCGACGGCCAGGACGCGCACTTCATGGACTCCACCTCCTATGAGCAGCTGGAGGTGCCCCAGGGCCAGCTCGAAGAGGAGCTGCGCTGGATCAAGCCCGACGACGAGATCGAGCTGCTGTACATCGACGACCAGGCGGGGGGCGTGCAGCTGCCCTCGTCGGTCGATCTTGAGGTGACCGAGACCGAACCGGGCCTGCGGGGCGACACCGCGTCGGGCGGCGGCAGCAAACCGGCGACCCTGGAGACCGGCGCTTCGATTCAGGTTCCGCTGTTCGTCAATGTCGGCGACCGTGTCAAGGTGGACACGCGCACCGGCAAGTACATGTCGCGCGCGTAACAGCGGCGACGCGGAGTTGGATGCGCAGAGCGCAACGCTACCAAGGCCGTGATCAACTTCTACCTGCTCAAGGCGCACTACCAGAACCTCGACGACGAGGCCACGCGTGACCAGGCGACGCCGCTGCTGGACCTCAAGCTCGCCGGACGGCTGATAACGATGAAGCGACAGGAGAGCGACCTGTCCTCGCAGAGCCTCATCGTGCGTGACGCGCAGCGCTACTTCTATGGACCGAGGTCGTCGCCAAGACATACCGGGTGGAGGGCGGGCGTCCTCTGCTGGTCAGGTAGACCTGCGCCTCAGCGCCCGCGGAAGATCTCTGCGAGGGCGACCGCCGTGGCCACGCCCGCGTTGAGGCTCTCCAGTCCGGCCTGGCCGCCCGGGATGCGGACCAGCGCGTCGCACGTGGTCTTGGTGCGCTGGCGCAGCCCCTCGCCCTCGGCGCCCACGACGAGTACCGTCTTGGCGTCGAACTCCGTCTCGGCCAGGGTGCGCTCGCCGCGCTCGTCCAGACCGTAGACCCAGAAGCCCATGCCCTGGAGGATCTCCAGACTGCGTGCGAGGTTGGTGATCCGGAACGTCTTCACCAGCTCGGCCCCGCCGACCGCGACCCGGGCCACCAGCGGAGATATCTCGGCCGCCCGGTTCTTGAGGATCAGGGCGGCGTCGACGCCGAAGAAGGCCGCGCAGCGCAGGATCGTGCCCAGGTTCTGCGGGTCCGAGATCTGGTCAAGGGCCAGCACCACCTGCGCCTCCGCGAGCTCGCCGAGGTCGGCTTCGGTGAGCATCCGCCGCGCCATGGTCAGCACCACCACGCCCTGGTGCTTGTCGTCGTCGCTGACGCCGCCGACGCGGCGAAACTCGGGCCAGGCCAACCACTCGGGCTCGATCCCAGCGCCCCGGGCAAGCTCGATCAGGTCGCGGTGATAGGAGTCCTTGCCGGCCACCAGCAGCCGCTTGACCGACTCCGGGCGCGCCAGCAGCACGGCCCGGACGGAATGCTTGCCGAACACCTTGTCCATGGCGAGTGACGCTACCGCGGCGTCAGCCGCCGACGCCGGCGGCCACGAACGCGTCGGCCTGCCCGGCGCGCGTCTCCACCACCGAGCGGGCCCGGAGGCACAGGCGCATCCGCCAGGGCCCGACGTCGCTGTCCACCCGGGCGATGCTGCCATCTCGGCGCAGCCAGATCAGGTCCAGGTCGAAGCGCATCCCGAAGGTGTGCACGGACGGCGTCTGAGGGATGTGCAGAGCGTGGTCGGCGGCGAGGGAGTCCAGGCGGGCGAGCCCGCGGCGCCGCGAGCGACGTGTCTCCGCTTCGATGACCACCAGGCCGCCGGGCAGAGCGCGGCGGGGGAGTCCGTCGAAGCGTTGCACGCGCTGGAGGTTACGCCCGCGCAGCGCTCAATCGCGGTCCGTGGACTTCAGCTTTGCGGCGTTCGTGCCGACGAATCAGTAGATGTCAATCGCGCAACCCCAGCCGGCGGTCAGCTACCGGCTGCCGGCGCCGGTAGTGGCCGCGACGGTGGCGCTGGCCGCCGGGGTGGCTCTGATCCAGGGCTCGGCGGCCGCCGCGGTGCTGCGCGGCGCGCTCGTGCTGGTCCTGGTGCCGTGCGCGGTTATCGACCTGCGACGCAGGATCATCCCCAACCGGATCACCGGCCCGGCCGCGGTCGCCGCGCTGGTGCTCGGCCTCGTGCTGGACGCCGGCCATGAGCCCGGGCGCCTGCTGTGGGCGGGGATCGCCGGTGGCTTCCTGCTGCTGGCAGCGCTCGCCAATCCCGCCGGCATGGGGATGGGCGACGTCAAGCTTGTGGGGGTGATGGGGATGTTCCTCGGCCCGCCGGTAATCGTCGCCCTGCTGGTGGCGCTGCTGAGCAGCGCCGCCGTGGGAGTCGGGATCGCGGTGCGGCGTGGGATCAAGACCGCGCGCACGACAGGCTTGCCGTTCGGCCCCTATCTGGCGGTGGGCGGGGTGATCGCCGCGGTCGCCGGCGGCCCGCTGCTCAACGCCTATCTCAGCGCGCATTAGCGCCCTCATTTCCTGGCACTCCTTACACGAGAGTGCCAAATGGGCCTTGATTAGCCTTTTCGAGGAGCTATAGTCCCGGAGCGTTGGCACTCAGTACATCCGAGTGCCAGCTCCGCTGTAACGGAAACTTCGAACGGAGGTTAGTCAATGAATCTCAAGCCCCTGGGCGATCGCCTGATCGTAAGGGCTATCGAGGAAGAGGCGACCACTGCGAGTGGGATCGTGCTTCCCGACACCGCCAAGGAGAAGCCCCAGAAGGGCAAGGTCATCGCCGTCGGCGATGGCAAGGTCAACGAGGACACCGGCAAGCGCACGCCGCTCGACGTCTCTGAGGGCGACGAGGTCCTGTACAGCAAGTACGGCGGCACCGAGATCAACGTGGACGGCGAGGAGCTTCTCGTCCTGCGTGAGTCCGACGTGCTGGCGAAGGTCCAGTCGTAGTCCAAGCTTTCTAGCTAGGAGAACTAGATACACATGGCACATAAGGAACTGAAGTACGAGGCGGAGGCCCGCAAGGCGCTCGAGCAGGGCGTCGATGCCGTAGCCAACGCCGTCAAGGTCACGCTCGGCCCGCGCGGTCGCTACGTCGTCCTTGACAAGAAGTTCGGCGCCCCCACGATCACCAACGACGGTGTCACCATCGCTCGCGAGATCGAGGTAGAGGACGTCTTCCAGAACCAGGGCGCCCAGCTCGTCCGCGAGGTCGCCACGGCGACCAACGACGTGGCCGGCGACGGCACAACGACGGCGACCGTGCTCGCTCAGGCGATCGTTCGCCAGGGTCTGAAGAACGTCGCTGCGGGCGCCAACCCGCTG
>JADGPO010000111.1 GCA_017882405.1 Solirubrobacteraceae bacterium | reverse complement strand
TGGGTCGCCCGCGGCGTGACGCACGCGCGCTGCCTGCCACCCAATCGCTCGGGTCGGGCTTGCGGAGCAGCAGCTCGGCGCGCTCGAGCTTGTCCAGCCGGTTGGTCATCACAGTGGCTGGTATTACAGCGATCGTCGAGGCACTGAGGCGCGACGTCAGCCGCCGGCGACGTCGCGCCCGGCCCTGAGCGGCGTCCCCGGCGCGGACTACGGTTCCGGCGTGGCGCCAACCCTCTTCTCAGCGCTCGACGTGGGCCCGCTGCGACTGCGCAACCGGGTCGTCTCCACCTCGCACCAGACCAGCCTCGTGCACGACCACCTGCCGACCGACGAGTTGCTCGCCTACCACGAGGCTCGAGCCCGGGGCGGCGTGGGGACCATCTTCCTGGAGGCGACGGCGGTGCACTCCAGCGGGCTGCTCACCCCCCATACCGTGGGCGGCTTTGAGCCGGAGATCGTGCCCGCCTACCGCCGGCTGGCCGAGCGGCTGCATCCTCACGACACGAAGTTGATGGTGCAGCTGTTCCACGGCGGGCGCGAGCAGATCTCAAGCGCCCCCCGAGCCCCGGCAGTGGCGCCCTCGGCGATCCCCAGCCTGCGCTTCAAGAGCGAGCCGCGGGCGCTCACCGTCTCGGAGATCGAGGAGCTGATCGACGGCTACGGCGCCGCCGCGCGCCTGGCCGCCGACGGCGGGGTTGACGGACTCGAGCTCTCGATGTCGCACGGGTACCTGCCCGCCCAGTTCCTCTCCCCTCTCTCCAACCGCCGGGGCGACGGCTTCGACGGGTCCCTTCAGGCGCGGATGCGGTTCTCCGTGGAGGTCCTGCAGGCGGTGCGCGCCGCCGCGGGACCCTCGCTGGCGATCGGCGCGCGGCTGTCGGCCGACGAGCTGATCCCCGGGGGCCTGGGGACCGAGGCCTGCGCGGAGATCGCGGGGCGGCTGCACGCCGCCGGGTTGGTGGACTTCGTCTCGCTCGTGCTGGGCCATTCCGCCCACCCGGCCGCCTCCACCTGGATCGCTCCGCCCCCGCCGGCCCCCGGTTGCGCGATCGCACCCGCGGCGGCGGCGATCCGCGCCGCCGTCCCCGAGCTGACGCTGCTGGCAACCACGCGGGTGGTCACGCTGGCGGCGGCCCAGCGTCTGATCGACGACGGCACGGCCGACCTCGTCGGCATGACCCGAGCGCTGATCGCCGATCCCCAGCTCGTGGCCAAGTCCACGGCGGGTCGCCAGATGGAGGTGATCGAGTGTGTCGGCTGCAACCAGTCGTGCATCGGCCATTACCATGCGGGCGTCCCGATCGGCTGCGCGGTCAACGCGCGCACCGGCCGCGAGCTGACGATCACCGCGCCTCGCTCGGCCGCCCGGGAGGTTCTGGTGATCGGCGCCGGTCCGGCGGGCGCGGCGGCCGCGATCGAGGCGGCCAGCGCCGGCGCGCAAGTCACGCTGGTCGAAAGCGCCGACGCAATCGGCGGCCAGCTGCGGCTGGCCGGGCTGGCCCCGGCGCACGTGGAGACCTGGGAGCTCTATTGGCGCTCGACCACGGCTCGGCTGCGAGCGGCCGGCGTCTCGCTGCAGCTCGGGGTGCGCGCCGATGCGGAGCTTGCCGAGCGCTTCGAGCTGGTCGTCCTGGCCACCGGGGCGCGCCCGTTTGCTCCGGCGACCGAGCTGACCGGAGCGTCGCCCGTGCAGGCGTGGGAGGCGATCCGCGCGCCCGAGGCCGTGCCCGGACCCGCGCTCGTGGCCGACTGGGGCGGTGGCTGGGAGGGCCTGGACGCCGCCGAGCGACTGGCCGGGGCGGGGATCGCGGTGAGGCTGGCATGCGCCGCTACCGTGCCCGGCGAGACGCTTCACCAGTACCAGCGAAACCTGTACCTGGCACGGCTGGACGACCTGGGCGTCGAGATCCTCCATCACCACGAGCTCGCCGGCGGGCCGGCCCTGCGCCACGTGTTCTCAGGACGCGCCAGCGCGCTGGGACCGGCGGCCACGATCGTGCTCGCCCAGGGCCGCCAGCCGGTGGACGAGCTCTGGTCAGAGCTCCAGTCTCACCCGGGAGCCGTCCGGGCCGGGGACGTTCTCGGCCCGCGCACGCTCGAGGAGGCGGTCCTGGAGGGCACGCTGGCCGTCCGGCCGCGATGATCTGGGCCCATGCACGAGGAGATCCGCACCCCGGGGCTGGTCACGGTCGAGCATTCGTTCGAGGTCCCGCTCGACCATGACGATGCCGCCGGTCCCAAAATGGCCGTGTTCGCGCGCGAGGTCGCCGACCCCGATGGCCGCGATCGTCCCTTCCTGGTCTACCTCCAGGGCGGCCCCGGCTTCGAGGCGCCGCGAGCGACGCGCGGGCCCAGCGGGCCGGCGTGGCTGGACCGTGCGCTGCAGGAGTTTCGCGTCCTGATGCTCGACCAGCGGGGTACCGGCCGGTCGACGCCGGTCGGCGCTCTGCCCGGCCTCGCGCCGCCCGAGCAGGCCGATTACCTGGCCCACTTCCGGGCCGACGCGATCGTCCGCGACGCCGAATGGATTCGGCGCGAGCTGGGCGTCGAGCGCTGGAGCGTGCTCGGGCAGAGCTTCGGCGGCCTGTGCGTGACCACGTATCTGTCGATCGCCCCCGAGGGGCTGAGCGAGGCGCTGATCACCGGGGGGCTGCCGCCCATGCGCCGGGACATCGACGAGGTCTACGGCTGCACCTACCGACGGGTGCTGGAGCGAAACCGGCGCTACCTGGAGCGCTATCCGGCCGACCGGGATCGGCTGCTCGAGCTGCATGATCGGGTGCGCAACGAGGGCGTCGTGCTGCCCTCCGGCGAGCGCCTGACCTGGCGGCGTGTCCGCCAGCTCGGCGCGCTGCTCGGCATGAGCGGCGGCGCCGAGCGGTTGCACCACCTGCTGGAGCTGCCACAGGACTCCCCGGCGTTCCTGCACGACCTGGTGGGTTTCGCCGAGTTCGGGCGCAACCCGCTGTACGCGGTTCTCCACGAGGCGTGCTGGGCGGACGGCGGGGCCACCCGCTGGTCCGCGCTGCGCATGCTCCCCGCCGAGTTCGAGGCCCCGCACCTGTTGACCGGCGAGCACGTGTTTCCGTGGATGTTCGAGGACTATCGCGCCCTGAAGCCGCTGCGGGACGCCGCTGCGCTTCTGGCCGAGCGCGACTGGCCGTACCTCTACGACCCTGAGGCCCTCGCCGCCAACGAGGTGCCGGCGGCCGCCCTGATCTACGCCGACGACATGTATGTCGAGCGCTCGTTCTCCGAGGAGACCGCGGCGCAGATCAAGGGGCTGCGTCCGTGGATCACCAACGAGTACGACCACAACGGGCTCCGGGTCGACGGCGAGCGGATCCTCGGCCGGCTACTGGACCTGGCCCGCGACCGGGCCTGACCCGCCGCCCCGCCCCGCCCCGCCCCGCCGCCCCGCCACCCGCAGCGGTACTAGACGGTCTAGTTCCGTGCCACGCGGGGGAGCATCCGGCATCAGGTGGGCTCGCTCCCCGAGGGCGCGACCCCCGCCTCGGCGCGACCGCCCGCCGAGGCGCTGTCCTGAGCGGTCACGTACCATTGGCGGTGGGAGATCTGAGAGTGGCAAGCGAGCCCCAGGACACGACTTCACTGCGCGCCGCGTTTGACCGTGAGGCCCTGCGCTCCGCCCTGGTGCCCAGACGGCCGGTGTTCGGTAACCCGTGGGACTCCACGGAGGACATGTTCGCCTGCTATGTGGCGATCGGCCTCATCGACCCGCTGCTGCTGTGGGCGGGGGGCAAGCTGATGAGCGCCATCTTCGGGTTCGGCTCGCACTGGCACCTCGGCGTGTTCATGCTGGCCGCGCTCGTCGGGGCTGCCGGCTTCATGACGATCGTCGGCCGCGAGCGCACCCGCCTGGCAGTCGACGTGCTGGCCATCGCCGCCTGGGTCGTGCTGGGGCTGATCGTCGCGCCGATCCTGGGACTGGGGCTGTCGACGGTGGCGGCGGTCATCTGTTACGCGATCCTGCTGGCGATCACGTTCGGCTACGTGATCCGCGTCGGCCGCTGGGAGACCGCCTTCATCAGGACCCTGAGCTGGCCGCTGACGTGGAGCCTGGTGGCGATCTTCTTCGCCTACATCACCTACCGGCTGATTCTCTTCCAGTAGACCACCGCATCGGCGTCGCGATCCGGGTCTCGGCGGCGGTCGCTCCTATCCTGACCGGACGATGGAGTCACCGGCCGGGCGCATAGCCCGCTACATGTCCTCACTGGAGGCCGAAGTGCGCGAGATCGCGCCCGGCGAGTGGGGTCTCGTCCTCGACGCGGCCGGATACGTGCTCGACGTCGGCCTGACGATCCGGGGGTCGTTGCTCCGTGCCCAGGCCGCCGTGCTGCCCCCGGGCCTGATCGACCCGCACCAGCTGCTCTACTGGAATCGTCAGGCCCCGCTCGTCTGCTTTGCGGAGAACCAGGCCGGCGAGGTGTTCGTCTGTGGAGAGCTTCCGCTGCCGTCGCTGGACACCGAGATGCTCGACCGCTTCCTCGGGCTGCTCCTCGCCAGCGCCACCCGCGCCCGCGAGTTCGCGATCCAGAACGCCTGAGACCCCGACTTCCCCGGTGCCCCGAGCCCCTGCTTCAGGCGCGGCGCTGCCGGTGGTGCGCGCGCGGATGATTACGATCCGATCACGATCCCGGCGCCGACTCTCCGAGCCGTTCGCCCTCGGTCTTTTCTGACCGCCGATTCCGCTGCTGTGCCTAGTCCCGGTCGCGCCGGGCGGTCTTCACACGGCGGCGGGAGTCTCGGACCTGCTCGTGGCCTCGATATGGGTGACCGGCAGGCCGAGCCCGCGTGTCTTGCTGACGAGATCGAGCTTCAACCCGTGACCTGTCGGCCTGCGGCCTCGGTCAGCTTCGGCAATGCCTGGTTGAGTACCGCCTGCGCCTCCTCGTCGTCGGCGTCCTGCGGATCGACGACCCTGTGCATGCCGTGCGCGTGGCGCGGGACGACGAGATGAAACCTTGCCGAGCCGCGCGCCGCGCGCTCCCGAACGGCTGCGATCAATCCTTCGGTAGTCGCGGTCTGGTGTGCGACGACGAGAACGTTGGCCGGGTCTGACATGAACATCACCTCCGGCAGATACTGCGTACGATTGCTGTCATCCGAGTGTCCCACCGCAGACGTGCGCCCGCAACCCGCGGCGACTGCTTCCTCACCCGGCTCGGAGCTCGGCGATCGCGTGCGCCAGCAGGTCGACCCCGCGGCGAAAATCGCGCTCTCGGCGATCGTCGAGTAGCCGAAGATCAGTCCCCCCTCGGCTGACGGCGCCAGTCGGTAGGGCGCGACGCCCGCGACCGCGAACCCGTGGGCCACGGCCGCCTGCACCATTTCGGTCTCGTCGAGTCCGGCGGGCAGCCAGGCGACGACGTGCAGGCCGGCGGCGATTCCGGCCGGGCGCAGATCAGGGGGGCGCTGCGCGAGAGCGGCGACGAGCGCGTCCCGCCGGGCGCAGCACGAACCAGCCCAGCCGGAACCCCGGGGCGAGCGTCTTGCTGGCCGTGCCGCCGTAGGCCACCAGGTCGAGGGCCAGGCTAGAGGCAACGCCTCACCCACCTCGCCGCCACGCTGCCCAACGTCGGTCGCACTCGCCGGTCACCCGATTCTCATAGACGCCCGCTGCTGGTAGTCCTCCGTCAGGCGCGGGAGATAGAGGCCTCCAAGACAAACGAGTCTGATGAGCGTGCTCAAAGCCAACAATCCGGTACACCGGGGGAGGGCCCTGCGTCAAACTAATCACGGGCGCACAGGCACCAAGGAGAAAACGACGTCAACGAGCGACCCCGGGATCCTCCCCCATTTCACCGATCCGCGTACGGCCGAAGGCCCCCGGAACTAATCAAGAATGGACTAGCTTGATCGGTGGAGCATCACCACGTCCCAACACGCGGGCGATGTCCGCGCTGAGAGGAGAGATTTCTGAGATTTCATGGCTGTAGCCGAAACAGTTGAGCGACGGGCCGACGCGTTCGTCCACGCGCCCCACGAGCTTCTGATCGACGGTGAATGGGTGCCGGCGGCGTCGGGCGAGACCTTCGAGACGATCAATCCGGCGACCGAGGAGACCTTGGCAACGGTCGCGCACGGCAACGCTGAGGACGTCAACCGCGCCGTCAGGGCGGCACGCAAGGCCTTCGCCGACGATTCGCCGTGGCGCAGGATGAACGCGTCCGACCGTGGCCGGTTGATCTGGCGGATCGCTGACCTGATCGAGGAGAACGCCGACGAGCTCGCAATGCTGGAATCGCTGGACAACGGCAAGCCCTACGGGGTCGGGCGCGTTGCCGACGTCCCGCTCGCGGCCGATCTGTTCCGCTACATGGCCGGGTGGCCGACCAAGATTGAGGGAACGACGGTGCCGATCTCGGCACTGCCGGCGCCCGGCGAGTACCTCGCCTACACGCTGCGCGAGCCGGTCGGGGTCGTGGGCCAGATCATCCCGTGGAATTTCCCGCTGCTGATGGCGGCGTGGAAGCTCGGGCCGGTGCTCGCGTGCGGCTGCACCGCCGTGCTCAAGCCCGCCGAGCAGACGCCCCTATCGGCGCTGCGCCTCGGCGAGATCATGCAGGAGGCCGGCCTGCCCGACGGCGTGGTGAACATCGTCACCGGGTTCGGTGAGGCGGGAGCGGCGCTCGCGGCCATGACGATGTCGACAAGGTGGCGTTCACCGGGTCGACCGAGGTCGGCAAGCTGATCGTCAAGGCCGCGGCTGGGAACCTGAAGAAGGTCACGCTCGAGCTTGGCGGCAAGTCCCCGAACGTCGTCTACGCCGACGCCGATCTGGAGGGCGCGATCGCCGGTGCCGCGAACGGCATCTTCTTCAACCACGGGCAGTGCTGCAACGCCGGATCGCGGCTCTACGTCCAGAAGCAGATCTTCGACGACGTCGTCGCCGGGGTCGCTGAGGCGGCCAAGAAGATCAAGGTCGCCCCGGGGACCGATCCGGACTCCGAGATGGGTCCGCTGATCTCCGACGAGCAGTTCGAGAAGGTTCTCGGATACCTGGATTCCGGAAAGAGCGCCGGGGCCGAGGCCGTCGTCGGTGGCGGTCGCGCGAGCGATCGCGGCTACTTCGTCCAGCCGACGATCCTCACCAACACCAGCAACGACATGAAGGTCGTCCGCGAGGAGATCTTCGGCCCGGTGGTATGCGCGATCCCGTTCGATTCCCCCGAGGAGATCGTCCCGGTCGCCAACGACACCCCCTACTGGCTCGCCGCCGGCGTATTCACACGGGACATCTCCAAGGCGCACCGGACGGCCAAGCGGCTGCGCGCCGGCACCGTGTGGATCAACACCTACCACGTGTTCGACGCCGCGATGCCGTTCGGCGGCTACAAGGAATCGGGCTGGGTCCGCGAGATGGGCTCGCAGGTCCTCAACAACTACCTCGAGACGAAGTCGGTCGTCACCGCTCTCTGAGCGAAGGACGCGACGGCATCCGGCGAGTGGCTGGGCGATGACTGGCCGGGGTCGTGTCACGCCGGTCATCTCGCCCGGCGGGCCTGCGCGACGGCCCGGTGGCTGTCTCTGGCTGGCCCGCGCCGCCCGCTACGTGAGGTGGTCGACGATCAGCGCCGCGACCTCGTCAGGCCGGTCGCGGGCCAGACTGTGGGTGCCCCCGGGTAGAACGTGAAGAGCGCTGTGCGGCAGCAGCTCGCGCAGCCGTCGCGCAGCTGTGAGGGGACTGACGAGATCCGCGTCTCCCCAGATCAGACACGTGGGGGCACTGATCGTGGTCAGCGCCTGGGTGTAGTCGAGCTGCTGTCGGGTGACCCACGGCGCGGCGTTGGGAAACTCCAGCTCGTATTCCGGGCGCCAGCCCTCGGTGCCCAGCGAGCCGATGTCGACGCCGCCGGATGTGGCAACCAGCACGAGCCGTCTGACCTTCTCAGGATGCGCGACCGCGACGCCGATTGCGACCACGCCTCCCATCGACTGGGCGACCAGGTCGCTCTCGTCAGCGATCGTGACCGCGGTGAGGGAGACGAGATCCTCATAGCCCCGCACATACGGATCGTGGGGCTGTGCCCCGGCACCCGGCCAGCTCAACAACCGCGTCTCCCAGCTGTCCGGCAGGCGGTCGGCCACTGGCGCCCAGAATTCACTCGCGCCCGACGCACCCGGCAAGAACGCGACCCGTGGCATCCGCGCATCCTCGCAACCTCCACTCGGATCTGGCGCTATCGTGGGCGACGGCCCCTCGAGGGGCGTGCATGCGTGACGCTCACTGACAGCCGCCCTGAATCTTCCTGACGCCCGGCGCTATCTCCGGGCCGTCGCGGCTGTCGTTTCGAGATCTCGTTCCGCTCGAAGGGAGCCCGGCCGGGAAGCGTCGGCTACCTGCCGCAACTGGTCGGTGCCCTCGCACGCACGACGACCGTGCGCGGTGAGCGGTCCTGTTCTGCGATCTACCGACGCGTCCGCGGCCACCGGGGTCGCGAGCTCAGTGCTCGGCGAGAGCGAGATCGGCGAGCTGCGTGATCGCGTCGCGAGACCGGGCGACCGCGAGGAAGCGCTTGCGGTGGCAGAAGAGCGCTGCCTCGACGCCGGTCGCCGCGACGAGATCGGGGCCTTCGAGCCCGCCCCACGTGGCCGGCAGGTCGCGCCGGTTCTCGAACGAGCCGAGCTCGCGAGGCACCGCTTCGAGGCCGAAGCCCTGGCGCTTGGGGTAGATCACGAACAGGGCCTCAGCCGCCTCGGGTACGAGCACCTGCTTCCAGGGAGCGTTGACCGGCAGTTCGACGACGCGCGGGTCCGCCGCGGCGGCGATTGCCTCGCGCACCATGCGCTGGGAGCGGCGGCCGGAGGCGGCGGAGGCCACCTCGCGGGCGAGGATCCCGTGCGCCAGGGCGACGGCCGCATCAAAGCGCTCGCGCTCCTGTCCTGGGGTGAGGGTCTCGTCCCAGCGTGCGTTGAAGCCGCCGATGATGCCGTTGACGGTCATCGGGCGCACGCCGTCGATCAGTGGCTGCGACAGCTGCTGGCCGGTGTCGTTGGCGTCCACGGATTGCACGAGCGTGGCGTCGACGGCATCGGCAACCTCCTGGTCGCCGTCGCAGACCCGGGCGCCGAACTCCCGCCACACCAGACCGAAGGAGGCGTAGCGCAGGCCGTTGTCGCGCGCGGCGTCGAAGTCTCGTTGATGGTGGTCGAAGTCCCCGGTCGAGGCGTCGTCCCGGAAGCCGACGTCGACGCGCAGGTCGGCCTGGGCGAGGGCGTCGCGCTCGCGCGTGCGCACCACCTCGACTGGGCCACCCAGCAGGCCCAGCGCGGCGATGGCGAACACCTCGTCGGCGTGAAAGGAGCCGTTGTGGGTGGCGACCAGCATCCCGGGACACTCTAGGAAGCGGCGCGGGCGCGGGCGCCTGTTCGCGGCGTGCGGCGCGATAGGCTCGGCCGCCAACGAGATCACAGGAGCAGTGAGCGTGAACGTTTCCTCGCGATTCGACGTGGCCGGGTTTGGCGTAATCGTCACCGGCGGTGCCAGCGGCTTGGGGCTCGCGTACGGCGAGGTGCTCGCGGCGCACGGGGCGCGGGTCACGCTGATCGACGTCGACGCCGACGTGGTGGCCGAGCATACGTCACGGCTCCAGGGTGAGGGGCTCGACGTGCGCAGCGCGATCGCGGATGTGACTGACCATGCCGCGCTGGACCGTGTCATCGACGAAGCGGCGGACGTGTACGGCCGGCTCGACGTCGCCTTTGCGAACGCGGGCATCGATCCCGGGGTCGGCTTCGTCGGCGCCTGGGCCGGCGGCTCGCGGCCGCGCGTCGAGGAGGGCGCGCTTGAGCGCTATGGCGACGAGCGCTGGAACCGCGTGATCGACGTCAACCTCAACGGGATCTTTGCGACGGCGCGCGCCGCAGCTCGCCACATGCGCTCGCGGGGGTTCGGGAGGATCATCGTGACCACGTCGCTGGCGGCGACCGCGGTGGAGCCGGCGATCGGCTCCGCCTACATGACGGCGAAGGCGGGCGCCCGGCACTTCATGCACTCAATCGCGCTCGAGCTGGCCGCTGACGGCATCACCGCCAACGCGATCGCGCCGGGCTTCTTCGTCACGAACATCGGCGGCGGCCACGCCCACGACCCCGACATGCAGGCGGCGCTCGCCAAGGACATTCCCATGCATCGCGTCGGTCAACCGGATGACGTCAAGGCGCTCTCCCTGTTTCTCGCGTCGCCCGCCTCTGAGTACATCACCGGGCAGGAGATCGTGATCGACGGCGGCTGGGGACTGGGCGTCGCCGACTGAGGCGCGTCGGGCGGCGAGCACCTTCGGTGAGCTCGCGTCGTATTCATCCCGCGCTCACGCCGGAGACCGAGCTATTGAAGATCATGAAGAAGCGCGACCTCCCGCGGATGACGAGCAGCATTTGGGCAACTGCGCTCAAGCGCGAGGATCGGCTCGCGTGCAAGCTGATCGCAAAGGCCGTCGAGGCGATCGGCGCCAGCCTGCTTTCACTCTCCGCGCCGGCGCCCGCCGGGGAGCAGTTCCGCCAAGCGCCGCCTGCTCAGCTCGAGCGCTTCGCGCGAACGACCAGCACGGGCCGATCGGCGTGGTGGACGACTCTGCCCGGGACGCTGCCCAGCAGCACGTCCGTCAGCCCGCCTTGCCCGCGCGAGCCGACGACGATCGCGCGCGCGTCGTGTTCGGCGCCGAGGTCGAGGATCGCGCGCCAGACGTTTCGATCGGAGCGCGCGACGAGCGGGGTGGCGTCGAAGCCCACCTCGCGTGCGAGAGCGGCACCCTCTGCTGCGGACGCTCGAGCGTTGGTGCGCTCGAG
>JADGPO010000017.1 GCA_017882405.1 Solirubrobacteraceae bacterium | reverse complement strand
TGCGGCCTGGCCAAGCTCGTGCTGCAGAAGCCCGGCGTGGACAAGATCGCGGTGATGATGTCGATCGTCTCCAACACCCGCGTGGACATCGTCGCCCGCGGAGTGATCAAGGCGTGCCTGGAGCTGGGACGCGACCCGTCCGAGGCGATCACGATCTTTCGCATCCCGGGCGCCTGGGAGGAGGAGGGCTTCAAGCTCCTCGATCACTACGGCGTCCACTACGCGGACCGCTCGGTGTCCCTCAACGAGGCCGCCCGCATCGCCGTAGAGCGCCTCAACGGAGCAGCCGACTGATGTCGATCCTCGTCGACGCCGACACCACCTTCATCGTCCAGGGGATCACCGGCCGCGAGGCGGTGAATCTCACGAGGGAGTGCCTGGAGTACGGTGCCGGCGCCAAGATCGTCGGCGGCGTCACGCCCGGACGCCTGGGGCGCGACGTACACGGCGTGCCGGTGTTCGACACCGTCGCCCAGGCGGTGGCGCACCACGGAGCGTCGATCGACGGCTCGGTCGTCACCGTCCCGCCCGCGTTCACCAAGGACGCCGTCCTGGAGGCGATCGAGAACGGCGTCAAGCTGGTGGTGATCGTCACCGAGCGCATCCCGCGCGGCGACGTCGCCCAGATGGTCGAGGTGGCGACCGCCCACGAGGCGCGCATCATCGGCCCCAACTGCCTGGGGATCATAGTCCCCGACGTGCTCAAGATGGGCGGCATCGGCGGCCCCGCCAAGGACGCCGCCAAGTCCTACACCCCCGGCCCCGTGGGCGTGATCTCACGCTCGGGCGGAATGACGACCGAGATGTCCTCCACGCTGAGCGCCGCCGGCCTGGGTCAATCGACCGCCGTCTCGATCGGCGGCGACGCGATCATCGGCTCCAGCTACGCCGAGCTGATGCCGCTGTTCGAGGCCGATCCTGCCACCGAGGCGATCGTCATCTACACCGAGCCGGGCGGACGCATGGAGGCCGAGCTGGCCGCCTGGAAGACCGAGACCGGCTCGCGGCTGCCGATCGTCGCCTTCATGGCGGGTCGCTTCATGGACGAGATGCCGGGAATGAGCTTCGGCCACGCGGGCACGATCGTGGAGGGCAAGGAGGACACGGCGACCGAGAAGATCGCCCGCCTCGCGGACGCCGGGATCGTGGTCGCCGAGCGGATCGAGGACATCCCCACCCTCGTCAAGGAACGCATCTGATGCCCGGCACCTTCATCGACGTCACCGTCTCGGCCGCCGTCGCGGGCGACGCCGAGCTGGCCCAGAAGCTGACCGACGTCTGCCCGGTCGACATCTTCACCGCGGGCCCGGGCGGCGTCCAGATCGTGGAGTCCAACCTCGACGAGTGCGTGCTCTGCGAGCTGTGCATCAACGCGGCCCCCGCGGGGACCGTGACGGTGCACAAGCTCTACTCGGGCGAGACCCTGCCCGCCTGAGCGTCAGTTCTCGCCGGCCGACAGGCGCCGCCGGGCCGCTTCGGTGAGCGGCCGATAGCGGCGCCCGCCACGGTCGCGGTACCAGGCGCGTTCCCTGTCGGCCCGGGGTAGCCCGGCGTCGCGCAGCGGCGCGGTGAGCGGGCGAAACCAGGTCGTCATCGAGATCTCGTCGACGACGTGAACGATGTCGGGGCGCGCGGGAGCCGGCAGGCGCTCCAGCGCGTCGCCGACCGCGCGGGCGTCGAGCGTCTGGGAGTCGCGCAGCGTCACCGCGGCCACGGCGAGCTCGCCCTGCCGCCCCTCGAGCTTCAGCCCGTAGGCGACCGCCAGGTCGACCGCCGGCAGGTCGCCGAGGGCGTCGCGGATCGGGACGCTGTACGCCGGCCCGGTGGCCGTGTGGATGACGTCACGGGCGCTGTCCAGCCGCCAGTAGTCGCCGTCGGCGTCGCGCCGGAACAGATCGCCGGTCGACAGCCAGGCATCCTCGCGGGCGAACACGCCGCGCAGCGGGGTGGTGGCGATCGAGTCGGGCGTGCTCGCCCGGGCGAGCAGGATCCCGACCTCGTCGGTGCCGCACTCGCGCACGAAGCCGTCGTCGCGAAGTGCCAGCTGCTCGTGCTCGACGTCGTATGCGCCGAGGCGAACCTCCGGGCTGCCCGGCAGCCGGCGGCCCATCGCTCCCGGCTTGGCGTCGCGGAGATTGACGAGCACGGCGCCCGTCTCGGTGGACGCGTAGAACTCGACCACGCGCGCCGGGGCGAAGCGGCGCTGCACGCGGCGCCACAGGTTGCGCGGCATGCCCGAGCCGATGAACAGCCGCACCGGGTGGTGGCGCTCGCCCGGCTGCGGCGGGGCCTGCACGAGATCGTGGAGCAGCGTCCACGTATAGGAGGTGACCGTCACCCCGTAGCGTCTGACCTCCTCCCAGAATGTCGCGGGGTCGAACTTCGAGGCCATCGCCAGCCGCGCGCCGCCCGCGATCGCCGCGCCGACGCTCACCATCAGGCCGGAGGGGTGATACAGGGGGGTGACGCTGTAGACGGTGTCGGCGCCCGACAGCGCCGCCGAGGAGGCCGTGCCCAGGGCCGAGGTCACCCAGCGCCCGTTGGTGATGCGGCTCATGCGCACGTTGTCGCCCTCGCCGGTGAACAGGATGAACGCCAGGTCGCCGGCCTTCCCGGGATTGGGCCGGTACCACTTGGGCATCCGGACCTTGCGCGGGTCGATCTGCTCCATGTCGGCGGCCAGCGGCATGCCCAGGTCCCGCGGGCCGCCTCCCCCGCCGAGCACGAAGGTGTGCACCGTGGGCGGGTGCGACAAATTCACGGCTTGGCCGGCCCGCTCGGGGTCGGCGATGATCCGCCGCACCAACCCCAGCTCGGCCTCGCGCTCGGTGTTCCCGTCCGGGCGCAGCAGCACCGCCACAGCTCCGAGGCGGCTGAGCGCGGTCACCACCGCCAGGGCGCTGGGCCGGGAGCCCATCAGCACGCCGACGTGCTCGCCCTGGCGCACGCCGACCGAGATCAGGCCGCGCACCACGTTGTCGATCCGCTCGTTGACATCCCGCGCGCTGTGCGCGCGGTCCTGGAACAGGAACAGGATCCGGTCAGGAGCGCGCCGCGTCCGCTCCTCCACCAGCAGGCCGAGGGAGATCCGCGTGCCCGGCTGCACCTGCTCCAGGCGGGCCAGGCTCGGCAGCACGCCGGCGGCTTCCCGGCTGAGCTCGCGCATCCCGCGGGTGGTCCGCCGCGCGGTCCCGACCACCGAGCGGGCCATGCCTCCGCCGACCGCGCCGGCCAGCTCGAGCCCGTAGCCGACCCGGTTCCGGACCCGCGGGACGAGCTCGGCGGTCACGTCGTCGGGGACCTCGGTCAGACCCTCGGGGGGCGCGTCGTCGTCGCCGTCGCGCCAGCGCGCCCAGCCGGCCACCGTCGGCCACGTGACCTCATTGGACTTCGAGCCCACCACCAGACCGAAGTGGCCGGCGTGCAGGGCCAGCTCGTACACCTCCGCCCGCGGCGCGGCCAGGCGGATCGCCCGCACGCCGGCGGCCGGCGCGATCTCGTCGACGGTCCCGACCACCGACAGGATCGGCGTCGCGATGTCGGCCAGCGTCAGCAGCCGATCATCGACCGTGAATCCACCCTCCAGCAGGCGATTGTGATCGATGAACTGGCTGAGGAAGTCGGCCAGCGCCGGCCCCGGCCAGGCGACCCAACCCTCCGCCTCCAGGAAGCGGCGCTGGCCCTCGCGCGGGAGCAGCGCCTCGCGATCGTGCAGCTGCAGAATGAACTCGATCCGGCTGCGCACCGACTTGACCGGGTCCAGCAACACGAAGCCGTTCCGGCTCGCCCAGGCGGGAAATGCGCCACCCCGGAAGATCCCGTGGGCGATCAGGTTGGCCAGGCCCGAGGCCAGATTCTCGGGGAGACCCAGAGGCATCCGCTGGCGGGTGTCGACGGGACTGCCGAAGGTGATCAGCGATGCCAGACCGTCGTTGCGGCGGTAGGCCGCCACCTGATAGCAGAACATCCCGCCCTGGGAGTAGCCCGCCAGGTGCACGTCGCGACCGGTCAGCTCACGCACCTGGTCCACGGCGTGCGAGACCGCACGCACGTGATCGGCGAGCGTGCGCTCCAGCCCGCCCTCGACGTGCTCGGGCGAGCCGAAGTCCACCACCCACGGGTCGGTGCCGTGCTCGTGCAGGATTGTGACCGCACTGGTGGCGGGCGATACGTCGTAGACCTCGGCGGCCAGCATCATCGGCGGCACGAGCAGGACGGCCGGGGCGGGTGGGGTCGGATCAATGGGCCGATCCCCGTTCTCACCGTCGCGGGGGTAGTAGTGGCGCAGCCGATAGACCCGGTGCTCGGCGGCCACCTCGTAGGGCGAGGGCTGCTCCTCGGTGTCCAGACCCCCGAAGCGCGCCACCTCCAACGCGTTCTGCGCCGCCGCCCCGATCCGGCCCACGGGAGCGATGATGCGCTTGGGCAGCAGTTGCATGGCGCCTATCTTCGCTCAAACCACGGCGTCGGCGCCACCCGCGGCCCGGTATTGTCGACGGTGTGACCGCATTGAACCTGGAGACGGTGGATTGCGAGCGCGTCGACGGGGTGGCGTGGGTGTCGCTCAATCGGCCCGAAGCGCTGAACGCGTGGATCCACCAGCTGGGCGTCGATCTGCAGGCTGCGCTGGATACCGCGGCCGATGATCCGGACGTCCGGGCGATCGTCTTCACCGGCGCCGGTCGCGCGTTCTCCTCGGGCGCCGACCTCAAGGCGGGCGGCGAGCTGCAGAAGGAGGGCGGCAGCTTCGACCTGCTGACGCTGGTGGCGGCGCGCTCGGCGTACTTCCTGCTGGCGTTCGTCAACATCGGGCTGGGCCTGGACGGGGGCGCCTCGCAGAGCCCGGCGGTCCGGGTCGGTCACGGGCGCGCGATGGAGATGGCGATGCTCGGCGAGCGCATCGGCGCCGAACAGGCGCTGGACTGGGGTCTGGCCAACCGCGTGGTCGACGACGAGCAGCTGCACGCCGCGGTGACCGAGCTGGCCCAGCGTTTGGCCGCCGGTCCGCCCGGGTCCTACGCCACGATCAAGCGCACCATCAACGCGCGCACCTACGACGGCTTCGCCGAGTCGCTGGACCTCGAGGCCCAGCTCCAGCAGGAGCGCGCGGATTCCAAGGACTTCATGGAGGGCGTCGTGTCCTTCATACAGAAGCGCCCACCCACCTTCACCGGAGAATAACGATGAACCTCGCACAAACGATCCTCAACGCCGCCCGGCAGGACCCCGACCACGTCGCCGTCAAGCTCGACGACGTCGAATTGAGCTACCGGATGCTAGGCGGCGCGACCGCCCATCTGGCGGGCCTGCTGCGCGCGCACGGCGTCAACGCCGGCGACCGCGTCGGGATCATGCTCCCCAACGTCCCCTACTTCCCCGTGTGCTACTACGGCGCCCTGCGCGCCGGCGCGATCGTGGTGCCGATGAACGTGCTGCTCAAGAAGCGCGAGGTCGGCTTCTATCTCAAGGACCCCGAGGCCAAGTTGCTGTTCGCCTGGGACGGCTTCGCCGAGGCCGCCCAGACGGGCGCCGAGGAGGCGGGCGCGGAGTGCGTGCTGATCAAGGCGGGTGAATTTGAGAACCAGGTCGGGGAGGCCGAGCCGCTGACCGAGTTTGCCGACACCGGTGACGGCGACACCGCGGTGATCCTGTACACGTCGGGCACCACCGGCCAGCCCAAGGGCGCCGAGCTCTCCAACGCCAACCTGACGCGCAACGCGGAGGCGTCGCGTGGCCTGTTCAGCCTGGGCTCCGAGGCGGTCGTGCTGGGGGCGCTGCCGCTGTTTCACACCTTCGGGCAGACCTGCGGCATGAACGCCACGCTCGGCGGCGGCGGGACGCTGACGCTGATCCCGCGCTTCGATCCGGCCAAGGCGCTGGAGATCATCCAGCGCGACCAGGTCAACGTGTTCCAGGGCGTGCCGACGATGTACGGCGCCATGCTGAACCTCGACAACCGCGCCGACTACGACGTCTCGACCCTGAAGGTCTGCGCTTCCGGCGGGTCGGCGATGCCCGTGGAGCTGATGCGCGGCTTCGAGGAGGCGTTCAAGTGCAAGGTGCTGGAGGGCTACGGACTGTCGGAGAGCTCGCCGGTGGCCTCCTTCAACCACCCCGACCGCGAGCGCAAGCCCGGATCGATCGGCACCCCGATCGAGGGGGTCGAGATGAAGGTCGTCGACGATGACGGCCACGAGGTGGACCAGGGGGAGGTCGGCGAGATCCTGATCAAGGGCCACAACGTGATGAACGGCTACTGGAACCGCAAAGAGGCGACGGCCGAGACGATCGTCGACGGCTGGCTGCACACCGGCGACCTGGCCAAGGTCGACGAGAACGGCTACTTCTTCATCGTGGACCGCAAGAAGGACATGATCATCCGCGGCGGCTACAACGTCTATCCGCGGGAGATCGAGGAGGTGCTCTACGAGCACCCCGAGGTCCGCGAGGCCGCGGTGCTCGGCGTCCCCCACGACGAGTACGGCGAGGAGGTCGCCGCCGTGGTGGCGCTCAAGGACGGCGGTTCGGTCTCAGCCGAGGAGCTGCGCGACTACGTCAAGGAGCAGGTCGCCGCCTACAAGTACCCGCGCCACGTGTGGCTGGTCGACGAGCTGCCCAAGGGCCCGACCGGCAAGATCCTCAAGCGGGAAATCGAACGGCCGGCCGCAGAGGATTGACCGCCGCCGCGGTGCAGGTGCGGCCGGGCATCTGGCTCGAGGACCTGTACGTGCCCGAGGCGCGGCGACGGTCGGGAGTCGGCCTGGCGCTGCTCATGGAGAAGCCCCGCCGGAGCGGGGCTTCTCGGTAGCAGGCCTGTAAGCCGGATCTTGTCGAGAGCAGTCATCCATCTAAAGCGGCCTACCCGGACCTTGGCGGGTCACCTGCAAACGGTCCTGCTTGGCCTAGCATCGGGTGGGGTTTGCCTGGCCGCCGCGTCACCGCGACGCCGGTGCGCTCTTACCGCACCATTTCACCCTTACCGTCCCGGGGCTCTGCAGCGGCCCCAGGCTTGGGCGGTGTCTTTTCTGTGGCACTTTCCCGCGGGTTTCCCCGGGTCGGCGTTACCGACCACCTTGCCCTGTGATGTCCGGACTTTCCTCGAAGGTTGATACCTCCGCGACTGCTCAGCCTGCGCCCGCCAGCATAGCGCCGCGGCGCAGCCGCTCAGGCAACTGGAGCCCGGCGACTGGCCGGCGATCGTCCTGGACCGCATCGACCGGCTGCTGCCGGCGGACATCTGGTCGCAGCTCGGTTGGGATGAGCAAGCCGCGGAGGTAGGCTGACACCGTGCCTGAGTCGCGACGCCCCACGGCCGACATGCTGATCGACGTCGATCAGCTCCTGCGCGCGTACTACGAAGAGCACCCCGATCCGGTGAATCCCGCGCAGGCGGTGTCCTTCGGGACCTCCGGTCACCGCGGCACCTCGCTGGAGGGCACGTTCACCGAGGACCACATCGTGGCCATCAGCGAGGCGATCGCGCGCTACCGGGCCGCCCAGGGCATCAGCGGCCCGCTGTTCATAGGGCGCGACACCCATGCCCTGTCGGCGCCCGCGTTTCGCACGGCGGTCGAGGTCCTGGTGGCCAACGACGTCCGGGTCGCGGTCGACGCCGAGGACGGCTACACGCCGACGCCCGCCATCTCGCACGCGATCCTCACCCACAACGCGGGCGCCGGCGCCGATGCCGGCAGGGCCGACGGGATCGTCATCACCCCGTCGCACAACCCTCCGGGCGACGGCGGCTTCAAGTACAACCCGCCGCACGGCGGCCCGGCCGACACCGACGTCACCCGCCAGATCCAGGACGCGGCCAACGAGCGGCTGCGCTCGGGCCTGGGCGCGGTCAAACGGTCAGACTACGACGTGGCGATCGCCCGCGCCGACCGCTACGACTTTCGCTCGGCCTATGTCGACGAGCTGGGGCAGGTCGTCGACCTGGAGCTGATCGCCAGCTCGGGTATCCGCCTCGGGGTCGATCCCCTGGGCGGCGCCAGCGTCGCCTATTGGCAGGCGATCGCGGAGCGATACGGCCTGGAGCTGGAGGTCGTCAACGATCGAGTCGATCCGACGTTCTCGTTCATGACGCTCGACCACGACGGCAAGATCCGCATGGACTGCTCCTCGCCGGACGCGATGGCCGGCCTGATCTCGCTCAAGGACCGCTTCGACGTCGCCTTCGCCAACGACCCCGACGCAGATCGCCACGGCATCGTCACCCCCAGCGGCGGGCTGATGAACCCCAACCACTACCTGGCCGCCGCGATCAGCTACCTGCTCGGCGATGCGCGCCAGTTCCCCGCCGCCGCGGGCGTCGGCAAGACGATGGTCTCCAGCAGCATGATCAACCGCGTCGTCGACGGGCTCGGGCGGCCGCTGGAGGAGGTGCCCGTCGGTTTCAAGTGGTTCGTGTCGGGCCTGCTGGAGGGCACCCTGGCGTTCGGCGGCGAGGAGAGCGCGGGCGCCAGCTTCCTGCGCCGCGACGGCCGCGCCTGGAGCACCGACAAGGATGGTCTGATCATGTGCCTGCTGGCCGCGGAGATGACCGTCCGCGACGGCCGCGACCCGGCGGAGCGCTACGCGCAGCTGACCGAGCGCTACGGCGCGCCGGTCTACCGCCGCGTCGACGCCCCCGCCACCGCGGAGCAGAAGCGCGTGCTGGCCGGGCTCTCGCCGGCTGACGTGAGCGCCTCGGAGCTCGCCGGAGAGCCGATCGAGGAGGTGCTCACGGCCGCGCCCTCGGGCGCCCCACTGGGCGGCGTCAAGGTGGTCACCCGCAGTGGCTGGTTCGCCGCCCGGCCGTCGGGCACCGAGGATGTCTACAAGCTCTACGCCGAGAGCTTTCAGGGCACCGAACACCTGGAGCGCATCCTGCAGGAGGCCCAACAGGTCGTGGACGCCGCCCTGGGGGCGTCCGCGGGGTGAAGGGCGGCTACACGGTCTCCTGCTGGGCCGAGAAGACCGCGCTTAAGGCCGCCGACGCCGTGATCGCGGTGTCGCAGAGCACCCGTCGCGACGTCGCCGTCGGTCGTGTTCGTGGGGCGGATCACGCGCCAGAAAGGCGTCGCGCACCTGCTGCACGCCGCCCGCCATTTCGACCCCGACGCCCAGCTGGTGCTGTGCGCCGGCTCGGCGGACACCCCCGAGCTCGGGGCCGAGGTGCAGCGGCTCGTCGATGAGCTGCGCGACCGCCGCGAGGGCGTGGTGTGGATCGAGCAGATGCTGCCCAAGGCCGAGGTGATCGAGCTGATCAGCCACGCCACGGTGTTCGCCCGCCCGTCGATCTACGAGCCGCTGGGGATCGTCAACCTGGAGGCGATGGCCTGCGAGGCCGCCGTGGCGGCCACCGCCACGGGCGGCGATCGCCGAGCAGACAGCGGCTCTCTATGACAGCCTGACCTGACCGTTTCGTGGACCGTCGCGAGCGGTCGCCTGCCCATGCCGATCACGCGCTCCCTCTCCCCCGACACGCTCGTCCCACGCATGGCGATGACCGCCGATCAGCGGGCCCATCCGGTCGTGCAGACGCTGCGCCGTCGTCGGGAGGCGGGCTCCACGCCGGGCGGGCGCAGCGACGGCCGCCGTGTCGCGCTGGTGATCGAGGGCGGAGCGATGCGGGGCGTCGTCTCCTCCGGGATGGCCTCGGCGTTGGATCAGCTGGGCCTGCGCGACGCCTTCGACGAGGTCCACGGCGCCTCCGCGGGCGCGTTCAACAGCGCCTTCTTCATGGCCGGCCAGGCCGCATACATGACGTCGCTGTACTGGCACGGCTTCGGCGATCCGCGGTTCGTCAGCATGCGGCGGGCTCTGCGGGGCCGCGGCCCGGCATTCGACATGGACTACGTGGTCGACGGCATCTGGGCGCGGGGCCGGCCGCTGCGCATGGACGTCCTGCTGGGGAGCGGCATCGAGCTGCACTGCACCGCCACCGACGCGGACGCGGCCGCGATCGTTGATCTCGGCAACCTGCACTCGACCGAGGAGGTGCGCTTCGCGCTGCGCGCCTCGGCGCGGCTGCCATGGCTTGCCGGAGAGCCGGTGGCGTTTCGCGGACGGCAGCTGCTGGACGCCACCCTGGCCGAGGCGATCCCCGTCCAGGCCGCGCTTGAGACGTGCACCGACATCCTGGTCCTCCAGACCCGGCCCGAGGGCGTCGAGCACAGCGGCCTCTCCGGACCGGTCGGCCTGCTCACCGACCGCTACCTGCGCACGATCAACCCCGGGCTGGTGGAGCTGCGCCGGACGCGCTCGGAGCGCTACGACCAGCTGAGCGCGTGGCTGGGCCGTCGCGCCGCGCTGGCCGCCGAGGGCGAGCCGGCGATCTGCGTGATTCGCCCTCCGGCTGAGGCGACGGCGATCAGCCAGCTCGAGCATCGTAACGAGGCCCTTCAGGTGGCGGGCAGCGAGGGCCTGCGCGCGGCGTGGATGGCAATCGAGGGCGAGGATCCCGAGGTACTCGACGTGCTGCGCGCCTACCCCGTCGCCCCCCATCCTGTAACGGTTGTTACGTAAACGGGTACGTCGGGCAGTGTTGCCGTTTCGCCGCCAACGCTCGCTCCAGCGCCGCATCGTCGACGTGCTGACCGGGTCCTCGAAGCGCAGGCCTGCGCTGCGCAGCGCCGCCGCGGCCCTGGACAAGTCCTGGGCGCGCTCCTGGCTGGCGGGCGTGGCTCGCGAGAGCTTCATGGCCTTCGTCCTGAACCCGCTGATGGACATGTACGCCCGACGACGGGCGACGGGCCGCGAGAAGCTGTCGGCGCTGAAGGGCCCGGTGATCCTCGTCGCCAACCACGCCAGCCACCTGGACACCCCGGTGATCCTGTCGGCCCTGCCGCGTAGCCTGCGCAAGCGCACCGCCGTCGCCGCGGCCGCCGACTACTTCTACCGCAACCGCGTCGTGGCCTCCATCGTCTCGCTGATCTTCAACACCGTCCCGATTGAGCGCATGGGCGGCGGCGGCGGCGTGGCCAAGAACGGCTCGAGCCACCTCGACAAGCTGCTGGACCAGGGGTGGAACCTCCTGCTGTACCCCGAGGGCACGCGCTCGCGCGCGGGTGCCCCCGGCCGGGTGCGGCGCGGTGCCGCCGTCCTGGCCTCGGCTCACCACCTGGCGATCGTGCCGATCCGCGTCACCGGTACGGCCGCGGTGATGCCGCCGGGCCGGATGTGGCCCAAGCGGCTGCAGGGAAAGCTGATCTCCTCGCGCGGTCGGATCGATGTCTCCTTCGGCGAGCCGATCCAGCCCTCCGACGACACCGCGGCCCTGATCGAGCGCGTCCAGACGTTCTTCGAGAACGGTGACGGGCGTCCGTCGACGTCCCCCTACCGGCGGGCTCGCAAGTCCGGCACCCGGTAGCTGGTGTCAGCCGCGACGCCGAGGCCGACCAGTTCCCCGGGTGATCGTGAGGTAACCTCCTCCGGCGCGGAGGTAGGGTCGCTGCCCGCTTGGCGTTCGTCTCGCGCGCTCGCGGTGGGAACCAGCCTGAGGATCGTGGCCGCGGCTCCGATCATGGCGCTGGTCCTCGGACACGCCTACGGGATCGCGGCGGCCGTGTTCCTGGTGGCAGCGGCCACCGACTGGTTCGACGGCCGCTTGGCGCGGCGGTGGGGCGTGACCACCAAGCTCGGCTCGTTCCTGGACACCACGGCCGACAAGCTGCTCGTCGCCACGGCGCTGATCGCCCTGGTGGCGGTGCACCGCGCCTCCCCCTGGGTCGCGCTGGTGATCATCACCCGCGAGTTCATGATCCTCGGCCTGAGGGCGGCGGTGGAGGCGGGCGGCGTGCACATGGCGACCTCGTCGCTGGGCCGCTGGAAGGCCACCCTGCAGTTCGCGGCCCTGGCGCTGGCGATGCTCCGGCCCGATGTCAGCTTCGCCGGCGCCTACCTGGACCAGTGGGTGCTGGTACTGGCGGCGCTGGCCACCGCCTGGTCGGGCATCGATTACCTGATCCGCTCCACCGACGCGTTGCGAACCTGACGATGGCGCGGGTATTCGTGACCGGCGCGACCGGCGTGATCGGCAAAGCGCTCGTCGAGCGACTGCAGGAGCGCGGGGACGAGGTGGTGGCCCTGGCCCGCTCCGAGGCGGCCGCCCGGGCGCTCGCCGCCCGCGAGGTGGAGGTGCGCCGCGGAGAGGCCTACGACGAGCAAGCTCTCGCCGAGGGCATGCAGGCCTGCTCGATCGCCTTTCATCTCGCCGGAGTAAATGCCCTGTGCGTTGCCGACCCGGAGCGGATGAGACGGGTGAATGTCGACGGGGCGGTGGCCGCTGTGCGCGCCGCGAAGGCCGCCGGCCTGCCGCGGCTGGTCCACACCTCCTCGGCGGCCACGATCGGCGAGCCGGGCGGCACGATCGCGACCGAATGGACTGCCCACCGGGGTTGGTATCTGTCGACCTACGAGCGCACCAAGACCGAGGGCGAGCGCGCCGCCCTGGCCGCCGCCCGCGAGCTTGACCAGGACGTGGTGTGCGTCAACCCGTCGTCGGTGCAGGGCCCCGGTCGAGCCAGCGGCACCGGGCGCTTCCTGCTGGCGTTCCTCGACGGCCGGCTGAAGGTGTTCGTCAACACGCACGTCAGCTTGGTCGACATCGGCGACTGCGTCGAGGGCCACCTGCTGGCCGCCGAGCGCGGCGTCGCCGGGGAGCGCTACCTGCTCAGCGGCATCCGGCTGACGATCGTCGAGGCGCTCAGCCTGGCCGCCGAGGTTGCGGGCGTCCAGCGCCGACCCCGCCTGGTGCCCCGCTTCCTCGCCACGGCCGGCGGAGCCGTCGCCGAGACCGGCTTTCGCCTGCTCGGCCGCCAACCGCCGGTCTGCCGCGAGATGGTCCGCACCCTGTTGCACGGCCACCGCTACGACGGCTCGCGCGCCGAGCGCGAGCTCGGCCTGAGCTACTCCCCGCCGCGCGAAACCCTGCTGCGCACGGTCCAGTGGGCCCGCAGCGAGGGCCTGCTGCGCAACGTCTGACCCCCCGCCGGTGTCGGGGCACTAGCCCAGCTGCGCGTCACAGCTCCGGCATCGACCCCCGATCGGCCGTGCATGCGCGCCGTATTCGGGCGTCATGTCACCGCCGCACACCGGGCAGGCAACGTGTTGATGGGCGGCGAGCCCCTCCCACGCCCCGGACAGCAACTCGTCCAGGGTGGGCTCGCCGCCCAAGTCGTCAAACAGCGACGGCGCCGACTCGCCGATTTGTAGACGGTGCGCCCCCGGCCGGTCGAGGGCCACGGCGCTCATGAGATGTTCCTCATCAGGCCGACGACGCGCCCGAGCACCCGCACGTCCCGGCTGCGAATCGGCTCCATCGAGGCGTTCTCCGGCTGCAGCCGCACGTGATCGGACTCCTGGAAGAACCGCTTGACGGTGGCCTCCTCGCCGACCAGGGCGACGACGATGTCGCCATCGCTGGCCGTCTCCTGCGGGCGCACCACCACCAGATCGCCCTCGAGGATGCCCACGTCCTTCATCGACTCACCGCGAACGCGCAATAGATACTCGCCGTCCTCTCCCCCGGCGAACGACGGCGTCTGGATGTACTCCTCGATGTTCTCCTCGGCCACCAGCGGCTCACCCGCGGCCACGTGACCGACCAGTGGCAGCCCGGGGTTGACGAACCCCCGCACCCCGGCGGCCGCCCGGTCGAGCAGCTCGATTGCCCGCGGCTTGGTCGGATCGCGCCGCAGCAGACCGATCCGCTCGAGGTTGGCCAGATGGGCATGCACCGTCGACGAGGACGCCAGGCCGACCGCCTTGCCGATGTCGCGCACCGTCGGCGGATACCCGTACTTGGCCGAGTAGCGCTTGATGAAGTCGAAGATCTCCTGCTGTCGCTTGGTGAGGTCCATACGATCAACTCCTTGAACGGGTCGACCCCGTGAGGCCGGCCGTCGAACGTGTGTTCGAGAACATAGCGCGGTCGACGGACGGACTCAACGTCGAAGCGGGCAGAATCCCCCGCTCATCGACCGATTCTCCGGCCCATCTCCACGGCTATACTTCCCGCCCACGCGCCTGTGGCGGAATTGGTAGACGCGCAAGGTTGAGGGCCTTGTGGACCGATTGGTCCGTGGAAGTTCGAGTCTTCTCGGGCGCATTGGGAAAGCCCCGCAAGTCGGGGCTTTCTTCATGCTTTCATGGCACACGTTTCTTCCGTGCGGCGGTGGACGTACTGTTGTCATGTGGCAAATACGTCCATCTTGTACGTCCACCTGGCCTTCGTGACAACGGGATGGACGTACGCGTGAGCGCGAGCTCTTATCGAGGCGGCTGGGAGGTGCGCTGGCGCGACGCCTCAGGGCGACGTCGTGCTCGGCGGTTTGCGACCGAGAACGCGGCGCGGGCTTTTGACGAGGCACTCGCCGAGGTTTCCCCCGACGCCCGCCGGGCCGATACCGCCCGCCATGGGCGCAGCGGCGGCGTGTACGCCTACCGGACGGCCGAGGGCACGCGCTGGCGGTTCATGTATCGCCGCAGCGACAGCACGCAGACGACGAAGCGCGGCTTTGCGAGCGAGCGCGCTGCGCGGGATGCTCGGCGTCGGCTGATTGAGCAGATCGAGCGCGGGGAGGTACGGCACACGACACAGACCTTCGACGACTACTGGGAGCGGTGGCTCTATCGCCGGCGTCCGTACCTCGACCCCGGAACCTGGTCGGGGTACGAGATCGCTGGGCGAAAGCGGCTCTTGCCCGCTTTCGGCGGTCGGCCGCTCGGCGAGCTGTCGGTTGACGCGATACGTGAGTTTGTCGCCGCGCTTGCCGATGAGGTGGAGGCAGGCGTGCTGGCAGCGAAGACGGTCGACAACGCACTGGGGACGCTCGTGGTCTGCCTCAACTCGGCGGTCGAGGCGAGAACGCGCCGCCCGACTCCGGCTTTCCGTCGCGCGTGTGCGCGCTCGCGCAAGCCTGCGAGCGCCAAACGGCATGGCTCCTGAAGGCCGCTCAGACCCAAGGGTTTGAGTGGAGTCCGCTCCCGGGCCGCCGCCGCATGGCGCTCTCCCACGAATTGCGACCCGGCGGCAACCGGCCAGGCCCGCCAGCGCTCTGGGCGGAGTTCGATCGCGCTGTCCAGCGGCTGGGCATCGCGATGGAGGGGCGACTGATGTACAACGTCGCGTGGCAGTACCGCGACCTCGCCGTCGTGATGCACGAGATCGCCGACGTGTTGCTCCGCGAGTCACCCGACACGCGCGGACAGCAGCAATGACCGTTCGCGCGTGGTCCGATAGCCGGTCCGCGATCCCCGGAATTGCGCGGTTGGGTTTGCGGACCACCGGCGACCGCCGTCCGCCCCGCCATCACTGGGATCAGCGGCACGCCCGGACCTCTTGGGGGGTTCGGTGTTGATGTGGGCGGGGCGGACGGCGGTCGGGTGACGGCAGTATGAGATGAGGGGGTGGTGGTGAGCAGGCAGGTTGTTCAGGGTCCCGGGAGTCTGCGGGTCGGGACGTTCATCGGACGGCTGGCGGAGTCATGTCAGTTCCAGCGGTGCAGGCGGGGCTGGATCTCGATCAACGAGTGGTCCGCCGGCATGTCGCCAAGCTCGAGGCGGCCGGGTGGCTGGCCAGAGCGCCGTGGGTGTTGGGCGAGGGCTCCGTGGCCTGGCTGACCGCTGCCGGCATCCAGGGCGCCGGGCTCGGTGGCGTGCGGGCCGTCAAGTCCCCGCCCGCACCGACGACGATCGCGCATGGCGTCCTGGTCGGATGGTCAGCAGCCCGAGCTGAGCACCGCGGCCCAGTGTGGAAATCCGCGCGCGAGCTCGCGCTCGACCGCGAACGCTGGGCCGTCCCCATGCGCTGCGAGCGCGGGTCCACCGAGCAGCTACCCGACCTCGCGGTCTGGCTCGAACCCTCACAGGCACCCGGTGCGGTGATCGCCGAGAGCGGCGGCCGGCGCGAGGATCGCCAGCGAATGATCCTCGAAGGCTGGCGCGACGCGATCTGGTCCGGACGCTACATCGGCGTCAGATACGACCGCGCAAGCCCTTCCGTCGCCCACTGGATCACCCGCCTGGCGAAGAAGGTCGGGCTGACCGGCTCAGCATTCGCCGCGGTCATGCAAACCACCGCCGAGCAGATCATCGCCCCCCCCACCGCCCCCGAGCCGACGGTCGACAAGCCGAAGCCCACCCCCGATACAGGGCGGCGCGGATCTCCAGCCGATCCGCGCCGAACCCGTTTCGCCGGCGTCCGCACCAGAACCGTCACAATCGAGCGTGCGCCCGTCAGTACCGACGCCGCAGCCCGAGCCAGCCGAAGCTGCCGCGCAGCGCGAGCGGCTCATCCGCGAACTCCTCGGCGTCGACGACGAGAAGCCCCGGCGCCGGTGGCGTCGACACTGAGCGGGCCCAGCGTTCCCGATGAGCCCAGGGCCTGCTGGTCCCGACGCCTGACACCCCGAGGCATCCCGACCTGACCGCAATGATCCGGCCGGCGAGCGGTCAGCGCCTCGCCCACCAACGGTCGCGTGCGCGCACCGAGCTATTGCGGGCCCATTCCTTCAACAGGAAACGACAGCAGCGAGGAAAGGGGATCGTCGCGAGCGTCGGTGGCGATCCGCGCGATGAAGACCGCCGGCTGGCGCTGGCTTTCGCCACCGACCTCGCTACGCTCGGTCAGGATCACGCGACGTAGTCCGCAGGGACGGTGCCACAAAGATCCGCCCGGCGGAGACGGCACATCGCACAACGACACCACAGCCGAGCAGAGACCCGGTATCCGCGAAAAGGAGGCGTCTCCACGCCACCCTCCTCGGAACCATGCTGGCGTCAGTGTCGTCGCGGGCTCTGCTGATCGCTGCGGCGTTCGCGGGCGGCCGGTTTCGGCGGACTGAGCAAGCATGCCACCGGCCGCCTTGATCGCGACTGCCGCATGCCCGTGGCGATGCGACAGTAGGCCGGACCGCGGGCCGGTGTGCTGGCCTCGTTCCGCAGCGACAGCACCGGCGGCACCAAACCGGTCGTTCGGTGCTTCCGCTCCGCCGAGGACCGACACTGAGCTGAGAGCCACGCCGATGACGGGCCAGTTCCTCGTCAACTGCGAACATCTCGCGTTGTCAGCACGACGGCAGCGATTACGCGGGTAGCAGAAGCGCGGCGGGTTTGCCAGACGGAGACGGCGCTCAGCGTTGCGAACGCGCCGCCTGGGAATCGAGCCCGTTGCCGCCTGGGCGGGACTGCCCGCGAGGGC
>JADGPO010000110.1 GCA_017882405.1 Solirubrobacteraceae bacterium | reverse complement strand
GGGGGGGGGGGGGGGGGGGGGGGGGGGGGGGGGGGGGGGGGGGGGGGGGGGGGGGGGGGGGGGGGGGGGGGGGGGGGGGGGGCCGAATCACTCGGCCGACAGCAGCCACCAGTAGCTCGGCTGCCCGCCCTCGGACAATTCGAGCTCGACGCCGTCGTGGACCATCGCGTGGACGGCGGCGTCGTCGAGCGGGGCATCGGCGCCGCGCAGGCAGGTGATCAGCTCGGCGTTCTCGGCCAGCTGCTCGAGCACCTCGCGCAACGTCGTCTCGGCGGGGCCCCAGGCGACCAGCTCCTCCTCCACGAAACCGATCGCGTCGCCGGCGTGGAAGCGGCCCTGGGCGTCGTCGCGAGCCGCGCGGGCCACCGCGCCGGTGCGCACCTGCGCCAGCGTGGCGTCCATCGCCGCGGCGTTGGCGGCGGCACGGCGGTCGGGCTCCAGGCTGACCACGGCGGCCAGACCGGCCTGGGGCGAGCGCGAGGCGACCACGGAGACCGTCCGGTCCGACAACTCGGCCGCCCGCTCGGCGGCCATCACCACGTTGGGGCTGTTGGGCAGCACCACGACCTCATCGGCGGGGACGGCGTGGATCGCCGCCAACAGGTCATAGGTGGAGGGGTTCATGGTGGGGCCGCCGTCGAGCACGTGCGCGCCGAAGCTCCGATACAGGTCCCGCATCCCGTCGCCGTTGACGATCGCCAGGGCGCCGCACAGCGTGGTCGGCCGCGGCGACGCCAGGCGCGCGTCGCGCTGGGCGACCTGGACGGGCATGTCGGCCACGTCGAGGTGCGAGACGACCCCGTGGTCGGCGAACACCGCGGTCGCCGCGTCGGGATCGTCGGTGTGCACGTGGACCTTGAGCGTGGTCGAGTCGCCCACGACCAGCACCGAGTCGCCCAGCCGCTCGAGCGCGGCGATGAAGGCGCGCTGCTCGAGCTCCTCGCCCGTGACCGCGAAGTTGGTGCAATAGCGGAACCTCGAGGAGGCATGCTGGGGATGGGTGACGCGCGCCGCGCGGTGATGATCCAGGCGGGGCGGGTCGGAGCCGCGCAGCGCGCCCAGGATCCCGGCCAGCAGCACCGTCAGGCCGTAGCCGCCGGCATCGACTACCCCGGCCTCGCGCAGCACCGGCAGGAGATCGGGCCCCCGCCGGACGGAGTCCTGACCGGCGTCCAGCGCGCTCTGGATCACGTGGGCGAGAGCCAGGTCCTGCTCGCCGTCGGAGGCCTCCTCGCCCAGGCGGGCGTCGGGCATGTGGGCCAGCTCGGAGGCGACCCGGTGAGCCATCTCGCGCACCACGGTGAGGATCGTGCCCTCGGCCGGCTCGCGCACCGAGCCATAGGCCTGGTCGGCGGCACGCGCCAGGGCGGCCCCGATCAGCACCGGATCGACCAGCTCGCCGGGGCGGCTGGCCAGCTCCTCGGCGGCTCCGCGGACCAGCTGCGAGAGGATCACGCCCGAGTTGCCGCGCGCTCCCAGCAGCGCCGCGCGGGCGACCGAGGCGACGATCTCGTCGCGGCCGATCGCGCCGATCGTGCGACCCTCGGAGTCGCCCGACAGCCGGTCTAGCTCGGTCAGCACGGCGCGCAGGGTCAGCACCATGTTGTCGCCGGTGTCGCCGTCGGCGACGGGGAAGACGTTGAGGTCATTGACCTCCTCGCGCCGGTCCTCGAGCGCGGCCAGCCCCGCCTCGATCAGGGCGCGGAAGCGGACGATGCTGGGATCAGAGGCCCGCGCCTCACCGGTCTCGCCAGTCGCTCGCCCGGGCGCGGACACCCGAAACTCAGCGTGCTTTGGTGATCTTGCCGGCCTTCAGACAGCGCGTGCAGACGTATACACGCCGCGGCGTGCCGCCGTCGTCGATGCGGACTCGCTGCAGGTTGGGATCGAAGCGCCGGCGGGTGGCCACCATCGAGTGGCTGCGATTGTTCCCGAACGACGGGCCCTTGGCACATACGTGACAGATCTTCGGCATCGCGGGCAGTATAGGAGGTACCGCGGACCGGACCACGACCGCGGACTCGGCTGCGCTCGCCGGCCGAGTCAGCCGCGTACCATCTCTGACAGGATCGTGGTCAAGGATCGAATGAGCTCACCTCCCGCTCGACCTGAGAACCCCGCCAGATGAGCTCCGGAGCGCAGGCGCGGCCCCAGCCCCGGCGGCCTCCGCGGCTCCCCGACCGCTACCGCCTGCGGCGCCACATCGCCTCGGGCGGTATGGCCTCCGTGTGGTCCGCCGAGGACCGGGTCCTGGACCGCACGGTGGCGATCAAGATCCTCGCCGAGCGCTTCGCCTACGATCACCTAGCGGTTCTCCGCTTCAAGCGCGAGGCTCGTGCAGCGGCGCGCGTCTGCGGGCACGCCCATGTGGTCACGGTGTTCGACGTCGGCGACACCGAGCCAGCGGAGAACGATCCCGCCGAGGGGCGCGCCTTCATCGTGATGGAGTACCTCGCGGGCGGCACCGTCGCCGACGCGATCCGGGTGGGCGCCGTCCGCCGCCATGAGGCGCTGCGCTGGCTGGGCGAGGCCGCCTCGGCCCTGGACCACGCCCACGACCGCGGGATCGTGCACCGCGACATCAAGCCGGCCAACTTCCTGCTGGATCGCAGCCGGGTGCTGCACGTCGCCGACTTCGGGATCGCGCGGCTGGTCTCCGAGGACACGATCACCTCGTCTGACCAGCTATTCGGCACCGCCGCCTATCTGGCGCCCGAGCAGGCACTGGGCCGTCCCGCGTCCAGCGCCTCGGATCGCTATGCGCTGGCGGTGGCCGCCTTCGAGCTGCTGGTCGGCGAGCGGCCGTTCACCGCCACGCACTTCGCCGCCCAGGCGCGCCAGCACGTCGAGGACGCGCCGCCCAGCGCCAGCGAGCGCAACCGCAGCCTCCCGCCGGCCGTCGACGCGATCCTCCAGCGTGGAATGGCCAAGGAGCCCGCTGCTCGGTTCGAGAGCGCCGGCGAGCTGGTGGTCGCTGTGGAGCGTGCACTCAGCGAGGTGCCGACGAGCACCACCCGTCCGATCGCGAGCCCCGAGGGCCGTCGCCGGCCGGTCTCGACCCCGCGGTCAAGCGGTCCGCGGACGAGCGCCGCCCGGACGAGCAGTCCACGGCCCAGTGCCCGCCGGGTCGCCGCCGGGGCGCGCGTGGCGTCGGCGGTCAACTCGCGCCGAGGCTCGGCCGCGCCGCCGGCGTTCACGCCGGTGGCGAGCTCCTCCGAGGGCCGTCGGCACGGCGGGCGCGCGATCGCGCTGGCGGCGCTGCTGGTCGTGGTCCTGGGCGTGGTCGCCGCCGGGCTGGCCGCCAATGGAAGCGGCTCGGGCCATCACGCCACGTCCACGCAGGCGCGCGCCAAGCCCACGGTTGCCAGCACCGCGCCCCGCCATCGTGCCGCTGCCAAGCACACGGCGTCGGCGACGACCAGCACGCCCGCCCCGACCTCTTCCACCGCCGCCGGCTCGACCGCGGCGCCGACGGCCGCCCAGCTGCAGGCCACCGGCCACCAGCAGATGCTCAACGGCGACTATCAGACGGCGATCGGGATGCTGCGCCAGGCGGTCTCCTCCTCTTCCCCGGGCAGCCTCACGTATGCCTACGCCCTGTACGACCTGGGCCGTTCGCTGATGCTCGGCGGCGATCCCAGCGGGGCGATCCCGGTGCTCCAGCAGCGACTGAAGATCCCCAACCAGACGCCCGTCGTCCGGCAGCTGCTCGACCAGGCGCTGCGCGCCGCCGGACAGGCACCGAGCCAGCCAACAACCCCACCGACGACGACGCCCGGCGGCGACACCGGACCGGGCAAGTCCAAGGGCCACGGCCAAGGACACGCGGGTCCCACCGGCGGTGCCGGCCTGGCGCCGCCGCCACATGGCCATGGCAACGGGCACTCCGGCGGCCACGTCGTCGAGCACCTCAGCGTCAGCTTCGTCGATTAGACGGCGAAGCCGGCACGGCCGCGCCTGCCGCTGAGCGAGTCCTTGGCCTCCAGCGATGCCAGCACGGCCTCCACGGCGTGCCTGCCGGTGTCGCGCTTGCTGCCGCCGCTGACGCGTTCGCGCGCCTGTTCCATGGTGTCGACGGTCAGCAGCCCGAAGCCGCAGGGCACGCCGGTCTCCAGGCCGACGCGCATGATCCCTTCGGTCGCGGCCGTGCACACATACTCGTAGTGGTCGGTCTCGCCGCGGATCACCGCCCCCAGGCAGACGACCGCGTCGAAGCGGCCCGACTCGGCGGCGAACTTGGCGATCAGCGGCAGCTCGAAGGCACCCGGCGCCGAGTAGGACTCGACCTCCTCGATCCCGGCCTCGCGCAGCGCGGCTCGCGCGCCCCGTTCCAGCGCCTCGGCCAGCTCGCCGTAGAACCGGGCCACGGCGAGTGCGACCCGGCGCTCAGCCGCCGCCATCGGCGTTCTGGCGGGGCGGGCGGGATCTTGTCCGTGCCATCTCCTCCTCCAGCATCTCCTCGTCGAGCGCCAGGCCCTGGTGGTGCAGCGTGTGCCCCAGCTTCTCCGCCTTGGCCCGCAGATAGGCCGCGTTGTGGGGATTGGGCGCGTGCTCGATGGGGACCTGATCGGTGACCGACAGCCCGTAGCCGGCCAGCCCGGAGATCTTCTTCGGGTTGTTGGTGAGGATGCGGATGCTGCTCAGGCCGAGGTCTACGAGGATCTGGGCGCCGATCCCGTAGTCGCGCAGGTCGGCGGGCAGGCCGAGCTTCAGGTTGGCGTCGACGGTGTCAAAGCCCTCCTCCTGGAGCTTGTAGGCCCGCAGCTTGTTGAGCAGGCCGATCCCGCGGCCCTCCTGGCTGAGGTAGAGCAGGACGCCGCGTCCCTCGTTCTCGATCATCGCCAGCGCCGATTCCAGCTGCTCGCCGCAATCGCAGCGCAGCGAGTGAAAGACATCGCCGGTCAGGCACTCCGAGTGCACCCGCACGAGTACGTCGGACACCCCGTCGACGTCGCCCTTGAGCAGCGCGACGTGGTGCTTGTTGTCCACCAGCGAGCGGTAGCCGACGGCCACGAAGTCCCCGAACGCGGTCGGCAGCGAGGTGGCCACGACACGCTCGACGAGCTTCTCGTGACGACGGCGGTAGGCGACCAGGTCGGCGACGGTGATCATCTTCAGGCCGTGGCGCTCGCAGTACAGCCGCAGGTCGGGAACACGGGCCATCGTCCCGTCCTCGTTCATGATCTCGCAGATCACGCTCGCGGGGATCAGGCCGGCCAGGCGGGCCAGATCGACTCCGGCCTCGGTCTGGCCGACGCGCTCCAGCACGCCGCCGGACTTGGCCTTGAGCGGGAACACGTGTCCGGGCTGCACCAGCTCTCGCGGGCTGGTATGGGGGTCAATCGCCACCTGGATGGTGCGCGCACGGTCGGCGGCGGAGATGCCGGTGCTGACCCCTGAGCGAGCCTCGATCGAGACCGTGAACGCGGTCTCGAAGGCGGACTCGTTCTTGGCCGCCATCAGGTCCAGCCCCAGCTCGTCGCAGCGATCGGGGGTCAGCGCCAGGCAGATCAGGCCTCCCCCCTCCTTGCGCATGAAGTTGACCGCGTCGGGGGTCACGAACTGGGCGGCCATCGTCAGATCGCCCTCGTTCTCGCGGTTCTCGTCGTCGCAGACGACCACCAGCTTGCCCTCGCGGATGTCCTCGATCGCCTCCTCGATCGTCGCGAAGGTGGGCAAGGTCTGACTCATCGGCTCATCAACCTCTCTACGTACTTGGCGAGCACATCGACCTCCAGGTTCACGATCGCCCCCATCTCGGCCGTGCCGAGATTGGTGCGCTCCAACGTCTCGGGGATCAGGGAAACGGTAAAGGATCGGCTGCCGAGTGCGGCCACGGTGAGCGAGATTCCGTCGACCGTGATCGAGCCCTTGTCGACGACGTAGCGCAGGACCTCCTCGGGAGCCTTGATCTCGACCCGTTGTGCGAACCCGTCGGAATCTGAGGCCACGATCGTGCCGGTCGCGTCGACGTGTCCCTGGACGACGTGCCCGCCCAGGCGGTCGGTGGGCCGCAGGGGCAGCTCGAGGTTGACCGCAGCCCCGGGCCGCGCCTTCGCCAGGGAGCTGAGACGCAGGGTCTCGTTCATCACCTCGGCGCTGAACGCGGTCGGCTGGACCTCGGTCGCCGTCAGGCACACGCCGTTGACCGCCACCGAGTCGCCCTCGTGCAGCTCGGAGGCCAGCGAGCTTCTGACCGTCAGGCGCACCCCGTCGGCCGAGCTCGCCAGGTCGGTGATCTGCCCCAGGTCGGCGATCAGGCCCGTGAACATCAGTTGACGGCCACCTTCACCACTCCCGCAGGCGCGCCGAGACGAGCAGGTCGTCGTCGATGCGTTCGCAATCGAGGGTCAGGGCGCGGACGGCGTCGGCGATCTGCTCCACTCCCTCGCCCTCCAGCGGGTCGCGAGCGGTGCGCCCGCCGAGGATCACCGGCGCCAGGAACAGGCGGATCTCGTCGATCTCGCCGGCGTCGAGGAACGCGCCCGCCAGATGGGGACCGCCCTCCAGCAGGATCGAGGTCGCGCCGTCGGCGCCCAGCTGGTCCAGGGCCGAGCAGACGCGGGCCGGCTCGTTCTCCCCGGGCGCCACGATCACCTCCGCGCCGTGGGCCTCCAGGCCGTCGGTGGCGCTGCGCGGGGCGGCGCGCGAGACCACGATCGTGAGCGGCACCCGGCGCGCGTCACGGACCAACTGGGCATCGAGCGGCAGGCGCCCCAGGGAGTCGAAGACCACGCGACGCGGCTGGCGGGAGACGCCTTCCAATCGGGCGGTGAGCAGCGGATCGTCGGCCAGGGCGGTCCCCACACCCACGGCCACGGCGTCGCACTGCGCCCTCCAGCGATGGGCGAGCCGGCGGCTTTCTTCACCTGAGATCCACTTCGAGTCGCCGCTGCGAGTGGCCACCTTGCCGTCGAGCGTCATCGCGGACTTGAACAGCACCCATGGGCGGCCGGTGCGGGCGTGCTTGCGAAACGGCTGGTTCAGCAGCCGCGCGCGGTCGGCCAGGTCGCCGTTGGCGAGCACGATCTCGACGCCGTCGTCACGCAGGATTCCCAGCCCGCGGCCGGAGGCGTGCTCGGAGGGATCGTCGGAGGCGACGACCACGCGGGCGATGCCGGCCTGCCGGATCGCGTCGGTGCACGGCGGGGTGCGGCCCTGATGGCAGCACGGCTCCAGCGAGACGTACAGGGTGGCTTGCGAGAGGGCGCGGTCGCCGGCGGCCAGGATCGCCTCGACTTCGGCGTGCGGGCCTCCCAGCTGGCCGTGGAAGCCCTCGCCGATCACGCCGTCGGAGTCGGCCAGAACGGCGCCCACGAGCGGGTTGGGGCTGACGTGTCCGCGTCCCTGCTCGGCGATCTCGATCGCGCGGGCGAGGTGGCGGCGATCGGTATCGGACGTGGCGGTCATCGCTGCCTTCGAGCATAGGATGCCCGCCCCCGATCCCCTCCCAGACTCAGCCCGTCCCGGCGTCGGATCCCGCGGCGGCGCACTTCCCAACACTCAAGCGGTAGACGCTCATCTCCGGCCCCGGGCGCGAGTACTGGCTGGGGTAGTAGTCGATCGACCAGTCGAAGCTGAACGGCACGGCGCGCGAGCTGTGCGCGAACGGGCTGATGTGGTACATGAGCCGCGCGTGGTTGGCCAGCTGGGCGTAGTAGGCGATCGCCGGGGGGGCGATCTTCGGCTGGGCGAACGAGCGGCCGGCCTGCAGCGAGCCGATCACCACCCAGCAGTAGCCGGCGTTGGCGTACTCGGTGAGCAGCTCGGGACGCAGCGTGCGTTCGTACTCGTCCACCGGCACGTAGCGGTGCTGCCCGACCGGCAGGCGATTCCCGGAGGCATCGACGTTGGTGAACGAGCCGTTCCAGAGCTGCCAGCGCCCCCCGTTGGGCGTCGCACTGAGGGACCGGCCCACGTCGTGTGCCCAGTCGCCGGACACGACCGGCTCGACGACCACCTTGGCGCCGGCGGGCACGTGGCCGACCATCCAGCGACGGGTGAGGTTGCGGGTGTCCGGGCGCGAGAGCACCACGTCGGAGTGGACCACGCCGGCCACGCTCTGGCCCAGCATCACCAGGGTCGCGCCGCCGGCGGCCACGATCGTCGGCACGCGGCGCGATCCGATCAGCCAGCGGACCAGCTCCACGGCGGCGTAGGCGCCCAGCAGGGCGACGATCTCGAACACCGGCAGCAGCCAGCGTCCGAAGAAGCGCTGCTGATCGCCCATGAACAGGATGAAGGCGATCGGGGCTGGAACCAGGACGAGCGCCATCGCCAGCCGGCGACGGACCAGCAGCAGCACCGCCCCGCCCAGCGCGGCCAGCGCCGGAGCCCAGCCCAGGCCCCAGGTGAGCGTCCACACGTAATAGGCGGTCCCGCTGGCGGCCGTCGTGCCGAGCTTGATCGGATCAGAGCCACCGGCCAGCGACTGCTGCAGCGACACCCCGGCCTGGAAGGCCGAGAAGTCCAGCAGCGCATACGGATTGGCGGCGACAAAGGCCAGCAGAGCGCAGGCGCCCGCCAGCACCAGACGACGCAGCGACTGCAGCGGCGCGCCCGCCGCGGCGTCGGAGATGAACGCGCCCAGCAGGCAGACGATCGTGATCCCGCCCGTGTACTTGGTCGCGGCGGCCAGGCCGATCCCCACCCCGGCGAGCACGTAGTCCCGGCGCGAGCCGTTGCGTAGCACGCCCGCGATCCCGTACAGCGAGAGCGCGACCGGAGCCAGCGCGGGCACATCGTTGAGCGCCAGGTGGCTGAAGAAGATCGGCAGGAAGGCCAGGCCGAAGATGGCCGCCGCCATCAGGCCCACGGTGCGGTGAAAGAGGCGCGTGCCGGCCAGGTAGGTCAGCCACACCGACAGCGTGCCGAGTGCAGCCGCGACCACGCGGGCGACCACGAACACCTCGGTCGGGTTGGCGGCGTAGAGGCGCCGCACGGCGTCCCCGGAGCCGAACCACAGCTCGAAGACGATGTGCAGCAGGTACGAGTAACCGGGCGGGTTGAGGAAGTACTGCGGGTTGTAGTCGTGGCCGAAGAAGGCGATCGCCGGCGGGACGAAATGCGTCGCCTCGTCGACGTTGTAGCTGTAGGGCAGACCCTGCTTGACGCCCCACAGCCGCAGGGCGAAGGTGGCCGCCAGCAGCAGGAGCAGCGCGGGACCATGTAGGTCGCGGCGGGAGCCGCGCGACGGCTGCGAGGGGGGCTTGGAGACCGTCGGCCGGCGGCGCGTGACTCGCCGCGGCGCCAGCCGCAGCGGCTGGGGCGCCGTCGGGGGCTGGGCGGGATCTCCTACCGTTGTCGGGACCAGGTCCATGTTGGGCTCCGAGTATCCCGCTACCGTGTCATCGAAAGCGCGGGGCCGATCACAGCCCTACCCGGGGAGCGCCGCGCGCCCACACAGCTCACCGCGCCTGGCCTCATGAAGCTCATCATCCAGATCCCGTGTTTCAACGAGGAGGCGCAGCTGCCCGAGACGCTCGCGCGCCTGCCGCGGGCGCTGGAGGGCTTTGACTCGGTGGAGTGGCTGATCGTCGATGACGGCTCGACCGACGCGACGATCGAGACGGCGCGCCGCCACGGCGTCGACCATGTCGTGCGCCTGACCAATCACAAGGGCCTGGCCGCCGCTTTCCAAGCCGGCCTGGATGCCGGGCTCAAGCTTGGCGCGGACGTGATCGTAAACACCGACGCCGACAATCAGTACGAGGGCTCGGACATCCCCAAGCTGGTCGCACCCATCCTGCGCGGCGAGGCCGACATGGTGGTCGGCGACCGCCAGGTGGACTCCAACGTTAACTTCTCGCGCGCCAAGCGGCGGCTGCAGCGGCTGGGCTCCTGGGTGGTGCGCCAGGCGTCCTCGACCGAGGTGCCCGACACGACCTCGGGCTTTCGCGCCTACAACCGCGAGGCGGCCCTGCAGATGCAGGCGGTCTCCAAGTTCACCTACACGCTGGAGACGATCATCCAGGCCGGCAAGCTGCTGGTGGCGATCGATCACGTGCCGATTCGCACCAATGCCAAGACGCGCGACTCTCGGCTGTTTCCCTCGATGTGGGCCTACATCCGGCGAAACGCGCTCTCGATCTTCCGCATCTACTCCCAGTACGAGCCGCTGCGGGTGTTCTGGGGCGGCGCGCTCGTCATGGGGACGCTGGCGCTGGCGGTCTTCATCCGCTTCCTGGTGTTCTTCATCGAGAGCCCGCACGACGCCGCCAAGGGCCACATCCAGTCGCTGATCGCCGGCGCCGTGCTGTTTAACGCCGCCATGCTGCTCGGTGCGCTGGGCGTGATCGGGGACCTGCTGGCCGCTCAGCGCACACTCTCGCAGCGGACGTTCGAGCGGGTGCGGCGGATCGAGCTGCAGCTCGGCGTGGAACCGTCGCATTACGAGGCCAACCCCGCAGCGCAGGCCGCCCGGCCGGCGGATCCCGGCCACCCCGCCGGTGAGGGCGATCGCGAGGCGCTGGAGGTATGACCGCTGCCGGCGTCCCCACCGGCAACACGTTTGACAAGTACGGCTCCACCAACCCGGTGGTGCGCCGGCTGATGGCCGGCTTCGAGCGCAACGTCGACGAGCTGTTCGCACGCGCCGAGCCGGCCTCGGTGCTCGACGTCGGCTGCGGCGAGGGAATCCTGACCGCCCAGTGGGCCCGCCGGCTCCCTCCTGCGCCCGCGGGGCGAATCGTCGGGATCGACCTGGCGGACCCCAAGCTGGCCGCGGAGTGGGAGGCGCGGGACAAGTGCGCCAACCTCGAGTTCCGCGCGATGGCCGTCGAACGCCTGGAGTTCGCCGACGACGAGTTCGACCTGGTGGCCGCCACCGAGGTGCTCGAGCACGTCGACGGGCCCGACCGGGCGGTCGCCGAGATGGCCCGGGTAGCGCGCCGGTCGCTACTTGTCTCGGTCCCCCACGAGCCGCTGTGGCGAATGCTGAACATGGCCCGCGGCGCCTATCTGCGCTCGTGGGGCAACACGCCGGGGCACGTCAACCACTGGACGCGGGCGGGCTTCGCCAAGCTGCTCTCCGCTCACGGCGAGGTGGTCGAGGTCCGCTCGCCGTTCCCGTGGACGATGCTGCTGGTGCGGGTTTCCTAGGTGAGCTCGACCCCGGCGGTCGGGGTGGACGGACCAGAAGAGCCACCGCCCCCGGAACCCGACCACCCCGCCGGCTCGGCAGACGGACAGTCATTCGCCTCCGGGGCGCGCATCCTGTCGGTCGGGATCGCCTCCACGGGGATCTTCACCTTCGCCTATCTGGCGACCTCCAGCCACGTGCTGGGCAGGGCCGCCTACAGCCGGATCTCGCTGTGCTGGGCGATCATGTTCGTGATCCTCTCGGTTATCTACCGGCCGATCGAGCAGCTGCTCTCGCGCACGATCGCCGACCGCCGCGCGCGCGGGCTGCACGGCCACTCGCTGCGGGTGCCGGCTTGCATCCAGCTCGGTTTCGCGCTGACCTTCCTGATCGTCGCGCTGGCACTGCACGGTCCGATCCAGAACGGCATGTTCGACGGCTCCGCGGCGCTGTACTGGATCCTGGTGGTGGGGGTGCTGGCGTATGCCGGCAGCTACTTCGCGCGTGGCTGGCTGGCCGGCCATCAGCGGTTCGCGCTCTACGGCGCCCTGGTGTTCCTGGAGTCGACCAGCCGGTTCCTGTTCCCCCTGGCGGTGGCCGTGGGGATCGGCTCCGGCCAGGGTGTGGTGGGCCTGGGGATGGCCGTGGCGCCCTTCGCTTCGCTGTCGGTGATGCCGTTCGCCTTCTCACGGGTGCGGTTGCGCGCCTCGCCGGAGGTGGCGGTGGCCGACGCGGCGGGCGAGGGTCCGGTCCACGCTGCACTCGAGGAGGCCAACACCGATTTGTCTCTGCGCCACGGGGCCGGCTTCGCGGTCTCGGTGGTGGGGATCATGTTCTCCGAGCAGATGCTGATGAACGCCGGCGTGCTGATCGTCGCCGCCAACGCCGGGGGCAACCTGACCAGCGGACTGACCGGCTTCGTGTTCAACGTGATGCTGATCGTGCGGGCCCCGCTGCAGTTGTTCCAGGCGATCCAGACGTCGATCCTCCCCCACCTCGCCGGCCTGGAGGCGCGCGAGTCGGCCGACGAGTTCCACCAGGCGATCCGCACGACGATCCTGGTGATCGCCGCCTTCGGAACGGCCGTCGCCCTGGGCCTATTGGTGATCGGGCCGCCGGTGATGACGATCTTCCTCGGCGACAAGGGCTTTACCTACGGGCGCGTGGGTCTGGCGATCGTCGGTCTGGGGATGGGCCTGCACCTGATCTCGGGCACGCTCAACCAGGCGGCTCTGGCGCGCGGGCGAGCGGCGGCGGCGTGCGGCTGCTGGCTGTTGGCGGCCGCGCTGTTCGTGGCCTTCGTCACGCTGCCGACGATCCACTCGCAGGTCACGCGGGTGGAGGTCGGCTACTTCATCGCGACGGCCGTCCTGACCTTCCTGCTCTACGCGGTCTACCGGCGGGGCACCGCGGGGCCCTCAGTCCAGGCTCAGAGCGCGCCGGCGGCCGCCGCGATACGCGAATAGGTCTCGCCGGGATCCTCGGAGTTGAACACCGCCGAGCCGGCGACCAGCACGTTGGCGCCCGCCTGCACGACCGGAGGGGCGGTCTGCTCGTGGATGCCGCCGTCGACCTCCAGGCCGACCGTGTCGGGCAGCGCCGCCCGCAGCCGCGCGACCTTGTCCAGCGAGTGCCCGATGAACGACTGCGCGCCCCATCCGGGGTTCACCGTCATGCATAGGGCCATGTCGAGCATGTCCTGGGCGACGTCGGCGAGCGTGTCGATCGGCGTCGCCGGGCAGATCGCGGCGCACGCGCGGCAGCCCGCGTCGCGGATGTCCGACAGCGTGTAGTGCACGTGGGGCGTAGCCTCGAGGTGGATCGTGATGTTGTCGGCGCCGGCCTTGGCGATGTCTTGCACGTGGCGCTCGGGGCGGTCGACCATCATGTGCACGTCGATGATCGCACCGGCGTCGTGAACGAGGTCGGCGAGCGCTGAGACGATCACGGCCCCGAAGGTGATGGGGGGAACGAAGTGGCCGTCCATCACGTCGACGTGGATCACGCGCGCCCCGGCCGACAGCACCTCCTGCACCTGCGAGCCCAGCCGGGCGAAATCCGCCGACAGGATCGAGGGAGCGACGCGCAGTTCGGTCAGCGCAACCGCGGGGGCGGCCGTGGTGGACATGCCGGGTCAGACTGCCACGAGCATGCTGCCGTGGCAGTGGTTGCACTCGACGATCGCCGTGCTGGACATCCGCACGATCGTAGAGTGCTCGCCGCAGTCGGGGCACACCGAGACCATCTCGTACCGTTGCAGGCAGTACACGCAGCGATAGCGGCCCGGCACGGCTGTGGGGCGCAGCCACGGCTCTCCGCAGCCGGGGCACTCGGGCCCGAGCTTGACGGCTGGATCGCTCATCGCTCAACAAAGGTTAACGTACTTCACCGACGGCAGAGGTGGGCGATGAAGAACCCGTCGGTGCCGTCGCGATCGGGCGCCGTCCGCACCGGCGGCCGATCGGCGGCGAAATCGGGGCGCTCGGCGAGGAACACGTCGATCACGTCGTCTGACTCGACGCGGCTGATCGTGCACACCGAGTAGACCAGCGTCCCTCCGGGCCGGGTGCAGGCCGCCCCCGCGCGCAGGATCGCGGCCTGCCGGGTCGCCAGCTCGGCGATCTGACCGGGGTTGACGCGCCAGCGCAGATCCGGGCGCGACTGCAGCGTGCCCAGGCCGCTGCACGGCGGGTCGATCAGCACTCGGTCAAAGTGGGGCGGGTGGGCGCGAGTCACGGCGGCATCGGCGACCTCTACGGTGGCGCAGCTCGCCTGCATGCGACCTAGCGTTCGCTCAAGCGCCCGCGCCCTACCGGGATGGCGCTCGACGGCAATCACCGCGCCCTCATCTGCCATCAGAGCGGCCAGATGGGTCGTCTTGCCTCCCGGGGCGGCGCACAGGTCGAGCACGCGCTCTCCGGCCTGGGGGCCCAGCGCCCGGGCGACGGCCATCGAGGACCGCGCTTGGGGCATGATCGCCCCGCGCGCCCACAGCGGCGAGGCGTGGGCATCGAACGGGCCGTCGAGGATCAGCCCCTCGGGAACGCCGGGCGCGGGCCGGTTCGCCACCCCCAGCTCGGACGCCACCGCCGCCGGGTCGGCCGCCAGGGTGTTGACCCGCAGCGCCGACTCGGCCGGACGGTTGACGCCGGCCAGCAGCTCCCGCGCGCGTTCGGCGCCCAGCTCGCGCCACCACAGCTCGGCCAGCCACAGCGGCACCGAATGCAGGACCGCGGCCGCCTGGGGAGTGCGGTCGTCCAGCGCCGCCAGGATCCCGGCACCCTCGCGAGTCGCTCGCCGCAGCACGGCGTTGACCAGCCCCGCTCCAGCGGGCGACGAGCGCTTGGCCAGCTGGACCGACTCGTGGACGGCGGCGTGGTCGGCCACCCCGTCCAGGAAGAGCAGCTGCAGCAGACCGAGACGGAGGGCGGCCAGGACCGGCGCATCCAGGCGCTCGGGGGGACGGTCCGACAGCCGGGTGAGCACGTGGTCCAGGGTGGCCACACGCTGCACCGTGCCGTAGGCCAGCGCCATCGCGAACGCCCGCTCGCGGCTGTCCAGATCGCGGGCCTCGGCGTGCAGCGCGCGGTCGGCATAGGCCTGCTGCTCGAACACGCGGCGCACCACCGCGAACGCGCAGGCGCGGGCCGGCGACACCTCGGGCGCCTGCCGGGTCGATCCGGCGGCGGTCATGCGCGGAGGCCGCGCAGCCAGGCGTCGGCCGCCATCGCCCGGCGCCCCGCCGGCTGGACGCAGTTCAGCTCCAGCGCGCCCGGCGAGCAGCCGAGCACGGGCAGCGGGCCGTCCAGGGCGAGCTCGCCCGGACCAGGGTCGCCGTCGCGCGCGGGCCGGGCGGACGCCTCCCACACGCCCAGGCGTGCTCCGTCGGGTCCGATCACGCCCGCGCCGATATGGGGCGCCAGCGCGCGGACCACGCGGGCCAGCTCCTGCGCCGCGCGGCGGCCGTCGAGCAGCCGGTCCTCGGCGCCGATTTTATCGGCGTAGGTCGCCTGTGACGCGTCCTGCTCGGTGAATCGGATCCCACCCACCCACTCGTGCAGCGCGCGCACGAGCAGCTCGCCGCCCAGCTCCTGCAGGCGGCCGGCCAGCGTGCCGTAGGTGTCCTCCGCCGCGATCGACTCCTCCCCGGAGAGGCACACCGGGCCGGAGTCCAGCCCCGCGGTGACCCGCATGATGCTCACCCCGGTGCGCTCGTCGCCGGCCATGATCGCGCGCTCAATCGGCGCCGCCCCGCGCCAGCGCGGCAGCAGCGAGGGGTGCACGTTGAGCATCGCGTAGTCCGAGAGCAGCGGCTCCTTGATCAGTGCCCCGAACGCGCACACGATCACGGCCTCCGGTCGGGCGGCGGCGATCCGGGCGCGCGCCTGCGCGTCGTTGACCGACTGCGGCTGGTCGAGCTCGATGTCCAGCTCGCGGGCGGCGTCGGCGACGGGCGGCGCGGCCATTCGCCGGCCACGGCCGCGCGGACGATCCGGCCGGGTGACGACGAGCTGCGGGCGGTGCGGCGAATCGGCGAGCCGCCGCAGCACGGCGGCGGCGAACTGCGAGGTGCCGAGATAGACGGTTCGCACCGGCGGCGGGATCCGTTCGGACCCACCCGCGCCCGTCAGGCGGGCAGCGCCTCGCGCAGCGCCTTCATCGCCTCCTTGCGCTGCGAGCGTGGGATCCGGTCGAGCACCAGCACGCCGTCGAGATGGTCGACCTCGTGCTGGATCACGCGCGCCTCCAGGCCGGAGGCCTCGATCGAGACCGGCTCGCCGAATTCGTTGAGCGCCTTGACGCGCACGTACACCGGCCGCTCGACCTCGACGTGCACGTTGGGCAGGCTCAGGCAGCCCTCCTCGAGCGTCTCGAGCTCCGAGCCCGCCCACTCGATCTCGGGGTTGACCAGCGCGGAGACGGGCGATTGCTGATGCACGCGGTAGACGAGCAGGCGATGCAGCACCCCCACCTGGGTGGCGGCCAGGCCGACGCCGATCGCGTCGTTCATCAGCATCCCCATGCGCGCCACCTCCTCGCGCAGGGCGTCGTCGAAGCGGTCCACGGGGCGCGCGCGGGTGCGCAGCACGGGATCGCCGAACTTGCGGACATGGGCAAGCGCGGCGGCGCGGCGGGCGGCTACCTCGGGGTCGAGCTCTTCGGGCTCGACCGCCTCCTCGCGCTCGTCGAGCTGCTCAGGATCCTGGGGCTCGGCGACCTCGGTGTTGGTGACGTGCTCTGACACGAGATTGATTTTAGGACCATATTCCGGTCACTGCGGGTCGACGTCGACGCTGACGCTGGCCCCGCGCCTGGCCACGCCGGGAGCGACAGCGTCAACCGCCCGGCCGACGGCCTCGATCGCCGGCTGCCGGGTGTTCGCCTTGATCACCAGCTGGTGGCGGAAGCGCCCGCGCAGCTTGAACAGCGGCGCCGGGCCGAGCACGGCGGCATCGATCCCGGCGAGCGCTTCGTGCAGGGCGGCAGCGCCATCGCGGGCCAGCGCGTCGTCGGGCGCCGAGCAGACGATGCGGATCAGCGAGGCGTACGGCGGATAGCCCAGCGCCTCCCGGCGGGTGAGCTCGTCGGCCACGAAGCCGTCGGAGTCGTGGCGGACCGCGTAGCCGATCGGCCGTGCGTCCGGCGCCAGGGTCTGCACGAGCACCCGGCTTTCAAGCGCGCCCCGGCCAGTACGGCCCGCCAGCTGGGTGATCAGCGCGAACGTGCGCTCCTCGGCGCGAAAGTCCGGGAAGCGCAGCGTCTGGTCGGCATCCAGCACAACGCCCAGCGTAACGTCGGGGAAGTCGTGGCCCTTGGCGACCATCTGGGTGCCCACCAGCACCCCCGCCTCGGCGCGCTCAAAGGCCTGCAGGGTCCGGGCGCGGGCGTCCAGCGTGGAGGCATCGGCATCGAGGCGGAAGATCGGAAAGCTGTCCAGACCCAGCGCCTCGCGCAGTTCGTGCTCGATGCGCTCGGTTCCCGCGCCATGGCGGGCCACCGACACCGAGGCGCAGGCGGGGCAACGTTCGGCCACGGCCTCGCGGTGGCCGCAGTGGTGGCAGGCGACGAAGCCACCATGGCGGTGCAGCACCAGCGCCACGTCGCAGTTGGGGCACTGCCACACCCGCCCGCAGGCCCGGCAGGAGAGGAAGTTCGACCAGCCACGGCGGTTGAGCAGCAGGATCGCCTTGCCGCGGGCGCGGCGCAGGTCAGCGAGCGCCATGCGGGTCTCGGGGTGCAGCGGCTGGTGATGGCCGCGCATGTCCAGCACCTGCACGGGCGGCATCGGCCGGCGGTCCACCCGCCTGGGCAAACGCAGCCGCCGCATCTCCTTCACGCTCTCGGGCCGCGGGGTGGCCGAGCCGAACACCAGCACCGCGCCGCTGCGCCGCGCGCGCCACCACGCGACGCGCCGGGCGTCGTAGCGGGGATCGCCCTCGTGCTTATAGGAGCTCTCGTGCTCCTCGTCGACCACCACCAGCCCCAGGTCCGCGACGGGCGCGAACACCGCCGAGCGGGGACCGACGCAGACTCGCGCCTCTCCGGTGCGCAGCCGCATCCACTCATCGTGGCGCTCTCCCTGGCGCAGCGCGGAGTGCAGCACCGCCACCACGTCGCCGAAGCGCGCCTGAAAGCGCCACAGCACCTGCGGGGTGAGGGCGATCTCGGGCACGAGCACGATCGCCGAGCGCCCGGCGCGCAGGGTGGCCTCGACGGCCCCCAGATAGACCTCCGTCTTGCCTGAGCCGGTGACGCCCTGCAGCAGGAAGCCGGCGTCGGCACTCGGCGGGGCCCCCAGCGCGGCCAGCAGCGTCTGCAGCGCGGCGTCCTGATCGGGGGTGAGCGCGGGCGCGAGCGCCGACGCCGCCCCCACCGCGCGCTGGGCGGGGCGGCGCGGACGCACCCGGCGCTGCAGCGCTACCAGGCCACGGGACTCCAGGCGCCGCAGGCCGCTCGTGCCCAGCTCGGAGGCGAGCGTCGCCCCGGTGGCGTGCAGCGCGGTGAGCTGCGCCCGCTGGCCGTCGGTCAGCCGGGTGCCGTCGGCGAGCGCGGCTTCTCCGGCGTCCGTGAGCTGCGCCACCAGCACGCGGTGGGGGTGGGTGGGACCGTTTTTCGAGGCCGCGCCGGGGGCCAGCATCAGCGACAGCGCCCGCCCGGGAGTGGAGCAGTACTCGTCTGCCATCCACTGGGCCAGGGCCACCAGATCGGAACTCAGTCCGGCACCGAGCACCGCCTCGGGCTCGGCCAGCCGGTCGGGATCGAGCTCCGAGCGCTCCGCCAGCTCGACGACCACGCCCAGCGTGCGCTGGGCCCCGAACGGCACCCGCAGCAGCGAGCCCACGGCGACGTCCGCGTGCTCGGCGCTGAGGATGTAATCGAAGAGCCCGCGCACAGCACGGGTCCGGGTCAGTGGCTGGACGCGAGCGATCGTCATCGCTATCGACAGTAGGGTGCCGCCCGGCGGGTTACTCTCCCCCCGTGGACCCGGAGCCCGGCGAGGAGATCTTCTTCCACGGCCACCCGTCGTGGCGCTCGCTCGCCCCGTTCTACTCCAAGGGGCTGGTGCTCAGCCTGGTGGTCGGCGTGATCGTGGGGGTGATCACACGGCTTGCCGACCATCACGTCAAGATCGGATGGGTGGTGGTCGCCGTGGTCGTGGTGTTCGCGGTACTGGTGGCGATCGGCCAAGTGCAGCGCCTCCAGACCACGTACTCCATCACCAACCAGCGGCTGGCGATCGAGCTGGGCATTCTGTCCAAGGAGCTTCACCAGACGAGGCTGGAGCGCATCCAGAACGTCAACTCCGACCAGTCGCTGTGGGACCGGATCCTGAGGATCGGGTCAGTCGACTTCGACACCGCCGCCGAGGCCGACTTCGACTTCTCCTTCCGCGGCGTGGGGAACCCGCGGGGGATCGTGCGCACCGTCGACCGGGCGCTGCACGGCCTGCGCGGCGACCCGCCGGCCGACGTCTGACCGCACCGACAGCAGCTTGGCGAGGTCGGCGTCGCGCCCGGACGACATCACCGGGTCGGCCGGCGGCGGCGCCTCTTCGGCCAGGGCGTCACTCACGCAGCAAAATCAATCACGCGGCCGCGCCGCGTGCGCCACGTGATCCGCGGCTGCTGACCGGCCGGCGCTCGTTGCGCTCGACGAAGTCGATGATCGCCGGCACGCCCTCCAGGCGGTAGCGCTCGCGCAGGCGGTTCTCGATGAAGTAGGCGTAGTCGCGGGTGACGCGCGCCCGCGAGTTGACCTGGATCGAGAAGCGCGGCGGGCGCTCGGCCGTCTGGGTCATGAACAGCAGGCGCAGGCGGTGACCGGAGCCCGCCCCCTTGCCGCCGGCGCCGACGGGCGGCTGGCGCGCGGCGACCACCTCGGAGAGAAAGCGGTTGAGCTGCGGGGTGGTGATGCGCGTCCGGGTGCGATCCGCGAGGGTGACGGCCTCGATCAGCAGCCGTTCCACGTGGCGGCCGGTCTTGGCGCTGGCGGTGAGCACCCGCGGTCGCAGGCGCAGCTTCTTGTGCACCCGGGCTCGCTCGTATTCGAGGTCGACCTCCTCGGCGATGTCCCACTTGTTGAGCACCAGCGCCGTGGCACAGCCCGAGTGCATCGCCAGCTCGGCGATCCGCAGGTCCTGGGTGGTGACACCGTCGGTGGCGTCGCATACGACGAGGGCGACGTCGGCACGCTCGGCGGCACGCTGGGAGCGCAGCGCGGTGTAGTACTCGAGCGACTCCCCCACCTTGGCCGCGCGACGGATGCCGGCGGTGTCGACCAGGACCAGCTCACGGTCTCCGTAGGTGATCGGCAGGTCGATCGCGTCCCGGGTGGTGCCGGCCACGGGCGAGACGATCACCCGGTCCGAGCCGCTGAAGCGATTGAGCAGCGAGGACTTGCCGACGTTCGGACGGCCGATCAGAGCCAGGCGGACCGCGTCGTCGTCGCCCGCGTCGTCGGGCGCGTCGGGCGCGAGCGCGGCGATCCGGTCCAGCAGGTCGCCGGTGCCCAGCCCCTGGGCGGCGGACACGGCGATAGGCTCCCCCAGGCCGAGCGAGTAGAAGTCGGCCGACAGCGACAGGTCCTTGACGCTGTCGATCTTGTTGGCGGCCACCAGCACGGGCAGCGGCGCGCGGCGCAAGAGCTCGGCCATCTCCTGATCGCCCGGGCGCAGCCCCGCGCGGGCATCGACCACCAGCACCGCGGCATCGGCATCGGCCAGCGCGGCGCGAGCCTGATCCTGGATCTGGCGAGCCAGCGTGTCGCGGTCCTCCAGGTCGATCCCGCCGGTGTCGATCAATGTCAGCGCGCGCCCGTTCCACTCGGTGCGCAGCTCCTTGCGATCGCGGGTGACCCCGGGGCGCTCATGGACGACCGCCTCGCGCGACTCGGTCAGGCGATTGACCAGCGAGGACTTGCCGACGTTTGGATAACCGACGATGGCGACCTTCATGGGACTCAGTATGCGTTAAGTCCGAGAGCGCACCAGCTCGACGATCTTTGCGACCACCTCGTCGAAGCTCAGGTTGGTCGTGTCAACGCTGACGGCGTCGTCGGCCGCCCGCAGCGGTGAGTGCTCGCGCTCGGAGTCGCGTTGGTCGCGGATCACCTGCTCGGCCAGCACGGTCGCGCGGTCGATGCCCAGCTCGTCGGCGCGGCGCTTGGCGCGAGCCTCCGGGCTGGCCGTGAGGAACACCTTGACCTCTGCCTCGGGCGCCACCACGGTGCCGATGTCGCGGCCCTCGGCCACCCAGTCTCCGTGACTCAGGAGGCGCCGCTGCTGGACCACCATCGCCGCGCGCACGGCCGGCAGCGAGGCCGCCACCGAGGCGGCCTCGGACACCTCGGGGGAACGGATCTCCGCCGTCACGTCGCGTCCGTCCAGCAGCACCCGCTCGCCGAGCTCGATCGACACCGTCTCGGCCACCTGCGCCAAGTGGGCGGGGTGGGTGGGGTGGGTGGGGTGGGTGGGGTGGGTGGGGTGGGTGGGACCCGATTGAACCCGCGGGGCGGCCAGCGCCACCGCCCGGTACATCGCGCCGGAGTCCAGGTACGTGAAGCCGAGCTTGGCGGCCACCGCCCTCGCCACGCTGGACTTGCCCGCGCCCGCCGGGCCGTCGATCGCCACGACCGTCATCCCGACAGGCTGGCCAGGTCGTCGATGAATCCGGGATACGACACGTCGGCGGCGTCCATCCCGATGACCTCCACGCCCTCGCGGGAGGCTACGCCCGCCACCGCCCCCAGCAGCGCCAGCCGGTGGTCGCCATGAGCCTCCAGGCGCCCACCGCGCAGGCCGCCGGTGCCGCGCACGACGAACCCGTCGGCCAGCGCCTCGATGTCGGCCCCCAGCCCCCGCAGGCCTTCGACCACGGCGGCGATCCGATCCGATTCCTTGACGCGCAGCTCGCCGGCGCCGCGCACGACCGTCTCGCCCTCGGCGAAGCAGCCGAGCAGGGCGACCAGGGGCAGCTCGTCGATCGCCAGCGGCACCTCGCCGGCCTCCACGGTGGTGGCCTCGATCGGCCCGTTGCAGACGTCGAGGTCGCACACCGGCTCGGCAGCGCCGAACGCGCCCGGTTCCTCCAGGTCGCCGACCACCACCGCGCCCATGCGCTGGGCGATCGCCAGAAAGCCCGCTCGCGTCCAGTTGACCCCGACGCCGTTCAGCACCAGCCGCGAGCCCGGCACGAGCACTCCGGCAGCGATCAGGAAGGCGGCGCTCGACAGGTCCCCGGGCACCGCGATGTGCTCGATCACCAGCTCGTCGCAGTTGCCCACGCTCGACAGGTAGCCACCGGCGGGCAGTGCCTCGCGCCCGACCTGCGCGCCGGCCGAGAGCAGCATCCGCTCGGTGTGGTCGCGGGTGGCGACCGCCTCGCGCACGCTGGTGTGGGAGGTGGCCAGGCCGGCCAGCAGCACGCACGCCTTGACCTGTGCCGAGGCCACCGGCAGCTCGTAGTCGATGCCGTTGAGGCTCTCGCCGTGCACGGTGAACGGGGCGAAGCGGTCGTCGCGGGCCTCCACGCGCGCGCCCATGCAACGCAGCGGCGCGGCGATCCGGTCCACCGGCCGGCGGCGGATCGAGTCATCGCCGTCGAGCGTGAACGCCGCCCCCTGCTGGAAGGCCAGCCAGCCGGGCAGCAGCCGCATCAGGGTGCCGGCATTGCCGACATCGATCGCCCGCTCGGGTGCCATCGCGTTGCGCATCCCCACGCCCCGGATCAGGAGGTCGTCGGGGCGCTGCTCCACGATCGCCCCCAGATCGCGTACCGCCTGCAGCGTGGACCGGGTGTCGGCGGCGTCCAGGTAGTTGGTCACCCGCACCGGCTCGGAGGCCATCGCGCCGACGATCGCCGCGCGGTGTGATATCGACTTGTCGGCCGGCGGGGTGATCGTGCCCCGCAGGCGCACGCCCGAGTCAAAGCGCACGTTCACGGGCGCGCCACCGGGAAGCCGAGTCCGACCACCAGCTGCTGCGCCCGCTCGGCGGCGGTGGCGCCCGCGATCCACAGCGCGACCACTCCCTCGCGCATGTCGCTGGCCGGGTACAGGGCCATGTCGGTGATGTTGACCCCGGCCCGGCCGAGCTCCAGCGCCAGCTGCGCGATCACCCCGGGGCGGTTGGGAACCGACGCGCGCAGCTCGAACAGCTCTCCCCCGGCCAGCTGGCCCTCCAGCAGGCGCCGGCGGTCGGCGGCGGCCGCGTCGTTCCACGCGGTCACGGCGTCGGCGTCGCCCGCGTCCAGCGCGTCGCGCACCGCGTGCAGGCGCGCCAGCGCCCCGTCGATCTCGTCGCGCAGCGCGTCGCGGTTACTCAGGTAGATGTCGGTCCAGATCGCGCTCGGCGCGCCGGCGACGCGGGTGGCGTCGCGGAAGCTCGGTCCGGCGGCCGGCAGGCGCTCGGAGCCGGCGGCCAGCGTCGCGGCGGCCTGGGCGACGAGCACGTTGGCCAGCACGTGGGGCAGGTGCGAGACGGCGGCCAGCATCCGGTCGTGGGTCTCGGGGTCGATCGCCGTCGGCCGCGCGCCCAGTCCGTAGAGGAGGCGGTGCAGGCGCTCGTAGAGCACCCCCGACGTCGTGGCGCCCGGCGTCAGATACCAGGTCGCCCCCTCGAACAGATCGGCCCGGGCGTGCTGCACGCCCGCCGTCTCGGCGCCGGCCATCGGATGACCGCCGACGAAGCGGGCGTCGTCGTGAGCGGCCACGATCGCGCGCTTGGTGGAGCCCACGTCGGAGACCACGCAGTCGCCGGCCGCCGCGGTCAGCGCCTCGCCGACCAGCTCCGGCAGGACGCCCACCGGGGCGGCCACGAACACCGCCTGCGCGCCGTCGACCGCGTCTGACACCGAGTCGGCCGCGCGGTCGATCACCCCGCGGCTCAGCGCGGCCTCCAGAGCCGGGGCGGAGTCGTCGTAGCCGGCCACCGAGGCATCCAGGCGCTCCCGGGCGGCGAGCGCCACCGAGCCGCCGATCAGCCCCACCCCGATGACCGCCATCCGCATGCCGGGCGGCGGGCTCAGCGCGCGTCGCGGCGGGCTCGGACGGCCGCGGCGAGGGTGTCGAGCACCTCGACCGTCGCGTCCCAGCCAATGCAGCCGTCGGTGATCGACTGGCCGTAGACGAGTGGACGGGGTGGCTCGGCATCCAGGTCCTGGCGGCCGGCGACCAGGAACGATTCGAGCATCACGCCGCAGATCGCCGACTGCCCGGCGGATATCTGCTCGGCGACGGCGACGGCGACCGCGGGCTGGCGGTCGGGGTCCTTGCCGCTGTTGTCGTGACTGAGATCGATCATCACGCGCTCGGGCAGTGAAGCGGCGCGCAGCAGCCCGATCGCCTGGGCCACGGACTCGGTGTAGTAGTTGGGGACGCCCGTGCCGCCGCGGAGGATCACGTGGCTGTCCTCGTTGCCGCGGGTGTAGAGGATCGCGGGCGTCCCGTTCTCGTCGATGCCGGCGAACGCGTGCGACACGCCGGCGGCGCGGACGGCGTCGACGGCCACCTGCACGTTGCCGTCGGTGCGGTTCTTGAAGCCGACCGGCATCGACAGACCGGACCCGAGCTGGCGGTGGATCTGGCTCTCCACCGTGCGCGCGCCGATCGCCCCCCAGCAGACGGCGTCGGAGATGTACTGCGGGGTGATCGGGTCCAGGAACTCACAGCCGACCGGCAGCCCCAACTCGAGCACCTCGAGCAGCAGCCGCCGAGCCATCCGCAGGCCGGTGTTGACGTCGGAGGAGCCGTCCAGATGGGGGTCGTTGATCAGGCCCTTCCAGCCGAGGCTGGTGCGCGGCTTCTCGAAGTACACCCGCATCGCCAGGCACAGGTCGTCGCGGCGGTGCTTGAGCTGGGCTGACAGCCGTTGCGCGTACTCCCGGGTAGCCGCGACGTCGTGGACGCTGCAGGGGCCGACGACCACCAGCAGCCGGTCGTCGCGTCCCTCGAGGATCGCCTGCACCTCGGATCGGCCGCGCAGCAGCACCTCGGCGTGATCGTCTGACAGGGGCAGCTCCTCGATCAGCGCGCGCGGCGACGCCAGCCCGACGACCCGCTCGATTCGCTGGTCGCGGATCGAGTTCGAACGTGAGAGCCCGGTGAGGGTCACAGGGTCAACCTAGTGCACCGTTGTGGAAATCCCTTTCGGAACGCCGCACTAGAGCACCTTGCCGGCAATCGCCGCGACGGCGCGGACGCGTTCCAGGTAGTCGGCGAACTCGGCCGCCGGCAGCTGCTGGGCCGCGTCGCAGATCGCCTCGTCGGGACGCGGGTGGACCTCGACGATGATCCCGTCGGCACCGGCGGCGGCGGCGGCCAGCGACATCGGCTCCACCAGGTCTCGCCGGCCGGCGGCGTGGCTGGGGTCGACGATCACCGGCAGATGCGTACGAGCCTTCAGCACGGGGATCGCCATCAGGTCCAGCGTGAAGCGGTACGAGGTCTCGAACGTGCGGATCCCGCGCTCACAGAGGATCACCGCCTCGTTGCCCTCCTTGAGGATGTACTCGGCGGCCATCAGCAGCTCGTCGAGCGTGGACGAGAGCCCGCGCTTGAGCAGCGCCGGGCGTCCACAGCGGCCCACCTCGGACAGCAGCGTGTAGTTCTGCATGTTGCGCGCGCCGATCTGTAGCACGTCGGCGACCTCCAGCAACTCCTCCAGGTCGCGCGCGTCCATCACCTCGGTGACGATCGGCAGGCCCGTCTGCGCCTTGGCTTCGGCGAGCAGGCGCAGCCCCTCCTGGCCGAGCCCCTGGAACGCGTAGGGAGAGGTGCGCGGCTTGTAGGCACCGCCGCGGAACATCGTGGCGCCGGCATCGCTCACAGCGGCCGCGGCTTCCAGCACCTGCTCGCGCGACTCGACCGTGCACGGCCCGGCGATCATCGCGAAATGCGGGCCGCCGATCGGTCGGCCGGCGATTCTGAGTACCGCCTGTTCGTGTTCCTGCTCCACTGCAATCATCGGCAACTGGTCCTTTCCCACGCCCGGAAACTGTAAAGAAACACCTGGACCGACCAGGGGAATGAGTCGGCGCCCGACCTCCGAGCACTCCCGCCGGTCGGTCGGCGGGTGCGGGGGTGTGGCCGAGCGCCTAGCTAAATCGCCAGACGAAGCGCGCGTAGAAGGACCAGCCGAAAGTGGGGGCGAGATCGTTCATGCGCTGCGCGGGGTTCTAGCAGACCGCCCCGCCCTCCCGCAACCGCGACGTCAGCCGCTGGGGCTGTCGACGCCGAGATGGGCGCACGCCGCCGCCGCGACGCCGGTCTGGTTGTAGGGCCGCACCCGCCACCCCTGCCGCTGCGGTGTGAGGACGACGATCGGATCGCCGCGAGCGATCGACTTGGCCACGTTGTACCCCACCTTGCCGACGTTGACCCCGATCGTCCACGCGACGGTACTCTGCAGGCGGTTGTACGAGACCGCCTGGCCGCAGCGCAGGATGCGCCGTCCCCCACCGACCCGAGCGACGACGGTGCTCAGGCCATCGATCACCTTCGCGTCGTCGCGCGCACGGCTGATCTGCGCATGCCAGGTGCGCTCGCGGTCGAGCGCCGCCGGCACCAGCGTCGCGAGCAGCACGAGCACCAGGGCCGGACCGAGCAGCCCGACGGCGAACCCCCGGCCGGAGGTGTCCGACAGCAGCCGGCCGACGAACCCGCCGGCCACGACAACCATCACTGCCGCGGGCTCGAGCAGGTAGCGCGACACCGCCGACCAGCCGTGGTAGGCGAAGGCGATCTCGACGATCACCCACAGCGCGGCGCAGGCCGCCAGGCCGAGCGTCGTAGCGTCCCGGCGCACCGCCGCCAGCAGCACTCCGAGCGCCGCCGCGATCTGCATGGGCGGCTCGTACAGGCTGCGCCAGCGGTCAAACACTCCGACGATCTTGTTGCCGTGGATGACCGTCCCCTGGTTGAGCGCCAGGTCCCCCGGCCGCAGCCAGCTCTTGGACGTGAGCCCCGGGACGGCGAACCAGGCGGCGGCGATGAGGACGAGTCCCAGCAGCGCCCACGGACGCGCCGAGGGCTCCCGCACCCACAGCCAGACGGCGTACAGCCCGGCGAACGGCCACACCTCTGGCCGGCCGAGCGCGGCGAGCACGAGGACCGCGAAGGCCAGGCGCGGCCACCTCGACAGATGCGCGTCGATCGCGGCCAACAGAAGCGTCACATTGAGCGGGTCGGCGTTGGCGATCAGGGTCCAGTGCGAGTAGGTGTTGATGCCGAGCACCCCGATGCCCGCCACCCCGCCGGCCACGTAGGGCGCCCAGCGGCGCTGAGCCTGCTCCGCACCCGCCCCGGTGAGCCGGTAGGCGATGCGCGCGGCGAACACCGCGCCGCCCAACGTCCCCGCGACCGCGGTGACCGTCCACAGCCACACCGCGGTGTGGCCGAACAGCGCGTAGGGCACGGTGAAGATGAACGTCAGCGGCTTCCACGAGGGCGCTGCGTCGGTGTCGAGGTGGCCGTGGAGCGTCTGGTGTCCCCACACCAGCCACCCATAGGGGTCGAAGGACGGCCGGAAGCCGACGACGGCCACGAAGGCGATCGACGCCGCGAGGAGGACGACCGCCACGACGACCGGCAGCGCCCAGGCCGGCCTGTGCACACGGACGCTCAGTGCGCTCAGACCAGTTCGGACATGGCCGCCAGGAAGCGGCGGTTCTCGGCGTCGGTGCCGATCGTGACCCGCAGTGAGTTCTGGCGTCCCAGGGCTCGGCCGGCGCGCACCAGCACGCCGCGGTCGCGCAGCCCGCTGATCGTGGCGTCCTCGTCGGCGTCGTCGGGAAGGTGGGTCCAGATGAAGTTGGCGTCGGAGTCGGCCACCCACAGCCCCAGCCGGCGCAGGCCGTCGGTCAGCGCCACGCGGGCGGCGACGGTGTGGGTGACGCGCCGCTCGACCTCGTCCTGGTGAAGCAGCGCCTGCACGGCGGCCGCCTGGGCGGCCATGTTGAGATAGAACGGCTGGCGCACCTGGTCGACGGCGGCGCGCAGCTCCTCGGTGCCGCACAGCCCGTAGCCGACGCGCAGGCCGGCCAGTCCGTAGGCCTTGGAGAACGTGCGCAGCAGCACCAGGTTGGGCCACCGGCGCAGCAGGTCCAGCGACGCGTAGGTGTCGCCGACCGCCAGCGCGAACTCCACGTAGGCCTCGTCCAGGATCACGCACACGTGGCGCGGGACGCGGGCGAGGAACTCCTCGATCTCCTCCAGTCCGAGCGAGGTGGAGGTCGGGTTGTTGGGATTGCAGATCAGGACCAGTTGCGTGGCCACGGTGATCTCGGCGGCCATCGCGTCCAGGTCGTGGCGGTCCTCGACGTCGAGCGGCACCTCGATCGCCCGCGCGCCCGACGCGGCGGCCAGGTGCGGATACACGCTGAACGCCGGCCAGGCGTACACGAGCTCCGCCCCCGGCTCCAGCAGCGCCTCGCCAAACGACAGCAGGATGTCGCACGAGCCGTTGCCCAACGCGATCCGCTCGCGGGGCACGCCGTAGCGATCGGACAGGGCGCTGCGCAGCGGGGCGTAAGCGGGATCGGGATAACGGTGCACGCCTGCCAGCGCCCGGTGAGCGGCGGCGATCGCCTCGGGGTGCGGCGCGAAGCAGGACTCGTTGGAGGCCAGCATCGCCACGTCCTCGCCGAGGTCGTAACCGGCGGCCAGCGGGTAGGCGGGGATCCGGCGGATGCGCTCTCCGAACTCGATCGCCATAGCTGAAACCTATTGTGCCGATTCCAGGTCGCGTCGCAGGACCCGCGCCTCGCCTAGGTAGACGTGCAGGGGCTGGTGGTCCTCGGGCGCGTAGTAGTGGACCATCGTGCGGATCACCCGCGGCAGCGACCCGGGGACGGGGATCTCCCGGGTGCACAGCAGCGGCACCCGATCGAGGCCCAGCTGCCGGGCGGCCACCGCCGGGAACTCGGCGTTGAGGTCGTCGGTGAGCGTCAGGATGCAGCTGACCATCGCCTCCGGCGTGAGGGAGTTGCGCTCCATCAGCTCGCGGAGCAGCTCCGCGGTGGCGTCGAGGATCGCGCTCGCCTCGTTTCGCTCGACGCTATTGGCGCCTCGGAGCGCGAACAGCCGCATCGGGCGGGCATTCTGGCAGAGGCCGGGCGCGGCCCGTGTCTCAGGCATGGCGGTGCAGCGGCACCGCCCCGAACCGTCCGCTGGGCTTGGCGGGCTCCCGTAGCTCCCATACCGTCGCGCAACCGAAGCGCCGCGTGTCGACGATCAGCGACCCGAGCTGGCGGCGCATATCGATGTGGCGATTGCAGCTGGCCAGCAAAAAGCGCCCGCCCGTCTCGAGCGCGAAGCGGCGAGCCACCGTCGGCGACATCCGCCCCTGGAAGAACCGGTCGGCGGCCAGCGAGCGCGGGATGCACTCGGGCTCGGTCCACAGGCAGTCACCGACGAACACCTGGCGGCCGGTGAAGGCGGGCACGAGGTCGCCGAGGTAGAACTGGCTGAGCACGCCGCCATGCTCCGGGTTGTCGTCCAGATAGCGGATCGCCCGGAGCTCGTCGGCCCGGACGTAGTTGCCATTGTTGAACTGCGGAGCGGTGTAGTTGTGGGCATACGCCATCGCGTAGACGTTGGCGGGCACGGTTCCCAGCAGGACCGCCGCGCCGGCCAGCAGCCGTCCCCGCGGGATCCGGGCCAGCCCCGTGCCCCGCACTCCCTTGACCGCCAGCACGGCCAGCGGGATCGTGATCCCGTTGAAGGCGTGCAGCGGCGTGGCGCCCAGCGCGGTCGCCGACAGGAGGTAGATGACCAGCGCCGCCGGCACCCACGCTCGCAACGACAGTTCCAGGAAGTCCGCCGGGCGGCCGCGGTAGCCCAGCGCCGCGAACACGGCCAGCGGCGCGATGCCGATCGCGATCGCCCAGAACGAGAACGCGTGCTTTGAATTCTGGCGCGCCATCTCCCAGTTGACGTCCAGGTGACCGAGCCCCAGGTAGTAGACCAGCGGCGCCAGCGTCAGGGCGATCGTCAGCAGCGGCAGCGCCAGCCGGCGATCGGCCGGCCAGCGCCACACCGCCCGGTAGTGGCCGGCCGCTCGCAGCCCCCGCAGGGTCTCGGGAGCGCGCACCAGCTCGGCGCCGGCCACGATGAGGATCAGCAGCTCGCCCTGCCAGGGGTGCAGGCTGCTCGCCAGCGCGCCCAGCACCCCCGGTGTCCAGGAGAGACGCCCGGCCGCGCGGGCGCGGTCGTAGCGCAGCAGGGCGAGGACGATCAGCGCGACGGCGATCAGGCCGAACGGATACCCCCACGACGACCACGTCGCCATCATGTCGCCGATGATCCCCAGCGAGCCGTAGACGGAGCTCAGCGATCCGAACAGCAGCCCCAGAGCGAGTGCCACCCGGCGATCGATGCGCCGCGAGAACACGTGGTGAACGACGGCCCGGGCGGCCAGGAAGAAGCTCACCACCGCCACCGGCTTCCACAGCATCAGCGTCAGCCACGGGGCGATCCCCAGCTTGAGCAGGCCGCCGGAGATCACGATCGCCGGCTGGAAGTAGTCGGCCGGCGAGGAGCGCAGCACGTACAGGTTGGAGATCAGCCCGTGCTGGGCGGCCGATTGGATCCACGCCAGGTACTGCATCTGGTCGACGATGAAGAAGCCATCGGTGCGGGTCCACACCAGGTGATGCTGCGCCGCCTGCACGATGTCGGTGGCCACCACCCACATCGAGATCACGGCCAGCACCGCCAGCAGACCCAGCTCGACCGGATCGATCCGCCGGCGCCCCGTCCGGGCCTGCGAGGTGGGCGCCCGATCGACGGCGATCGGGGCAGGAGGAGAGATGCTCACGGCGCGAAGCTAACAGGACCCGCGTCGGACGCTCGTCAGCGCGCGAGCTTGGACTGCAGGTTCTGCGACGCGTGACCGGCCGACGTGTTGAGCGGGTTGATGTTGTGGGCGTTCATGTAGTTGGTGGTCACCGGCACGAACGCGAAGATCAAGAACACCGTCAGCACCGTGCACAACTGTCGCAGGCGGACGCTCGTGCCCAGTGCCGCCAGCGGCAGCAGCCAGACGACGTACCACGGCACCAGCCAGGCGAGGCTGGCGATCAGGGCCAGCGTCGACCAGCCGGCGCCGTTGAGCCAGTCGCGCTTGCCAAAGAACTCATAGGCGACGACCACCACGACGCCCACGGTGAAGATCTTGAGCAGCGACGGCGTTCCTCCGCCGACGTGCAGCAGCAGGCCGACGACGTTGGGGATGCTGAAGTCGGTCAGCAGGGAGCTCTGCTGCTGGAGGTTGGGCAGCGAGACGCCGAACAGCGCGAACGTGAGCCCGGCCAGCGGGATCGCCGCCAGCACCGCGCCCAGCAGCACCCGCAGCTGACGCGGACGGTCGCGGACGGCCAGCAGCAGGAACGGCAACAGCAGCACGGCGGTGAACTTGACGGCGATCGCCACCATCAGGGCCGCGCCCGCCGCCCGGTCGCGCCGCGCCAGCACCAGCGCGATCGCCCCCATCGAGGGGACCAGCATGAAGAAGTCGTTGTGAAAGCCCGCCACCTCGTAGAGGAGGAAGATTGGATTGAAGGCCACGAAGGCGACGACGAATCGCGGGTCGCGACCGAGTCGCCGCGCGCAGTGCCACACCAGGCCGATGAAGCCGAGGCTGAGCACCACGGTGACGATCTTCACCGTCCAGTAGGCGATCGGCAGCGACACGAACGCCAGCGGATAGGTGAGAGCGGAGAACAGCTGGCCGTAGGGGCTGCGCAGGCTGTGCCAGCTGGTGAACCTGTACACCGGATCGAACATCTCCTGTTTGATCACGTGGGTGTAGGGGTTGAGGTGGTGAAGCGCTCCCAGCCGGGCGTAACCGAGGTAGTTGAACAGGTCGGTCAACTGCAACGGCGGGCTCAGCAGCAGGATCACGTGCAGGACCACGACGACGATCGCGACCGTCCGCATCGAGAACGTCCGCGCGGCGCCCACCACCGCTATGTAGGCGCCGATCATCACGACGAGCAGAAGGCTGAAGGCAATCCCCACGGTGTCGGGGTTGGTGATCAATCGCGTGGTCACCAGGTGCAACGGCCCGGCCTCCCAGTTGGGGAATGTCTCGGCGCTGCGCGGCACGAGCACCGACGGCCCGGCCGCGGCGCACGCCACCACCAACAGCGTTCCCAGCGGGAGCGCGGCGAGGCCGATGCGCCCCGCGCGGGGGCCGAACGTGATCGGTGCCGCCCGCCGCATCCAGCGCGCACGGCTCGTGTTCAGCCCCAGCGTCGGGAGCTCGATCGCGGGCTCGGCGCTCGGCGCCGCAGACCCGGTGACCGGAGCGGTCACCAGGCGGATCGACGGCTCGGCCTGGCCCGCGTCTTCACGCATACGGTGAAGATAGTGGCGATTGCCGCTGACTCGGTGCCGCACACCCGGTTGTGATTCGGTTAAACGGTCACGTGGTACCCGGGCCGGCCTCGAGCGAGCGCAGCTCCTCGGCGGTCAGCCGGCGGTGGCGACCGGGCTCCAGATCGCCCAACGCCAGCGACCCGAAGGCGACGCGGGTGAGGCTGCGCACGGGGTGCCCGACGTGCTCGCACATGCGCTTGATCTGGCGGTTGCGGCCCTCGTGAATCGTGAGCTCGATCGTGTCGGCGGCCAGCCGCCGGACGCGGGCGGGGGCGGTCAGGCCATCCTCGAGCCTGACCCCGGCGCGCAGTTCCCTGACCGCGCGCGGTGACACCGGCGGGCGCTGCACAACGACGCGATAGGTCTTGGGGACCTCGTAACGCGGATGGGTGAGCCGGTTGGCCAGGTCGCCGTCGTTGGTGAGCAGGATCAGGCCGGCGGCGTCGATGTCCAGCCGGCCGACCGGGTACAGCCGCAGCGCGGATGCCACCAGCGAGACGACCGTCCGGCGGTGCTGCGGGTCGTGCGCGGTGGAGACCACGCCGAGCGGCTTGTTGACTGCGTAGACGACCCGCTCGGCGGCGGCGTGAACGGGCGCGCCGTCCAGCGCCACGGCGTCCTGCGGTCCGACGTCGCGCGCCGGATCGGTGACCTCGGTGCCGTCCACCGTCACCCGCCCCTCGCGGATCAGCTGCTCGGAGGCGCGGCGCGAGGCCACCCCCGCCGTGGCCAGGAACTTCGCCAGACGCATCGAGGCTGCCACCATAGAGCGCATGGACATGCAGTTGCTCGAGCAGACGTTGACCGACCTGGGCGAACCCGGCTACCGGGCCCGCCAGGTGTGGCGCTGGACGGCTCAGGGCACCGACGGGTTCGATGCGATGACCAACCTGCCGCGCGACCTGCGCGCGGCGCTGACCGAGCGGGTGCCGTTCTCCAGCCTGGCGCTGCACCGGGAGGCGCAGGCTCGCGACGGCACTGTCAAGGCGCTCCTGCACACGCACGACGGCCGGCCGGTGGAGGCGGTGCTGATGCGCTATCGCGACGGGCGGCGATCGCTGTGCCTGTCCTCGCAGTCGGGATGCCCGCTGACCTGCAGCTTCTGCGCCACCGGGCAGATGCGCTTCGGGCGCAACCTGACGGCCTCGGAGATCCTCGACCAGGCGCTTCACTTCCGCCGGACCACGCGCTTCGCGCGCGGTGCCCGACCGATCGACCACGCCGTGTTCATGGGGATGGGCGAGCCGATGATGAACCTCGACGCCGTGCTGGAGGCCTGCCGGCGACTCCCCGAGCTGGGGATCAGCCACCGCCACACGGCCGTCTCCACGGTCGGCTGGGTCCCGGGGATCCGGCGGCTGGCCGACGATCCGATGCCGTTGCGCCTGGCGCTCTCGCTGCACGCCGCCGACGAGGCGCTGCGCTCCGAGCTGATGCCCGTCAACGACCGCTATCCGCTGGCCGACGTGCTGGCGGCCTGCCGCGACTACTACGCCAGCAAGCGGCGGATGGTGTTCGTGGAGTACGTGATGCTGGCCGGCGTCAACGACTCCTACGTCCAGGCGCGCCAGCTGGCTGAGGCGCTGGAGCCCCGCATGTTCAAGGTCAACCTGATCCCCTTCAACCCGACCGAGGCCTCCTACGAGGGCTCGAGCCCGAAGGCGATCGAGGCGTTCCGCGCAGAGCTCGAGCGCCACGGGCTGGCCGCCACGGTCCGCCTGACCCGGGGGCGCGACATCGCGGCCGCCTGCGGACAGCTGGCCGCGCGCGGGGCGTGAGCAACGCTGTCCTGCGTCGCCGGCTGACGGCGCAGCTGCTCGCCGGGGCCCCCGTTCGCGATCCGGTGGAGGTCGCCCGGCGGCTGCTGGCCGTTCAAGCCCAGGACCCCCGCGGCGCACGGCTGGCGATCCGGGCCCGCAGCCGGGGCGTCGCCGGCGCCGATGTCGACCGGGAGCTGACCGAACGGCGCTCGCTGCTCATCACATGGCTGAATCGCGGCACGCTGCACCTCGTGGCCAGCGAGGACTACCCGTGGCTGCAGGCGCTGACCACGCCGCCGCTGATCACGAGCAGCACCCGCCGGCTGTCGGACGAGGGCATCGATCCCGCGATGACCGAACGGTCCCTGGCCGTGATCGAGCGCTCACTCGCTGCGGACGGGGCGCTGACCCGGGCGCAGCTGTGCGAGCGGCTGCTCAGCGCCGGCGTTCCCGTCGCGGGCCAGGCGCTCGTCCAGGTGCTGTTCCGTGCCGCGGTGGCCGGTCTGGTGGTGCGCGGCCCGATGGTGCAGGGCGAGCACGCCTATGTGCTGGTGCGCGACTGGCTGCCCCGGCCCGTGAGCCAGCTCGACCGCGAGCTGGCGCTCGCCGAGCTGGCGCGCCGCTACCTGCTCGGGCACGGGCCCGCCGAGGAGCGCGACCTGGCGCGCTGGGCCGGCCTGCCGTTGCGCGACGCCCGCGCCGGCCTGCAGGCGATCGCCGGCGAGCTGCGCACCGAGCCGGAGGGGCTCATCGACCTCGCTCGCCGCCCGGGGGCGCGGCGTGCGGGACCGCTCCCGCCGCCTCGCCTGCTGGGCGCCTTCGAGCCGCTGCTGGTGGGCTGGACATCGCGCGCCCATGTGCTGGGCGAGCACGACGCCACGGTGGTCACCGGCGGGATGTTTCGCAACTTCGCGCTGGTGAAGGGTCGTCCGGTCGCCACCTGGCGGTTCCAGGGCTCAGGCGTGGAGCTGAGTCGGTTCGCCGACGTGTCGGACGAGGACGCGCAGGCGCTCGACGACGACTCCCGGGCGCTGTTGCGGTTCCTCGGGCGCGACTAGTCGTCCTCGTCGCTGCGCGGCTCGGTGGCGACGGTCGGCGCGCCGCCCGTGACGCCGACGACGCCCGCGCGCGCCTCGCCGGCGCGCAACAACCGCTCGCGCAGCTCCTGCTCGAACTCGGGCGTGGGGTCGAAGCCCGCGATCGTGGGCAGGTCGGCCACCTGGTGCAGGCCGAACAGCTTGAGGAACAAGTCGGTGGTGCGATACAGCACCGCCCCGAACTGCGAGCGGCCGGACTCCTCGATCAGCCCGCGCTCCAGCAGGGTGCCGGCGGCCGACTCGGCGCTGACGCCCCGGATGCGCGCGATCTCGGGCCGGGACACGGGCTGCAGGTAGGCGACGATCGCCAGCGTCTCGGCCTGCGCGGCGGTCAGCGGCGCAGTGCGCGGTTTGGCCAGCAACCGCCGAGCGGCCGCCTCGGCCTCGGGGTGGCTGCTCAGCGCCCACCCGCCGGCGAGCTCGCGCACGACGAACCCGCGGCGCTCGAACTCGTAGTGCTCGCGTAGCCGCTCCAGCGCGGTCACCACCTCGTACAGCTCGGCGCCGGTGGCGTCGGCCAGGGCCGGCGCCGGCACGGGGTCGGCGCTCAGGAACAGCAGCGACTCCAGGGTGCGCTCCAGGTCCGAGGTCATGCCGTCAAGCGGTGCGCGGGAGACCCCGCGCCGCTGATCGTGATCTCGGCGAACGGCTCGTCCTGTTCCCAGGTGGCCTCGCCCTGCTTGTAGAGCTCCAGCAGCGCGTACAGGGTCACGGCGACCGTCACCCGGTCGGCTCGCCCGACGGCGTCGGAGAACGTGAACCGACCGGCCGCCAGCAACTTTCGCAGGTGCGTCAACCGCTCGGCGACGGTCACCTTGGCGACCGTGATGTGGCGCACGTCGACGGGCGGCGGAACCTGAAGCAGGTCGCCGATCGACGAGGCCAGGATCCCGGGGTCGTAGACGGCGCCGGCATCCTGCAGCGCGGTCTTGCGCAGCCAGGCGGGCAGCGGAGCGCAGCGGAAGCGGTGACCGGACTCGTCGTCCAGCCGGGCCCGGAGGTGCTCGGCGGCGGTGCGATAGCGCTGGGCGGCCAGCAGCCGCGCCAGCAGCTCCTCGGCGGCCTCGCCGGGATCGAGCTCGAGCTCTTCCACCTCCTCGCCGGGCAACAGCAGCCGTGACTTGAGCTCCAGCAGGGCCGCGATCAGCACCAGGAACTCGGTCGCCGCCTCCAGATCCAGGTCGCCGCGCCGCTCCAGATGGTCGATGTAGGCGATCACCACGTCCGCCAGGTCGACCTCCAGCAGGTCAACCTCCTCGCGCAGGATCAGGGTGAGCAGCAGGTCGAATGGCCCTGCGAAGACGTCGAGGTCCAGGTCCAGGTAGGCGAGCGTCACGGCGTAGACCCTAACCGCGAGGCCGGACCGCTCCCGCCCCCACCCCCATCGCCTCGCGGACGTCGACCAGCGTCTCGGACGCGATCGCGCGCGCCTTGTCGGCGCCGACCTCCAGGATGCGCTCCAGCTCGGTTTCGTCGGCGCGGAGCTCGTGATAGCGCTCGCGCACCGGGGTGAGGTACTCGATCACCTCGTCCGCCACCGCCTGCTTGAGCTCGCCGTAGCGCGCGTCCTCGAACTCGCGCTCGACGTCCTCGGGAGTGACGGCGCGCACAGCGGCCAGGATCTCGATCAGGTTGGAGACTCCGGCCTTGTCGGGCCCGCGGCGCACCTCGGTGCCGGTGTCGGTGACCGCCGAGCGGACCTTCTTGGCGATCACCGAGGGCTCGTCGAGCACCAGCACGGTGCCCTGCGGGGTGCCGCCGGTGGTCGACATCTTGTTCTCGGGTGCCTGCAGGTCCATGATCCGGGCTCCCACGGCGGGGATGCGATGCTCGGGTACCACGAGGATCTCGCGTCCGGCACCGAAGCGGGCATTGAAGCGCCGGGCGACGTCGCGCATCAGCTCCAGGTGCTCACGCTGGTCCTCGCCCACCGGAACCTCGGCGGCGCGATAGGCGAGCACGTCGGCGGCCTGGAGGACCGGATAGAACAGCAATCCGGACGAGACGAGCTCGCGCTGCGCGAGCGATTTGTCGCGGAACTGGTGCATGCGCTGCAGCCGACCGAGCTCGGTGATGCCCGACAGCAGCCACGTCAGCTCGGTGTGCTCCTGCACTTCGGACTGGCGAAAGAGGACACAGCGACCCGGGTCCAGTCCGGCGGCCAGCAGGGTCGCGGCGGTGTCGTAGACCGACTCGCGCAGCGCCGCCGGCTCGTAGGCGACCGTGGTGGCGTGCAGGTCGACGACGCAGTAGATGCCCTCGCCGCGGTCCTGGCCGGCCACGTACTGGCTGATCGCACCGATGTAGTTGCCGAGGTGCTTGCGCCCGGTCGGCTGGATGCCGGAGAAGATCCGCATCGTCCGCAGGCTACTGCGGTTGGCCGGAGGCGTTAGGACGCCAGGGCCCGGGCCAGCGCGTCCTCGTGCGTGCTGGTATCCGATCCCCGCCCAGGCGACGGCGGAGAGCCCGAACCCGTCCCGGAGCGCGCCCGCCTGGCCAGCACCCACGCGGCGACCACCCCGCCGACGGCGCCGCAGGCGTGGCCCTGCCACGAGATCCCCTGCTGGGGCACGATGCTCGAGAGCAGCGCGCCCCCCCACACCACCCCGACCACGAGGCCGATCCCGATCTCCAGCAAGCTGCGGTCGAACAGGCCGCGGGTGAACAGATAGGTGGCGTAGCCGAAGACGACGCCGCTGGCGCCCACCGTCTCGGTGCCCGAGGGCGCGACCAGCCATGTCCCCAGCCCGCCGACGACGACCACGATCAGCGTTACGAGCGCCAGCCGGGTTGCCCCGCGCAGGGCGATGATCACCCCCATGAACACGAACGGGATCGTGTTGTCGACGAGGTGCTGCCAGCCGAAGTGCAAGAACGGCGCGGTGAAGATGCTCCACACGTGATCGAAGTTGCGTGGGTAGATCGCGCCGTCGGCGTCGAGAGCGGAGCCGTGCGTCGTCAGCGAGTTGATGCCCTCGACGACCCACATGAGCAGGACGATCGCGACGAGCAGCGCCAGTCCCTCAGCGGGCTGGCGAGTGCGCGGATTGAGCTTCTGGATCACCTCATACAGGATGCCATGCGCCGCCCCGCGGCTCGTCGCATCCTTACGGGACATTTACGGCGACGATCACGCCAGCGCCGCGCGGGCCACCGCCAGCGCCACCTCGGCGCGCCTGGCGAGGGAGTCGCGCAGCACGAACTCGTCGGGAGTGTGAGCGCCGCCGCCCCGGGGGCCGAGCCCGTCGACGGTCAGCGCGATCGTGTCGGCGAAGTGGCTGGCGTCCGAGGCGCCGCCGCGGGCCATGCCGACGACCGCTCGGCCCGCCAGCCGGGAGGCGTCGGCCAGCAGCTGCGCCGTGGCCGCCTCGGAGTCCATCGCCGGCCACTTACGCTCCATCCGCGCCTCCAGCGTGACCTCGTCGAGCTCGGGGGCGACCGCGGCCATCACGTCGTCGAACGCGGCCAGCCGCCGTGAGCGCAGATCGAAGATCAGCTCGCCGGCGGCGGGCACGACGTTGAAGGCGTCACCGGAGCGCATCACGGTGGGCACCACGCTGAGCTGGTCGGGACCCGTGGGGTCATGCAGGCGGGCGACGGCGTCGGCGGTGCGGGCCAGCGCCAGCAGGGCGTTGCGGCCCCGGTCCGGAGCGCTGCCCGAATGCGACGCCCGACCCGTGGCCAGCACGCGAAGCGTTCCCGCGGCCTTGCGCCGGATGACGACGGCCTCCTCCCCCTCGGGCGTCAGCTGTCCGGCCTCGAAGCACAGGCAGGCGTCGTAGCCGGCGAATCGACCCGTCGGGTGGGCGGGGCTCGAGTGCACGAACGGTGCCACCCGCCACTCCTCGTCGGTCACCAGCAGAACGGCCAGCTCGGAGAAGCCCTCCGGGTGGCGGGCGAGGGCCCGCGCGACCCCCAGCGCCAGGATGTCGCCGCCCTTCATGTCAGCCGTGCCGGTCCCGTACAGGCGATCGCCGTCGGCGCGCAGTCGCTGGTGGGCGTCGTGGCCGATCACCGTGTCGACGTGTCCGAGCAGCAGTACGCGCCGGTCGCCGGTACCCGCGACGGTGCCGAGCAGGTCGGGCGCCGAGCCGGCGGTCGAGCAGACGGGCCGCCCGATGGCCGCCCCCGGCGGCAGCAGCGAGGCGCACAGCTCGAGCGCGGCCTCCGCCCCGGGCACGTCTCCCGAGGGCGAGGAGATGTCGACCAGCTGGGCCAGCTCGGCCGGCGCTCGCTCGGCGATCTCGGCCGCCTCGCGAGCGGTTTGCGTATCGACCGAGCTCACACTGCCACCGCCATCACGTCGTCGACCGACAGCTCGAGGAACCGGCCCGGGAGCGGCCGGCGATCCCCTCCGCCCGCGCCCGCTCGGTCAGCTCGGTGCGGCGGTCGTCCTTGGCGCACAGGGCGCTGACGGCGTTGCCGAGGTTGAGGATCAGCTCGTGCCCGGCCTGATGCAGGCGGGCGCCGACGACCCCGCCGACGGCGCCGGCGCCGAAGACGACGAAGCGCATCAGAGCGGCTGGCGCAGCACCGGGCGCCGCGCGGCGCCCGCCTCGTCGAGACGTCGCACGGGTGTCGTGTAGGGCGCGCCGCGCGCCACCTCGGGGTCGTCGGCGGCCTCCTGGAGCAGCTCCACCAGGACCTCGGCGAACCGGTCGAGCGTCTCCTTGGTCTCCGTCTCGGTCGGCTCGATCAGCAGCGCCTCGTCGACCAGCAACGGGAAGTAGACCGTCGGCGGGTGGACGCCGTGGTCGAGCAGGCGCTTGGCCAGGTCCAGCGTCCTGATCTGCAGCTCGCGCTTCATCGGGGCCCCCGAGAGCACGAACTCGTGCATGCAGATGCGGTCGTAGGCGACCGGCAGATGCTTTAACACCCCGGCGGCGCGCAGTCGGGCCAGCAGGTAGTTGGCGTTGAGCACCGCCACCTCGGAGACGTCGCGCAGCCCCGGCCCCCCCAACGAGCGGATGTAGGCATAGGAGCGCACGAACACGCCGTAGTTGCCCTGGAAGCCGCGCAGGCGACCGATCGACTTGGGCCGGTCGAAGTCCAGCGCGTACGCCGGTTCGTGCCCGTTGTCGGACTGCACCCGGACCACCTGGGGGCGCGGCAGGTAGGGCTCGATCCGGTTCGAGACGGCGATCGGCCCGGCGCCCGGCCCGCCGCCGCCGTGGGGCTGGGTGAAGGACTTGTGCAGGTTGAAGTGCACGATGTCGAAGCCCATGTCCCCGGGCCGGCAGATGCCCATGATCGCGTTGAGGTTGGCGCCGTCGTAGTACAGCGTCGCGCCGACGCCGTGCACGATCCGGTTGATCTCCTCGATGTTGGTCTCGAACAGACCCAGCGTGGAGGGATTGGTGAGCATCAGGCAGGCCACGTCCTCGTCGGCCTTGGCCCGCAGGTCGTCGAGGTCGACGTTGCCCTGCTCGTCGGTGCCCACCTTGACCACCTGGTAGCCGGCCATGGTGACCGTCGCCGGGTTGGTGCCGTGGGCGGTGTCGGGGGTCAGCACCTTGGTGCGATGGTCGCCGCGGTGCTCGTGATAGGCACGCGTGAGCAGCACCCCGGCCAGCTCTCCGTGCGACCCCGCGGAGGGCTGCAGCGACACGTGCGGCAGCCCGGCTATCTCCCCGAGCGCGTGCTGCAGGCGCCACATCAGCTCGAGTGCTCCCTGCGCGCGCTCCGGTCGCTGCAGCGGGTGCAGCTTGGCGTGACCGGGGAGCGCGGCGACGCGCTCGTGCAGCTTGGGGTTGTGCTTCATCGTGCAGGAGCCGAGCGGGTAGAAGCCCGTGTCCAGGTCGAAGTTGCGCTTGGACAGGCGGTTGTAGTGGCGGACGATCTCGGGCTCTGAGACCTCGGGCAGCCGCGGCGGTTGCTCGCGGCGCAGCTCGGGCGCGAGGAGCTCGTGCAGCGGCCGCGGAGGAACGTCGAGCGCGGGAGCCACGAACGCCCGGCGCCCGGGCACGGAGCGCTCGTAGATCGTCAGCTGGTCATCGGCTGCGGTGGCGCTCATCGGCCCGCTCCCGCCTGCTCGGGTGCCCGCCGGCGTTCGGCGGCGACCGCCTCTTCCAGCACGTCGGCGAGCCGGTCGATCTCGGCGCGCGTACGGCGCTCGGTGATCGCCACCAGCAGCCCGTCGTCGTGCTCCGGGTAGTCCTCGCCCAACGGATAGCCGGGGTTGATCCCCTGCTCCAGGCAGCGCGCGATCACCTTCTGCACGGGCGCATCGAGTGCCACCGCGAACTCCCTGACCACCGGCTGGTCGTGAATCGCCGAGACGCCGGCCAGCGCCAGCAGCCGCTGGCGCGCATAGGCGGTGCGCTGGAGCATCAGCTCGCCCAGCTCGACGATCCCCTGACGGCCCAGCCAGCTCAGGTAGATCACCCCGGCGAGCGCGTTGAGCGCCTGCGCGGTGCAGATGTTGGAGGTCGCCTTCTCCCGGCGGATGTGCTGCTCGCGCGTCTGCAGGGTGAGCACGAACCCCCGCTTGCCGTCGAGGTCGCGGGTCTCGCCGGCGATCCGGCCGGGGATCCGCCGGATCAGCGCCTCGGTGGCGGCGAAGAAGCCGAACGAGGGCCCGCCGAAGTCCAGCCGGTTGCCGAGCGTCTGGCCCTCGCCCACGGCGATGTCGACGCCGCATTCTCCGGGGGAGCGCAGCAGCGCCAGCGGCAGCGGGTCGCAGCTGGCGATGCACAGGGCGCCGGCGTCGTGGGCGGCGGCGGCGATCTCGGCCAGATCCTCGACGGCGCCCAGGAAGTTCGGCTGGGCCACGATCACCGCGCTGGTGTCCGCGTCGAGCTGCGGCAGGGCGGTGCGCCCCTGCTCGAGCGCCACCTCGACGACCTCCATGTCCCACGCGTGGGCGTGGGTGCGCAGTGCCTCGCGCGCATGCGGATGGACCCCCCGGGAGACGACGAAGCGCCGGCGGCCGTTCTGGTACTTGGCGACGTAGCCGGCGGCGGCCACGGCGCTGGGCCCCTCGTACACCGAGGCGTTTGACACGGGGAGGCCGGTCAGCTCGCAGATCGCCGTCTGGTACTCGAACATCGCCTGCAGGCCGCCCTGGGAGACCTCGGGCTGATACGGCGTGTAGGGAGTGAGGAACTCCGAACGGCTGGTGATCGAGTCGATCAGGGCCGGTACGTAGTGGTCGTACATGCCGCCGCCCAGGAACGAGACCTCGTCCTCGGTGGAGGCGTTGCGGGCGGCCAGCGCGCGCAGCTCGTCGTAGACCTCCTGCTCGGAGAGCCCGTCGTCGAGCGCCAGCGCCTCGGTCAGCCGCAGCCCGGCCGGAATGTCGGCGAACAGCTCCTCGATGGAGCCGACGCCGATCTGCGCCAGCATCGCGGCGCGGTCATCGTCGGTGGCGGGCGTGTACCTAGTCAAGTCCGGCCTCGTAGGCCGCGGCGTCCAGGAGCGACTCCTGCTCTGCCGGATCGGAGAGCTTGACCTTGACCAGCCAGCCCTCGCCGTATGGGTCCTCGTTGATCTGCTCGGGCTGATCGGCGAGCGCGTCGTTGATCTCGACGATCTCGCCCGACAGCGGGCTGATCACATCCGAGACGGCCTTGACTGATTCGACCTCGGTGTAGGGGGCGTCCTTGCTCACCTGGGTGCCGACCTTGGGCGGATCGAAGAACACGACTTCGCCGAGCGAGTCCTGGGCGTACCAGGTGATCCCGAACGTGGCCTGGTCGCCGTCGATCCGAGCCCAGTCGTGCTCGGGGTGATACAGCAGGTCATCCGGATAGCTGGCGTCGGCCACAGGCGCTACGCCTCCTTGTTATAGATGGGCTTGGTATGGACGACGGCCGTCCGAGGTTTTCCCCGCACGTCGATCTCGAGCCGTGTCCCGGGTTCCGCCTGGTCGGGGAGCACGTAGGCCATGCCGATTCCGCGCTCCAGACTGGGCGAGTAGGTGCCGCTGGTGACGATGCCACCCCCGGCCACCTGGTTGCCCTGGCGGGGAATGCCCGATCCCTCGATCGTGAACGCGGCCAGCTTCTGAGGCGGTCCGGCGGCGCGCACGGCCGCCACCGCATCCGAGCCGATGAAGCCCGTCGCCTCGACGCAGCACCAGCCGAGGCCCGCCTCGATCGGCCCGCGGTCGACCGACAGGTCGTTGCCGTAGAGGGGGAAGCAGACCTCGAGGCGCAGCGTGTCGCGGGCTCCCAGCCCGGCGGGGGTGGCGCCGGCGGCCACCAGAGCGTCCCACACCTTGGGCGCCGCGGCGGGGTCCATGAGCAGCTCGGCGCCGCTCTCGCCCGTGTAGCCGGTGGCGCACACGAGCATCGGGACACCGGCCAGCATGCGCTGGCAGAAGTGCATCCGGGGTGGCAGGCGTCCGTCGGCCAGTTCAGCGAGGAGTTCGCGCGCCCCCGGACCCTGCACGGCGAGCATCGCGAAGTCGTCGCGCCGGTCGGTCACGTCGACGTCGAACTCCCGCGACCGGGCGATGAACCACTTCAGGTCGCTCTCGTGGTTGGCGGCGTTGGTGACGGTCAGGTAGTGCTGCTCGGCGAGCCGGTAGGTGATCAGGTCGTCGAGCACTCCGCCGTCGTCGCGGCACAGCAGGCTGTATTGGGCGCCGCCCTCGGGCAGGCGGCGCAGGTCGTTGGAGAGCAGCCGCTGCAGGAAGGCGAACGCCTGCGGGCCGCGGGTCTCGATCTCGCCCATGTGTGAGACGTCGAAGATGCCGACGCCCCGGCGCACGGCGAGGTGCTCATCCTTGATCCCGGTGTATTGCACGGGCATCTCCCATCCGGCAAATGGGATCAGCTTGGCTCCCGCCGCCAGATGGCGGTCGTGCAGGGGACTGTGGCGCTGGGCCTCCACCACCGAGGGCATGCTAGTACAACGCCCTGCCGGCCACGGATGGCCTATGGCCCAGGCTATGGGCGGCTACCGGTCCTTCAAGAACGACGGAATGTCGATGTCGTCGTCGGAGATCTCCAGCGAGGAGCGCTGGCGGTCATCCATGGTGACGTCGCGGTCGCGACGCTCGCGCCGGGTCGTCTCCCGAGCCGTGGTCGGGCTCCCCCTGCCGTGGTCGAACCCGGTGGCGATCACGGTGACGCGCACCTCATCGCCGAGCTGATCGTCGATCACGGCGCCGAAGATGATGTTGGAGTTGGAGTCCGCGGCGCTCTGGACGATCTCGGCGGCCTCGTTGACCTCGAACAGTCCGAGGTCGTGGCCGCCGGTGATGTTGAGCAGGATGCCCATCGCCCCCTCCACCGACTCCTCCAGCAGCGGCGAGGAGATGGCGATCTTGGCTGCCTCGGCCGCGCGATTCTCGCCCGCGGCGGTGCCGATGCCCATCAAGGCGCTGCCCGCCTCGTGCATGATCGTGCGCACGTCGGCGAAGTCCAGGTTGATCAGGCCGGGGATCGTGATCAGGTCGGTGATCCCCTGCACGCCCTGGCGCAGGACGTTGTCGGCCTCGCGGAACGCGTCGAGGATCGTGGTCCGGCGCTCGACGATCGCCAGCAGCTTCTCGTTCGGGATCACGATCAGCGTGTCGACGTACTCGCGCAGCTTCTGGATCCCGTCCTGGGCCTGGCGGGCACGCTGCGAGCCCTCGAACAGGAACGGGCGCGTGACGACGCCGACGGTGAGAGCACCGATCTCGTTCTTGGCGATGTCGGCGATCACGGGCGCGGCGCCGCTGCCGGTGCCGCCGCCCTCGCCGGCGGTGACGAACACCATGTCGGCGCGCTTCAGCGCCTCCTTGATCTCGTCGCGCGATTCCGCCGCGGCGCCCTGGCCAACCTCGGGGTCGGCGCCGGCGCCGAGACCCTTCGTCAGCTCGTGGCCGATGTTCAGCTTGATGTCGGCGTCACACATGGCGAGCGCCTGGGCATCGGTGTTGGTCGCGATGAATTCGACCCCGCGCAGGCCTGCGTCGACCATGCGGTTGACGGCATTGGTTCCGCCGCCGCCGACACCGACGACCTTGATGACTGCCAGATAACTGCCGCTTTCCATGGTTACCGTCCGACCTTCGAGGTAGCGTTGAGCGTTTGCGGCGCTTCCGCTGATAGCGGGAGTTTCGCACGTTATGGCCTGAGGATGCGCGAAGTCAACGCAACCACCCGGTCCGCAACGATCGTTGCATATCTGCGAAGTCTCGACGGGCCTGGGAGACTCGGCCAAAATCCAGGGTAAGGCTCGACTCGAGGTTTAGCCTCCGCCCATGGTCGAGGAAACCGCACCGGACGCGCTCCCCGCGGCGCTGGAGGCGCCGGTGGCGGGGGCGCCGGTTGAGCCCGTGTCGGACGCCCCTGTCGCGCCGCTCGCGGCGGTGCCCGAGGACCCGGTGGCGCTCGAGCCGGAGGCCGTGGACGCGGCCGGCGCCGCGCCGCCGGCGGCGGCGCGCTCCGGGTCGGTCACGTCGATGTACACGGAGCTGGACGAGCCCTGGTCGGCCAGCACGGTGGCGACGGCGGCCCACTTGGCCTCCAGCCGGGTCGTGTCGCCGAAGTAGAGGCTCGGCCCGTTGCGCACTGAGGCGACGAGCCCGTGCGCGGCCGTGGTCTGGACGCCGCTGACATGCGCGAGCAGCTGGTAGGGGGCAGCAGCGAGCAGCTGCACGGCCGCCAGGGCGTGCGGATCGCTGAGCCGCGTTCCGCCCGGGAGCACGGTCACGGGGATCGTGGGCAGGTTCGGGGAGGCGATCACGTCGTGCAGCAGGGTGCCGTCGCCGGCGACGGCGATCGTGCGCCCGGCCACGACCACGGCCGCGACCGGAACCTGCTCGATCACCCGGATCCGGATCCCGTGCGGGAACTGCGTGCTGACGTTGAGGCCCTTGACGACCGGGAACGGCGCCACGGCCGAGCGCAGCTGGTCCATGTGCACGTCGAGCGTGGTCATGTTCCGTGCCGCGACGACGAGCGCCGCGCGGATCTTGCCCGCGTCGGCGCCGCTCGGGCCGACGACGCTGACCTTCTGGACCGCCACCAGCGAGGAGCCGCGCAGCCACATCCAGCCGCCGGCTGCCAGCGCGAGCACGGCGATCAGCACGAGCCCGTGCTTGCGCCGCGGGCGCGGCAGCCGACGCGAGCGCGCCGGGCGCTTGGTCCCTGGCGCGGACCGCCGCATGCGCGCGGCGCCACGCGGAGGACGCTGCAGGCGTTCGAGCAGGGCGTCGATCATCCGGACCCTGCCTCGAGGTGGGCGATCGAGACCGGACCGAGCGTCTGCACCTCGGCCTCGAGCTCGACGCCGAAGCGCTCCCGCACGCGCCGGCGGCCCTCCGCCATCAGCGCGATCACGTCCGCGGTCGTCGCGTCGCCGTGGTTCTCGACGAAGTTGGCGTGCTTGGCCGAGAAGCTCGCGCCGCCGACGCGCAGCCCGCGGCACCCGGCGGCCTCGAGCAGCTGACCGGCCGTCTTGCCCTCCGCGCGGGGGTCATCGGGGTTCTTGAAGGTGGACCCGAACGTTTTGATCCCCGACGGCTGCGCTGCCTTGCGCCGGGCGCGCATGTCCGCCAGCGTGGCCTTGACCTCCTCCGAGGCCGCGACCTCAAGCACGAACGACGCCCGCGCGACGATCTCGGTCGGCCCGAGGTTGGAGCGCCGGTAGGCGAAGCCGAGTTGCGCCGGCACGCGCCGGTCGCGGCCCGTCGGCGTGACGATGTCGACCCACTCGAGCGCGCGGGCCAGCTCCCCTCCGTAGGCGTTCGCGTTCATCCGCACCGCGCCGCCCACCGTGCCGGGGATGTTGACGCCGAACTCGATCCCCGCCAGGCCCGCGTGGGCGGCCTTGGCGGACACGGACGGCAGCCGCGCGCCACCGCCACACACGATGCGCGTTCCGTCCAGTTCGATCTTGCTCAGGTCCTTGTCCAGTTTCACGACGAGTCCACGGACCCCTTCGTCCGCCACCAGGAGGTTCGACCCCGAGCCGACGACCCCTACCTCGAGTCCCTCCGATGCCGCCCACGCGACCAGGCGCGCGAGCGCGGACAGGCTGCCGGCGCGGGCGAAGTACTCGGCCGAGCCGCCCGTGCGCACCGTGGTGAGGCGCGAGAGCGGGTAGTCGCTCTCGACGCCCTGGGGCGGATTCGGCATGCAGGCAGGGTAGTGAGCGGTCCGGCGGGCTCAGGGGTGCGTGGCGGACGCGGGGTCGCGACCGAGCCCGACCGGTCCCGACCCGGCCGCCTCAGCCCCCGCCACCACCAACGACCGCCCCAGCGCGTCCACATTCCCGGCCCCCATGACGAGGCACAGGTCGCCCGCCCGCAGGATCCCCGACAGATAGCGCTCGGCGAGTGGGAAGCCGGGGACCCAGGCGACCTCGCGGCCGTCGCCGGCGTCGGCGGCTGCCGCCGCGACGAGCCGGCCGTCCACGCCCGGGAAGTCCTCGGCGCGCTCGCGGGCCGGGTAGATGTCGAGCACGGCGACGATGTCGGCCGCGGCCAGGGCGGCGCCGAACTCCCGCCCCAGCGCCCGCGTGCGGGAGAAGAGGTGCGGCTGGAAGACGGCGATCAGCCGTCTGGGCTCGAGCGTCCGCGCGGCGGCGATCGTGGCCGCGACCTCAGTCGGGTGGTGGGCGTAGTCGTCGTACACGGGGGCACCGGTCGCGGTCATGCCGAGGAGTTCGAAGCGCCGCTTGGCGCCCCGGAAGCTGGCGATCGCTCGCGCCGCCTGGTCCGGATCGGCACCGGCGAGCCGGGCGGCGGTGAGCGCCCCGGCGGCGTTGACCGCGTTGTGCTCGCCCGGGACCGACAGGCGCACCTTGCCCCGGATCACGGTTTTCTCCTCAGATCCGATCATCAGAATTCCCCACCCCCTGGATAGGGGCGTAGACACCGCGCGCGGGGTTCGACGTAGGCGAGTTCCGTAGGGACGAGCTGTAGTCGATCCCCGTGCGCGGGCGCGGTTCTGTCGGGGGTCCCCCTCACTGTCGGTGGTTCTTGAGGCCATTGACGAGCGAGAGGGACCGGTGGGGATGCTCACACAGGAGAACGACGTGGAGATCTATGCGTTGGGC
>JADGPO010000109.1 GCA_017882405.1 Solirubrobacteraceae bacterium | reverse complement strand
TGGCGCGCATCCCCAGCTTGGCGTGTTCGGGCAGCGAGCACCACAGGCTGTAGACGCCGGGCCTGAGCGACACGACCCCGTCCCAGCGTTGCCCGGGCGTCAGCTGCGGTAGTGCAACCTCTTGGTTGGAGCCGAGGGCACGCACGCGCAGGTCGTGGGGATCCATGCCGCGATCGATCGCCTCCAGGCTCACCCTCCCTGCGTTGACGACGCCGCGGGAGAGCGTCAGGCGGTACTCGACCTGGGTGACCTGGACGTGCGAGCTGACCGCGGCGACGGCACGGGGCTGCGGACTCGGGTTGGCGGGAGCGTTTCCGGACAGCACCATCGCGCCCACGAGCACGGGCGTGGCGAATGCGGCGCTGCAGGCGAGTGTCACCTGACCACCTGCGGGCGTGCCAGTCCGGCGGCACCGGGTATGACGGGTGCGGCTTCATGGCCCAGCCACTGCTCCAGCAGCGAGCAGTAGAGGCCGCGAAAGTCGGCGGTTGCGCGCACGTTGCCGAGGGCGTCCAGCCCGCCTGCGAGTCCGGGCCATTCGCCGATCATGGTGCCGGCGGCGCGGGTGCCCATCACGAACGCGCAGCCGGCAGCGCCGTGATCTGTGCCCCCCGAGGCGTTCTCCTGCGGGCGGCGCCCGAACTCAGACCACACGAGCGTGAGCACGTTGTCCGCGAGACCGCGTGCCTCGAGGTCGCGCTGGAAGGCGTAGAGGGTCTGTGCGGCCTCGGCCAGCCCGGTGTTGAGGGCGGCCACCTGACTGTCGTGAGTGTCGAACACGGATTCTGTCGAGACGCTCACGCAGCGCATGGGCAGTCCCGCGGCGAGCATCTGCGCAATGGCGGCCATGCGCGCGGGGAAGTGGTCGCCGGCGCCGGGATAGCCGGCGGGCAGCCCCGGGACGGCTTCGCCGGAGGCGGGCTGGAACGGCATCAGCTGCCTGCGCAGGGTGTTGGACATCAGCGCGGCCTGACCGGACTGGGCCATCGCCGCGTCGCCGGAGCGCGTGCCCACCTGGCCGAGAGCGTCGAAGTAGTCGTACATGATCGACTGCGGCGGCCCCCACACTCCCCTTGCGTAGAAGGAGTATGAGGACGGGCTGTCGATGGTCGCGACGGGCATGCGCGCGGTGGCGAGCGAGGGCTGCAGCGCCTCGTCGAGGCACAGGCCCTGGAGGGGGTTATCGGGAGCTCCGGCCAGATCGAGGTAGCGGCCCATCCAGCCGGTCAGGAGCTCGGCCTGGGTGGCACCCACCTCCCAGAAGTGGCGGCTGGTGAAGTGCGACTGGTCGGGATCCGCGTAGCCGACGGCGGGCAGCACGCTCACCTTGCCCTCCGCGTGCAGCTGGGCCAGCGGCGCGGCGAGCGGGTGCCAGTGCAGGCGCGGATCCTCCGTGAACACCGGTCCGGCGGTGTCGGGCAGCGCCAGCACGGGCCGGTAGGAGGCATACAGCGGGTCGCCGGCGGGGTAGAGCACGGACATCGAGTCGATGCCGCCCTGCAGGTAGACGCTGACCAGCACCGGCTGTGTGGGGCCGGCGGCGGCGCGGGCGATGCCCTCCTCGAAGCTGGCGGGGTCGAGCAGCCGGCCGGCGCCGTACACGGACAGCGCGAGGCCTGCGGAGGCCAGCAGGAAGCCGCGGCGGGACAGCCCCGTGCCGGCCGGTGTTGGCATCCCCGGCTCGATCGACGGCAGTCCGCGGCCGGGCTGTGCGGCGACGTGCCGCAGGAGCTCGGCTCGGTTGAAGTCCTGGCAGGCACAGGCGCGATGGGGGCTGCGGGGGCTCATGTCAGCACGTCTGGTAGTCCGGCGTGGCGACGACCAGCGCCCGCAGCGCGTTGACGGCGAGCACGGGGTACTGCTCCCGCTCCCAGGACGCCGTGGCGGAGTCGATGGCGGCGGACTTGGCATAGGACACGAGCGCTCTGTGCGTGGCCGGAGTGACGCTGGGCCCACCCCAGAACGCGAGCGCCTGCGCTGCGAGGGCGTTCGGGTCCACGGCGGCCGCTCGCCTGGTGGCGCTGGGCTTCAGCGCCCGCTTTTCGTCGATCATCTGCGCGGCGAGGTTGAAGCGTGCGAGCCATGTCCCCGTGTTGAGCCAGCGGTCGGCTTCCCAGCCGGCGACGTTGGGTGGGTAGAACGGCATCTGCCCCGCGATGTTCGCCTCCCACGCCCAGGCGTCGGTGTCGATGTAGCGGCCGATCCCGCGCAGCATCCCGGCGATCTGCACGATCGGCGGCTTGACCATGCGCGGCCCGGCGAGCAGCAGCGGGTGCATCAGCATGGCCTCGAGCACCGGGCGAATCTGCTTACCGGTCGAGACGTAGAGCCGCTCGCATGCGCGGGCGTCGCCGGCGGACAGCGGCTGGGGGCTGAAGTAGGACCACAGCTTCGCGACGAAGTGCTTGGGGTGATCGGGATGGCCGAGGACGAGCCGCAGGCTGTCCCTCCAGCCGAAGCGTCCGCGATGCCCATAGATGACCTTGACGCCGGCGTCGTGCAGGGCTGCGTCGAAGCGGAAGTCCGTCGGCTGGCCGGTGGCCCGATCCCAGGTGTTCGTCCATCCGGTCAGGGCGCGGGCGTGTTCGCGCACGTCGCGCTCGGTGTAGCCCTGGCTGGCGCCGAGCGCGAACAGCTCCTGCATCTCGCGCGCGTAGTTCTCGTTCGGCGCGTCCTTGGAGCTTCCGGCGCCGGACAGCCACAGCAGCATTGCGGGGTCGGTGGTCATGGCGGCGAGCATGCGGGGGAAGCTCGCCAGGCACAGCGCCCGCTGCGTCTCGTTCTGGGCGATCATCAGCCGCTGCGAGTTGACCAGCTCGTTGCTGGTGGCGAACCAGTCGTGCCACACGAGCGTCATGCGCTCGATCAGTGGCGCGCGCGTGCGCACCATCCGGTCAAGCCACCAGAGCACGTCGTTGCCCCACACGTCGTACGGGGCGATGGGCTGGCCGTTCTGGAGCGTGGGCGCGGGGCCCGCCAGCGAGCGCTGTCGAGGCCGGGTCAGCGACAGGACCGCCGCTCGCAGTCCCCGCCCGGCAAGTCTGGCGGCCTGGCCCGGCCGGGGGCCGAAGCCGGCGCGCCACAGCAGCCTCTCGGCCTGCTCGACGCCGAAGCGCCCGGAGTAGACCGGCAGCGCATCCGTGGAGGAGCCGTAACGGCGACCGCGCCCACCGATCCTGGATCGGTGGCGCGTGCTGGATTGCGGCATCCCTTCAAGTGTCGGCTAGATGCTCCTCCGGCACAATCGGGAATCCGTCCATGCACACCAGCTTGCGGACAGACGCATGCGTTCCGCGCCGGCGGCTGTCGGCGCGGAACCGGTCATCTCTCGGCGAGCGGGGCCACGTAGCGCAGGAACGGCTCCACCTCGAGCGCCCGGCCGGTGGCCTGCTCGACCAGCGCCGTGGTGTCGAGGCGTCGTCCGTGGCGGTGCACCCGCTCGGCTAGCCAGTGCTGGATGGGCGCCACTTCGCCGTCACGCAGGTCCTCGTCGCGCGGTCCGAGCTCGGCCTCCATCGCCTCCCACAGCTGAGCGGCGATCAGGCAGCCGAGTGCGTAGCTCGGGAAGTATCCGAAGCTGCCCGCGCCCCAGTGCACGTCCTGCAGGCATCCGAGCGCGTCGGATTGCACCTCCAGGCCCAGCAGGCGCTGGATCCCGTCGCGCCACGCGGCGGGCAGGTCGCGGACGGCGAGGTCCCCGTCGATCATTGCCAGCTCCAGCTCGAAGCGCAGGATGATGTGCAGCGGGTAGGTGAGCGGATCGGCGGAGACGCGGATCAGGGACGGCTCGACGCCCGCCAGCGTGGCGTGGAGCTCGGCGGCGGCGACTGGGAAGCCCGCGGCGCCCAGCTCTGCGGCCAGCACGTGGGCGAACGCAGGGCTGCGCGCCACGTGGTTCTCCCACAGCTTGCTCTGGGACTCGTGAATCGACATGGAGGTGCCCGTTCCGAGGTTTGTGCGCTCCAGCGCAGGGTCGATCTGACGCTCGTAGAGGGCATGGCCGTACTCGTGCAGCGAGCTCAGCAGCGACTCGACCTGGCCGTCTTCGTAGCGCGTGGTCATGCGCGAGTCGCGCCTGCTCGTCCAGGCGGTGAAGGGGTGGGTCGAGACGTCCACCCGCCAGCTCCCGTCCTCCACGCCGATCCGGCGCAGCATGCTCGCGACTGCCCTCTGTTGCGCGGCGACGGGCACGGCCAGCGTGCGCGGCGGCGAATTGACGTGCGCCTGGGCGGCCAGGGGCGGCAGCGCACTGGCGAGCGCGCCGAACAGGCGCCGCAGCTCCTCGATCCCCAGGCCGAAGTCGTAGTCGCCCAGCAGCGCCTCGTACGCGCTCCCATCATCGCTGGCCAGGCACTGCCCGTAGGCCCGCGCGAGCTTCACGTTTCGCTGCAGCGCTGGAGCGAACGCGGCGAAGTCGTCATCTGCTCGGGCGCGCTCCCAGCTCTCCTGACCCTCGGCGCTCGCACGGGCGAGCTCGCCGGCGAGCTCGGTGGGCACCCGGCGGGCCCGCTCCCAGTCGCGGCGGGCGAGGCGCACGATGTCCCGATCCACCGCGTCCAGCCCCTCCCCGTCGAGCTCAGCCAGCCATGCCCCGATCTCATCGGCGGTAGCGCGTTCATGGGTGAGTCGCGCGAGGGTGCCCAGCTGCTGTGCCCTCGCGGGCGCGCCCTCGCTCGGCATCATCACGAGCTGGTCCCACCCGGCGAGCATCTCCAG
>JADGPO010000108.1 GCA_017882405.1 Solirubrobacteraceae bacterium | reverse complement strand
GCCACCAGCTGGACGGGTGCCGCCAGCCCTCGCAGCTCACACCCCCGAGGTCCGGCGGTGGTAGTGGCTGCGGGCCTTGGCTCGCCCGCCGCACACCGACATCGAGCACCAGCGTCCCGAGCGGTTGCGCGAGCCGTCGTAGAACGCCCAGCCGCAGTCGTGTCCGCGGCAGATCTTCAACCGCGACCAGCTGCCGTCGGCCACGGCCACGGCGGCAATCGCCAGCAGCACCCCCAGCGCGCCGGCGACGCCGGTGCCCGGCGCGGCCACGAAGTGCAGCTCTCCGGCGGACGTCGCGCGGACCTCGACCGCCGCTCCGCGCATGGCCTGGTGAAACCGGGCCGGCCATCCGGCGCCGTCCCGGGCCAGCGCACGGAGCCCCTCGCGCACGGCGAGCGCACTTTGGACGTCGAGATCGTCGGCCTCGGGGAAGCCGGCCAGAAGCCCGGCGCGCTGCAGCCAGGCGACCAGGGCCGAGGGCGAGCCCAGCAGCTCGGCCCCGTGGTCGTACTCCAGGTCGTAGTGGCTGTTGACGAACGCCTGCACCAGCGCCAGGCGCCCGGGCGCGGGGCGCCGACCGCCCGGCTGCGGGCGGCGGCCCACCGCGATCGTCTCGCCTTGACCACTCATGAGCGTTAGGCGGTTAGCTTACGGCCCCGGACCACGTCGCGCTGCATTCCTCTGCGCCGCGTCGATCGCCGGCTGGCCCGGGGCACGTGCCTATACTTGGCCGACCCGACGAGAGGCGTACGCGTTGCACGAGATGGTGATCTACGGCGTGAGCTTCGACATGGTCGGCAAGCAGCCGATCGTGCTGCTCAAGACCGTCGAGAGCAACAAGTTCCTGCCGATCTGGATCGGTCACCCGGAGGCTGCGGCGATCCTGATGAAGCTTCAGGGCGCATCCACGCCGCGCCCGATGACCCACGACCTGCTTTCCGACGTGCTCGGCGAGCTGGAGGTGGAGTGCACCCGCGTGTCCGTCACCGAGCTGCGCGAGAACACCTTCTACGCCTCGATCAGCCTCCGCGCCGGCGGCCGCGAGCTGGAGATCGACTCCCGCCCCTCCGACGCGCTGGCCCTCGCCGTCCGCTCGGGCGCCCCGATCTTCGCCGCCGACGAGGTGATCACCGAGTCCGCGATCGAGTTCGAGCACGAGGTCGAGGACACCGAGGAGGTCGTGGAGAAGTTCAAGGACTTCCTGGACCGGGTCACCCCGGAGGACTTCGCCTCCGACGACTAGCCGCCGCCGGTCAGCCGGCGCGCCGGCGCTGCCCGCGGGGCAGCGGGTGCACGCTGGCCAGCTCCTCCGAGACAAGGCCCGCCCGCCCCGGCTCTGACCGCGACGGCGACGGGGCCGGGGCTGCGCCGGTGAGCGTGCCGTACATCGCCACCTGTTCGCGGACGACCTCCCCGATCCGGCGCACGCCCTCGCGGATCAGGTCCTCCCCGACGCCGGAGAAGTTCAGCCGCATCGCCGATCCGCCGCGGCCGTCGACGTAGGCGGCGCGCCCGGGCACGAACGCCACGTGCTCCTGCAGGGCGCGGGCCAGCAGGTCGGTGGTGTCGATGTAGTCGGGCATCGTCGCCCAGATGAACAGGCCGCCCCGGGGGTGGGTCCATTCCGCCTCTCGTGGGAAATGCTCGGCCAGCGCGTCGAGCATCACGTCGCGCCGGCGGCGGTAGATCTCGCGCAGCGAGTGGACGTAGTCCTCCCACGGGCCCGCGTCGAAGTACGCGGTGACGAAGTACTGCGAGATCGACGACGAGGACAAATCGGACCCCTGCTTGCCGATCTGCATCTTGTGCAGGATCGGCGAGGGCGCCGCCGCCCACCCGAGCCGCAGGCCGGGGGAGAGGATCTTGGAGAACGTGGAGGCGTAGATGATGAACTCGTCGTCGAGCGAGTGCAGCGTCGGCAGCGGATCGCCCTCGTAGCGCAGCAGGCCGTAGGGGTTGTCCTCGAGCACGATCAGTTCCCGCTCGCCCGCGATCCGCACCAGCTCGCGCCGGCGTTCGAGCGACATCGTCACGCCCGCCGGGTTGTGGAAGTTGGGGACCGTGTAGATGAACTTCGGCCGGCGGCCCTCGCGCTCCAGCGAGTCCAGCAGATCCTCCAGCTCGTCGACGCGCATTCCGTCGCGGTCCATCGTCACCTGCACGACGTCGGCCTCATACGCGCAGAACGTGGGGATCGCGCCCGGGTAGGTGGGCGCCTCGGCGACGATCACGTCGCCCGGATCCACCAGCGTCTTGCAGACCAGGTCGATCACCTGCTGACCGCCGGCGGTGACCAGCACCTCGTCGGTGTCGATCTGCATGCCCTCGGCCGCCATCACCTGCGCGATGCACGTCTTGACGCGCTGAAAGCCCTCGGTCGGCCCGTACTGCAGCGCCCGCGCGCACGAGTCGACGGCGACAGTTCGCATCAGCGCCGCATAGGAGTCGGGCGGGAACGTCGAGGTGTCAGGCATGCCGCCGGCCAGCGAGATCACGTCGTCGCGTTCGGTCAGCGCCATCAGGTCGCGCATCGCCGAAGAGCGCATCACCTTGGTGCGCTGCGCGAACAAGGCTGCGTAGCGCTCGATGTCGCGGGTGGTGGATCGCCGACGCCGCGGGGTCTCGGCCTGGGGCGGCTGGGTTCGATTCCCGCTGTCACTCCTCCCGGACGCGTCGAGCCGACCGCTCTCGTCTATCGTCACGCCGACTGACGGTACAGCACGGTGCACCTCGTCTTCGACATCTTCCAGGGGATCGGCGTGGCTGCGGCGGTGGGCATTCGCCCGTTCCTGCCCGCGCTGGTCGTCGGCGCGCTCGCTGCCGGGGACGTGCAGATCGACTTCGCCCATTCCGACTTCTCTTTCCTGGAGCAGGCTCCTTTCCTGCTCGCCATGGTCGTGGGATCAATCCTGCTGTCGCTATTGGAGCGACGTATGTCGGGCAAGGATCTGGAGCGCGGTCCGGCGGCCGTGGCGGTCGCCGCCGCCGCCTTGGTGATCGGTGCGCTGCTGTTCGCGGGCGCTCTGGCGCAGGGCCATTACGCCTGGTGGCCCGGGATCGTCGGCGGCGTCATCTGCGCGGCCGTGGGGGTTCTGGCCACCCGGCCGCTGCTGGCCCGCGTGCGCGCGCGGCTGGACGCCGACGCCGCGGGGGCGCTGCCGGTGATCACCGAGGCGGTTGCGGTGGTGGGCGCGGCCCTGTCGGTGATCGCGCCCCCGGTGGGTATCGTGCTGCTGGCGCTGCTGCTGTGGCTGCTGCTCGCCGGGCGAGGCCGCAGCGATCAGAAGTACGCCGGCCTGCGAATCCTCCGCTGAGCACGAGCGACCTAGTGTCGGGGCAAAAGCGATGAGCGAGCCCAAGAAGCTCGTCCTGGCGGTTATCGACGCGATGAAGCCGTCGATGCTGGAGCGCACCATCGCCTCCGGTCGCGCGCCCGCGCTGGCCCAGATCCAGGAGCGGGGCGCCTACGTCGGCGACTGCGTGGCCGCCTACCCGTCGGTCACGCCGGTGTGCGCGGCCACGATCACCACCGGCGTCGGTCCCGACCAGCACCTGATCCCCAGCATGAACTGGTACCACCGCGAGGAGGGCCGCTACATCGAGTACGGCTCCAGCTTCTCGGCCTCGCGCCAGTTCGGCGTGCTGCGCTCGCTCACCGACACCGTCTACCGGATGAACGCCGAACATCTGTCTCCGGACGTGGAGACGGTTTTTGAGACGCTCGATGACGCCGAGGTGCGCACCGCGGGCACCACCTACCTGATCTACCGAGGCCGTCACGAGCACGAGGTCGCCCAGGAGTCGGCGCTCGCCCGGATCGTCACCTCCACGTTGTTCCGGCGCACGATCCTCGGACCGCAGGAGCTGTTCTACGCCGATCTGTACGCCTCGCGCAAGACCGGCTGCCGCGGCCAGCTGGGGCTGCCCGGCGCCCGCGATCAGCACACCGGCTGCGTGGGCTCCTACCTGGTCGAGCACGACCTGTTCGACTTCATGCTGTATTCGCTGCCCGACAACGACGCCTACTCGCACCGCAACGGCCCGCACGCCCAGGTGACCTCGCTGGCCGCCGCCGACCGCCAGCTGGAGCGGTTGATGCATGCCGCGGGCGGACCCGAGCAGTTCTTCGACGACTATGCGGTGATCGTCTGCTCCGATCACTCGCAGGCGCCCGTCGAGGAGCGCATCCGCCTCGACGAGGCGTTCGCCGACTTCAGCGTGGCTCGGCCCAGCCCGTCGCGCTCGGTCGGCGCCGAGATTGCGATCAGTCCCGCCCAGCGCTCCGCGATGCTCTACGCGCTGGACCCCGATCTGGTGCCGGAGACGGTGCAGCGCTGCGTCGAGACCGTCGCCGAGGTGGAGGGGATCGATCTGACCATGTGGCTCCAGGACGGCGAGGGGGTGATTCGTGGCCGCCGCGGCGAGCTGCGGTTCACCGCCGGCGGCGATCTGCAGGATCCGCGCGGCGAGCGCTGGAGTGTCGACGGCGACCTGGCCGTGCTGCGCGCGGAGATACAGGATCGACGCCTGCTCTGCACCGAGTACCCGGACGCGCTGGCCCGCGTGTGGTCGGCGCTGCACTGCCCCAACGCGGGCGACGTGCTGCTGTCGGCGGCGCCCGGCTACGAGTTCGTCGACTGGGGTGGCTCGGACCACGTCGGCGGGGGCTCGCACGGCTCCCTGCATCGGTCCGACTCGCTGGGCGCACTGCTGTGGTGCGGCACCGAGGGTGGGCGGGGATTCGATTCCCGCAACTCCAGGGAGCAGTGGTCGCTTCGGGACGTCGCCCCGCTCGTGCGCCAGCACTTCGGGCTGGCGGCGTGACCGCGGCCTGCCGCTAGCATCCCCCCCGAGGCCGATTAATAGCCCGTATGGGCGCATCGGCTCTTAGAGCCAGTCGACAATCCGCCGATACAGTGACTGCCATGCCTGAAGAGCTGAACGCAGTCGTCGAGCTGCCCTTTCACCACCGCGTTCGGATCGGTGTGCGCAAGCCATCCAACTGGCTGCAGCTGATCCGCTTCGCGAGCGTCGGCGTCAGCGGCTACGTCGTGAACCTCGCGGCATTCGCGTTCTGCGTACACGTGCTGAACATCGACTACAAGGTCGCCGCGGTCCTCGCCTACGTGGTGTCGGTCGCCAACAACTTCTGGTGGAATCGCCACTGGACGTTCAGTGACACCAAGGGCGAGGCCCATCCCGTCCGCCAGGGGCTCAAGTTCTTCGCCGTCTCGCTGGTCACCTTCGGCTTCAGCTACGTGGTCCTGATCTCGCTGGTCGACGGTGCCGGCTTGGCCAAGGTCGTCGCTCAGGCGATCTCGATCGCCGCCGGTACGCCGCTCAACTTCATCGGGCAGAAGCTCTGGAGCTTCCGCGCCTAGCTAGGGCCTCCGGGGGCCGCACCTACCGGGCAGGGGCGCGGGCAGCGCTCGTTCTCGCCGGTCTGCTGGTGATGCTGGTCGCTGCGGGCACCGCGGCGGCGGACTCGACCGTAATCAACAATCCCGGCGCGGCGACAACCCGGACGCGCACGATCACGCGCCCGGTCCGCACGATCACGATCACCAGGCCGTCGAAGACGGTCACCGTGTCCGCGTCGGCCGCGCCGGTCCTGGTCAGCGACATGAACAAGCCGCCGGCCGGCTACCGGTTGACGGCCGCCCGGGTGCTGAAGATCGCCTCGCGCGATCCCCGGACCCGGGCCGAGCTCAAGCGCCATCGAAAGGCGGTCCCGTACGAGTACACCAAGGGTCCGGCCCTATGGCAGGTCAGCTGGTTCTCGCACACCAAGCCGCAGACCGAGCTGCTGCAGGTCTACATCAGCGATTCCGGCCGTCAGGTGACCCAGGTATGGACGGGCTACCAAGTGGCCTGGTCGATGGCTCGCGGGTATCCCGGCGCGTTCGGGCGACAGGTCAACGCCTGGTTTCTGTGGCTGCCGCTGTGCGTGCTGTTCGTGGCGCCGTTTCTGCCGTGGCGTAGAAAGCCGACCCTGTTGCATCTTGACCTGCTGGTCCTGCTGGGGTTCTCGGTCTCCCTGGCGTTCTTCAACCACGGCAAGATCGGGCTCTCGGTCCCGCTGATCTACCCCTTCATGCTGTACCTGATGGTCCGCCTGACGCTGCTGGCATTCGGCAAGGGAGTCCCGCGAGCGCCCCTGCGCACGATCTGCCCGGTGCCGTGGCTGTGGGTCGGGATCATCTTCCTGGAGGCGTTCCGGATCGCGTTGAACGTCGTGAACTCCAACGTGATCGACGTCGGCTACTCAGGCGTGATCGGCGCCGACAAGCTGGTCCACGGTGTCGCGCTGTACGGCCACTGGCCCAAGGACAACATGTACGGCGACACCTACGGCCCGGTCAGCTACTTCTTCTACGTCCCCTTCCGCGAGATCTTCGGCTGGACCGGAGCCTGGGACAGCCTTCCGGCCGCGCACGCGGCGGCGATCTTCTTCGACACCATCACGTTCGGCGGCCTGTTCTTCTTGGGTCGCCGCCTGCGCGACGCCCGGCTGGGCACGGTGCTCGTCTACGCCTGGCTGGCCTACCCGTTCACGCTGTACTCGATGAACTCCAACACCAACGACAGCCTGGTGGCGGCGCTGGTGGTGCTGGCCCTGCTGGTCATCACCTCGGCCCCCGGGCGGGGGGTCCTGGCCGCGCTGGCAGGCTTGACCAAGTTCGCGCCGTTCGTCCTGGCGCCCCTGCTGCTGCGGGGAATCGACTCCCACCCAACCACGCGACCGCGTCCGCGCTCGATCGCCGCCTACGTGGTCGCGTTCGCGGTGACGGTCCTCGTGTGCATGCTGCCCGTGCTGCTGCATCACGACCTGGGCTTCTTCTGGCGTGATTCGATCCAGTACCAGGCCGATCGCTCGTCCCCGTTCTCGATCTGGGGCCTGTGGGGCGGCCTGGGCATCGAGCAGCACCTTCTCCAGGGAGCGGTCGTGGCCGCCGGCGTGGGTGCCTACTTCGTGCCGGGAGGGCGGCGTGACCTGGTGCAGGTGGCGGCGCTGGCCGGCGCGCTGCTGATCGCGCTGCAGATGACGATCACCTACTGGCTGTACCCCTACCTGGTGTGGTTCGTGCCGATGGTGCTGCTGGCCGTGTTCGGGAGCCATCCCGACGATCGCGAGGCGGTCCAGGAGAGCTGGGATCGCCTGGCGGCCGGCGAGGGCGAGCCGATCCCGATGCGGGTCGGCACCGCCTCGCCCTAGGTTCCGGGCGCGGCCGGCTCCAGCACGGACTCGATCGCGCTCGCCCGCCGGGGCTCCTCGCCCGTGGTGATCAGCACCGCGTTGAGCCACGGGTCCTCCGTCGAGGTCTCGAAGCGGACCGGCATCTTGGTCGCCATCGCCTCGATCGCCAGCTCGCGCTTGACCCCGATCACCCCGCCGCGCGGGCCGGTCATCCCCACGTCGGTGATGTACGCGGTGCCGCCGGGGAGCACGCGCGCATCGGCGGTCGGCACGTGGGTGTGGGTGCCCACCACGGCGGTCACCCGCCCGTCGAGGTACCAGCCCATGCCGACCTTCTCGCTGGTCGCCTCGGCGTGCATGTCGACGATCACGTGGTCGACCTGGTCCTTGAGCGCGTACAGGGCGGCGTCGATCTCGGAGAACGCCGGCCGTCCGGCGTCCATGAACAGGTTGCCGCTCAGCGAGATCACCCCCAGGCGCACGTCATCGCGGGTGACCACGCACCAGCCGTGGCCGGGCTGGCTGCGCAGGAAGTTGGCCGGGCGCAGGATCTCCGGGCGGTCGTCCAAGTAGGCGTAGATCTCGCGCTGGCGGTAGGTGTGGTTGCCCAGCGTGATCACGTCGACACCGGCCGCGAACAGCTGGTCGGCCAGCTTGGGCGTGATCCCGATCCCGCCGGCGATGTTCTCGCCGTTGGCCACTACGAACGTCGGAGAATGCCGCTCGCGCAGCGCCGGCAGCAGGCCCAGGAGGGTGCGCTTGCCCAGCCCGCCGACCACGTCGCCGACGAACAGGACCTTGACGGGCCTCATACTCCCAGGCTATGCGCTTCTGGGATCGCTTGCGCACGGCGATAACGCGCACACGGAAAGGGGAGCCCAATCGCCAGGCGGTGAAGGCCGGCGGCCCCACGGACAGCTCCGGCGAGCCGGAGTCCGGTTCCGGGGCCGGCGCGGTGGTCGTGCCCCGCTGGGTGCAGATCGTGATGCTGCCGATCTCGCTGCTCGGCCTGTGGGCGCTGGCGCGCGCCGCCGGCACGGTCGTGCTGTTGCTGATCGTGGCCTCGCTGGTGGCGCTGGGCCTGGCCCCGTCGGTGCGTTTGCTGCAGCGCTACATCCCACGCGGGCTGGCGATCCTGGTCGTCTACCTCGCCTGCTTCGCGGTGCTGATCGGCGTCGCGATCCTGCTGGCTAGCCCGGTGAGCGGCCAGATCACCCATTTCGAGCACAACCTGCCCCAGATCACCCGCAGCGCCAACCGCGATCTCGGCAACCTCCAGACCTTCCTGGACAAGCACGGCATCACCGTGCACATCACCAAGCAGGGCCAGACCGCGCTGGACACGCTGCAGAAGACCATCCTCAAGCGCAGCGGCGACATCGTCGCCTTCTCGCGCGGGCTGCTCTCCAGCCTGGTGACGATCAGCTTCGACCTGGTGCTGATCCTGGTCCTCTCGATCTACATGCTGATCTACGGCCGCGAGATCGGAGCGCTGGTCCGTCGAGTGATGCCGCCCGGCGACGGCACCCCCGAGGACGATTACCCGCTGCTGGTCCAGCACGCCGTCTCCGGCTACGTGCGCGGGCAGTTGCTGTTCAGCTTCATCATGGGAGCCAGCGCGGCGATCGTGCTGACGATCTTCGGCATGATCGGTCTGTTCCCGGATGGCGAGCGCTACGCGATCTTCTTCGGCGCCTTCTATGGCCTGATGGAGTTCATCCCGTACATCGGGCCGATCATCGGCCCGCTGCCGGCAGTGCTGCTGGCGCTCTTCCAGCATCCGATCAGCGCGGTCTGGCTGATCCTGGCGTTCGTCGCCCTGCAGCAGCTCGAGGGTCACGTGGTCGCCCCGCAGGTGTTCCGCATCTCGCTGCGCATCAATCCCATCCTGATCATCGTCTCGCTGCTGGTCGGCGACCAGCTGTACGGGATCGCGGGGGCGCTGGTCTCATTGCCGGTGATCGCGGTGATCCGCCAGACCGTGCTGTACCTGCGCCGCCACCTGGTGCTTGAGCCCTGGCCGGCCCTGGCAGGGGTGGACCCGGGGGTCGGCTTGCTGAGCCCGCCGGGCGAACCCGAGCCGGACTGCTGTCCGGTTTGCGGGGAACGGGCCGCCGGCGACGACACGTTCTGTCGCCGCTGTGGCGCCTCGCTGGAGCCGAGGGTGCGCAGCTCCGGGTAGCCTGACCGCCGTGTCGGCCACACTCGCGGTGCGCTCGGTGACCAAGCGCTTCGGCGAGCGGGTCGCTCTCGGTGACGTCAGCTTCGAGCTGGCGCCGGGAGAGCTGATCGGGATCATCGGGCCCAACGGCGCCGGCAAGACGACGCTGCTGTCGATCCTCGCCGGGGTGCTGGCGCCCGACGAGGGCGCGCTGGAGTCCTTCGGCCCTGATGCGGGCTGGGAGGTTGGGTGGGTTCCGCAATCTCCCGCGCTGTATCGCAAGCTTTCGGTGGCCGAGAACCTGCGGCTGTTCGCGCGGCTGGAGAAGGTCGACGATCCCGACGCCGCGGTGGGGCGGATGCTGGAGCAGACCGGGCTGGCCGAGCGCGCCGACGAGGAGGTGGGACGCTTGTCGGGCGGCAACCAGCAGCGCGTGAACATCGCGATTGGCCTGCTGGCCGAGCCGGCCGTGCTGCTGCTCGACGAGCCCTCGGCGTCGCTGGATCCCCGCCAGCGCCAGCGCCTGTGGGAGTTCATCTCGGCCCTGGCCGGGCGCGGCACCACCGTGGTCTTCTCCACCCACAACGTCAACGAGGTCGAGCGCTACGCCACGCGGGTGCTGCTGCTGGCCGACGGCGAGCTGCTGTTCACCGGGACGCCCGCGGAGCTGGAGCAGACGGTGGGCGGCGGGGTGGGCGGGGACCGATCTTTCGAGGCCGCCCTGGTCAGCTTCCTGCACCAGCGGGGACACTGAGCTCTTGCGCTGGCTGCTGCTCAAGGACCTGCAGATCCTGCGCCGCTCACCGCTGCTGGTGGGACTGCTGATCGTGTACCCGATCGTGATCGCGCTGATGATCGGCTTCGCGCTCTCCAGTCCGCCCGGCAAGCCCAAGGTGGCGTTCTTCAACGAGGTGCCGGCCAACCAGGGGAAGATCCACCTGGGCAACCAGTCGCTGAACGTCGCCGGCTACGCGAGCGAGCTGCTCAGCTCGATCCAGCCGATCAAGGTGCACTCGGAGGCCGAGGCGGTCGCCAAGGTGCGCAACGGCGAGGCGCTGGCGGCGGTGATCATCCCGGCGGCGCTGCCCCAGCAGATCCAGAGCCTTATCACCCAGGGGGTGGGCAGCCCCACGGTCAAGCTGTATCTCAACACCAAGGACCCGATTGACAAGCAGTTCGTCAACCAGGCGATCTCCACCCGGATCAATCAGGTCCAGGCCGACGTCTCCAAGCGGGTGCTGCAGGTGGCGGTCAACGACCTGCGGGAGGTGCTCAACGGCGGCACGGTGGCGATCCTCGGCCAGAACGTGCGCCTGCTGGGACTGCGCAACGCGCGCACGATCGTCCAGGGGACGCTGGCCTCACTGCCCGCCCGTTCGAAGCTGCGGGTGGCGCTCGGTCAGGTGGTGGGCTTCGCCACCCTGGCGATCGAGGGCCTCGGGTTCGCCAGCCCCGTGCTGGGCTCGATCGGCTCGCCGCTGACCGTCGATGAGACCCAGCTGGCGGGTGCGACCACGCCCACCGACGCCTACGCGGCCTCGATCGCGGTGATCGTCTCGCTGATGTTCGTCACCGTGCTGCTGGCCGCCGGAATGCTGGCGGTGGAGCGCTCGGAGAACGCCTATGCGCGTCTGGTCCGCGGGCTGGTGACCCCCGGGCGGCTGCTGACCGAGAAGATCGTGCTGGCGGGCGGCTGCGCGACCGCGGTCACGCTGGCAATGGCCGCGCTCGTGTCGCTGTTCGTGCACCTGGAGTGGTCGCGCTTCGAGCTGTGGGTGGCGGCGCTGGCGCTCGGGGGCCTGGCCTTCGGGGCGCTGGGGGTGGCGATCGGCGCGGCCGCCCGTGAGGTCTCGGCGGCGTCTCTGCTGGCCTTCCTGGTGTCCCTGCCGATCGCGTTCGTGGCGCTGGTGCCGTCCAACTCGGTCTCGGGCACGCTGAAGACGGTGCTTGACGTGGTCGCGTTCCTGTTCCCCTTCAAGGCGGCGCTCCAGGCAGCGTCGAACGCGTTCACGGGCGTGTCGCCGGGACTCGGCCTGCCGCTGTTGCACCTGGCGGTCCTGGCGCTGGTCTTCAGCGCCCTGGCCCGGCTGGCGCTACGGCGCTTCGCGGCCCCCTAGTGACGTGGAAGCAAGCGCGGCGTCAGGTCGCCGGCTCGGCGCGGAGGGCGTGAAGTTCGGCAGCCGCAGCACGAAGCGGGACCCCTCGGCGGTGCTCGTGACCGAGCAGCTGCCGCCATGCGCCTTGGCGATCGCGTCGACGATCGCCAGGCCCAGGCCGACGCCGCCGGCCGAGCGACCCCTCGCGACGTCGGCGCGCGCGAAGCGCTCGAAGATCCGCGGCAGCGCGTCCTGCGGGACGCCGCGGCCCTCGTCCCGCACTTCGATCAGCACCCATCCGTTGGCTGCGCGGCGCGACCGCAGCTCGATCGCGGCCTGCGGCTCGGAGTACTTGACCGCGTTCTCGAGCAGCGCGTCGAGCGCCGCGCGCAGACGCTCGGCGTCCGCCCGCAGGCGTCCCGGGGCCAGCTCCCCCAAACGCCAGGCTCGGGGGGCGACCTCCGACCAGCGCATGAACACGTCCTCGAGCAGCGGCTCGAGCTCGATCTCCGCCGTGAGCACGAAGTCGGGTTGGTCGGCCGTCGCCAGGACCAGCAGGCGCTCGATGATCGCGTCGATCCGCCCCAGCTCGTCCAGCGCCACGTCCAGCTCGGGCCGGTCCTCAGTCTCGCGGCGCAGCAGCTCGAGGTGGCCGCGGGTGATCGTCACCGGCGTGCGCAGCTCGTGCGAGGCGTCGTGGATGAAGCGCTCCTGGCGCTCGAGCATCGAGCGCCGCTCCTCGGCGAGCTCCTCGGCGATCCGCGCCGCCTCGACGCGGCGGCGCGCGTGCCAGACCATTGCCAGGAACATCGCCGCCATCAGCGGCACCTCGAACAGCTCGCCCCACAGCTGGATGCCCTCGAACGCATCGAGGCCGATCGACACCGCGGTCATCGTCACCACTCCGCCGAGCACGATCAGCGTCCAGCGCATCGGCCACACCCGGAAGCCGTAGAGAACCGTGAGGCTGATCCAGACGAAGTGGAACGGGATCGTCTCCCAGTCCGGCCAGGCGATCATCGCCACGTAGTTGACAATCGCGAAGATCAGCCACAGCAGCTCGGGGCGGTAACGACGCAGCCATGCCCGGCGGCTCATGCCGCCGCGCGGTAGCCGGCGTTGCGGACGGTCTCGATCGGCGCGTCCGGCCCGAGCTGGCGGCGCAGCCGCCGCACGCACACGTCGACGACGTTGGACCGCGGATCGAAGTCGATGCCCCACACCTCCGACAGCAGGCGTTCGCGGCTCACCACCTCCCCGGGGTGCTGCATCAGAAACCGCAGGAGGCGAAACTCGCGGTCCGGCAGATCAGCCACGGTGCCCCCGCAGGATGCCCGGCGGCTGGCGACGTCGAGCGCCAGGCGCCCGCTGCGGATCGTCGAGCTGGCATCCGCGCCGCCGGCGCGGCGCACCTGCACCCGGGCACGGGCCAACAGCTCGTCGAGCGAGAACGGCTTGGCCAGGTAGTCGACGGCGCCGAGCGCGAAGCCGCGCAGCTTGGTCGTGATGTCGCCGCGAGCGGACAGGATCACGACCGGCAGCTGGGGCTGCGCGAGGTGCAGTTCCTTCAGCACGTCGAGACCGTCGCGGCCCGGGAGCAGCAGGTCGAGGATCGCCAGGTCGTAGTGGCCCTCACGCGCCAGCTCCAGACCGCGCTCGCCGTCTGCCGCCACTTCGACGGTGAAGCCCTCCGCCGCGAACGCCCGGGCCAGGAACGAGCGAATCCGTACCTCGTCCTCCACCACCAGTACTCGCATGACCCCCGTCTCCTTTCTCCAGCGGTGACCCTATGCCTCTCGACGTGACTTGTACATGACCGGCACATGACATCGTCGTCATCTACCGTGCGCCGTTCTCGCCGCGGGCGTTATGTTGCCGCCGCGAGGAAGCTGAGAATGCGTTCATATTCCAAGCGGCTGCTCGGAGTGGCGGTCGCCGTCGTTGCTGCCTGCGTGCTGCTCGGCCTGTACATCGGTCTGTACCTGACCAGCCAGCCCGGAGCGGCGTCTGCCGCGCAGACTTCGGGCGGGGTCAACCTCTACCTGGGGACGGTCGCGGCCGCCGAGGGGACCGACGCTCATCCCTCCTGGGTCTCCTACTACGTGGTCGACTCCAAGTCGGGCAACTGGCGCCACGACACCACGTTCGACCTTCCCGCTCACACGCTCGTCCACGTGACCGTCTACCAGTACGACGGCCAGTCGGGCCTGCGCAACCCCTTCATCTCGCAGGCGCAGGGCACGGTCGGCGATGACTTCGTGCTCGACGGCAAGCCGGCCAGGACGATCGACCCCGATGCCGCCTCGCACGTGTTCGCGATCCCGCAGCTCGGCGTCTCGGTTCCGCTCGAGGGCATCGCCGACGACGCCAAGAACCCGTGCAACAACGCGCCCTGCTCGCTCAGCCAGGACCACCACACGATCTCCTTCGCGTTCCGCACACCCGGGCCCGGCCTGTACCGCTGGCAGTGCTTCGTCCCCTGCGCCGCCGGCTTCATCGCGGGTTGGGGCGGCCCGATGCAGACCGTCGGCTACATGGACGGCTTCGTCAAGGTCGCATGAGCGCCCGGCAATGAGCGAGGTCAACCACTTCCGCCGCGTGCTCCTCTGGTGGGCCGGGTGCAGCGTGATCCTCACGCCGCTGGTCGTGCTCGTGCTTGCCCCGGGGCTGCCGCCCGGCAACGGCTCGGTGGAGGCGTCGGGTCAGGTCGTCGACAACACCGTGCTGTTCGGCCTCTCGACGCCGGTCGCGCTGGCGGTCCTCGTGTACTTCATCTACGCGCTGATCGTCTTCCGCGAGCGCGAGCCAGAGGCCCTGCTCGACGGCCCGCCGGTGCGTGGCCACGCGCAGATTCAGACATGGTGGCTGGTCACCACGACGGCGCTCGTGCTGTTCCTCGCCGGCTACGGCACGATCCGGATGCTCGCCGACGGCGCCGGCGGCGGCCAGGGCCCGAACCCGATCGCCGCCCCCGCCGGCGCGAGCCACGCCCTCCAGGTGCAGGTGATCGCCCAGCAGTGGAAGTTCACCTACCGCTGGCCGTCCTACGGCGGCGTCGAGACACCGACGCTCGAGCTGCCCGCGCACCGCATGATCGAGTTCCACGTCACCTCGATCGACGTGATCCACTCCTTCTGGGCCTATCAGCTCGGGGTCAAGGCCGACGCGAACCCCGGCTTCGACAACATCGCCTACGTCACGACGAAGGGCCCGCTGGCCGTGGACATCCACTGCGCCGAGCTGTGCGGCGTCTACCACGGGTACATGTTCGAGACCGCCCACGTCGTGACCCAGAGCGACTTCGCGAGCTGGATCGCGCAACAGCGACAGCAGTACGCGCCGGCAACGAAGTTGCTGCCGCCGTACGCCAAGCAGTACTTCCCGGATCCCCAGAGGAGAGGTGGATGAGCGCGATCGCGATCTCGGCCGACCGGCGTCCCGCATGGCGCGGTCTGTTCGGCTTCAACCTGTTGACCGGCATCGTGCTGGCGATCGTCGGCTGGCTGATCGGCAACGCGATCGGCAACGCCATCCACGCGCCCAGCCTCGACTACTTCGCCGACACGGGCGAGAACGACATCTCGGTGCTGCTCGGCTATCTGTTTGGCGTGATCGGTTTCCTCGTCGGGCTCGGCTTCGCCAACTACCCCATCCGGCGCATGCTCGGTCATCCGCCGACGCTCGCCGAGCACGAGTCTGAGGGAGAGGGAGCCGGGCGGTATTTCCGGCTGTGCACAGATCACAAGGTGGTGTCGATCCAGTACATCGTCGGGATCGGCGTGTTCTTCCTGGTCGGCGGGATCAACGCGATGCTGATCCGCACCGAGCTGCTGGCGCCCAACGTGCACGTCTTCGGCCCCAATCAGTACGTGTCCCTGGTCGGGATGCACGGCGCGATGATGATGGGGATCATGACCTCGGGGGTGCTCGGGCCGTTTGCCAACTGGCTTGTGCCGCTGATGATCGGCACCCGGCGGATGGCCTTCCCGCGGATCGAGTCGTTCACCTTCTGGCTGCTGATGGCGGCCGGCGTCGTGCTCGTGACGACGATCTTCTTCGGCGGCTTTCAGACCGGCTGGACCGGCTATCAGCCGCTGGGCGATCAGGGCACGACGGGATACGACGCCTACATCGGGTTCTTCGCGCTGGTCGGCGTGTCGATGTGCCTGCTGGGGTTCAACCTGCTGGCGACGATCATCGCGATGCGCGCGCCGGGGATGACCTGGTCGCGGCTGCCGATCTTCGTCTGGAGCGTGCTCGCGACCTCGGTGCTGATGATGCTGGCGGCGCCGATGTTGATCGGGGCGCTGCTGATGGGGGCGTTTGACCGAACCGTGCAGACCGGCTTCTTCCTCGCGAGCGCCGGCGGGAGCGCGTACCTGTTCCAGAATCTGTTCTGGGTGTTCGGCCACCCCGAGGTCTACATCGTCGCGCTCCCCGGCTTCGGGATCGTGCTGGAGCTGCTGCCCGTGTTCTCGCGCAAGCCGCTGTGGGGCTACCGCCTCGCTGTCGCCGGCATGCTCGGCGTCTCACTGCTGAGTTTCTTCGTCTGGCAACACCACCTGTTCGTGAGTGGCATCAACGCTGACCTGCGGCCGTTCTTCATGCTGTCGACCGAGTTGATCTCCCTGCCTACCGGTTTCATCTTCATCTGTGCGATGGGGACGATCT
>JADGPO010000107.1 GCA_017882405.1 Solirubrobacteraceae bacterium | reverse complement strand
TCCGCAGATTGCCGCTCTGAAAGAGAAGTACAAGGACGACAAACAGCGCCAGCAGCAGGAGATCATGGCGTTCTACCGGGAGAACAAAATCAATCCCCTGGCCTCCTGTCTGCCGCTGCTGTTGCAGCTGCCGGTGTTTATCTCGCTGTTCTACATGCTGCGGACGGACCTGAAGGTCGATATCTGCGGCAAGCAGCTGCGCTAGTTCTACTCACAGGAACTGGGCAAACACATCCTTTCGAACAGCCAGATCCCCCAGAACGGTGTGACCGTTGCCGGTCACACCGGCAAGGTGCCGGGCCTGACCGAAGTCGGCTGCAGCACACCGTTTCACTCCAACGGCGCGCTGCACATCATCGCCCCGGGCTCGGCGAAGTTCCTGTTCATACCGGACATCACCTTCAAGGCGACCGGCATTGCGCTGATCGTGCTGATCGTGCTCTACGTCGGCTCCCAGCTCGTATCCACGTTGGTGGCGACCGCAGCGGCTGACCCGAACCAGCGGCGCCTGATGCTGTTGCTGCCGGTCGTGTTCGTCGTGATCCTCTACCGCTATCCGGCCGGCCTGCTCGTCTACTGGATCACCACCAACCTGTGGACGATCGGCCAGCAGTTCCTGATCAAGCGCCATATCGGACCGCCGGCCGCGGTGGCTGGAAAAGACTCGGAGGCCGGGGGAGGTGGCGGTCCTCCGAAGGGCGGTGGAGGCGGTGGATCTCCAAACGGCAGAGGAGACGCGCCCGCGGGCGCTGGCTCGAAGGGGCAGCCGGCGCTGGCGGGGGTGGGCGCCGCGGGCGGAACGAGATCGGCTCCGCCGAGGCCGCCGCGCAAGAAGAAGAAACGCTCGGGCCGGCGAAGATGAGCGACGAGGACCCGGTCGAGGAGGAGGACTGGGAGGGCGAGGAGCTCGACCCGGCCGAAACGCTTGAAGACCTGCTGGAGGAGATCGCCGAAGGGCTGAAGCTCGACGTGGCGGTCGAGGTCGAGGAAGGCGACGGCGTGCTGACCGGGCGCCTTGAGGGGGAGGACCTGGGCCTGTTCATCGGCCGGCGCGGCCAGACGATCGACGCCGTGCAGCACCTGGCGCAGCGGATCGTCTTCCCGGAAGGCCCCTCGCCGGTGCGCGTGGTGATCGACGCCGACGGCTATCGCGAGCGGCGCGCACAGGCGCTGCGGGCCGACGCCGACGACGCGGCCGCGGAAGCGCTGAGCTCCGGGGAACCGGTGGAGCTCGACCCGATGCCCCCCTGGGAGCGGCGGATCGTGCATGAGCACCTGCGCGATCACGGCGGCGTGGCGACGCACAGCGAGGGCGATGAGCCCGACCGCTACCTGGTGGTCTCGCTGCTCGAGGGCTGATGTCCGCGCCAAGCGGCAACGGGCCCGGCGGGGTGTTTCACGTGAAAACATCGGGTTGACGGGCGCCACGCTGGCGGCGGGCGCGCGCTGATGGGGTCCGATGCGGGCGTGGAGGCCGAGCTGGCTGCGCTGGCGAGTCGCTACGGCTTGAGCGAGCGCCAGCGTGGGCAGCTCGACGGGCTGCTGGATGCGCTCGAGCGAGACGAGCGGGCACCCACGGCGGTACGCGGTCGACTCCGGGCGGTGAACGTCCACATCGCGGACTCGCTCGCGGCGCTTGAGTTGGAGGTCGTGCGCTCGGCGGGCACGGTCGTGGACGTCGGCTCCGGGGCCGGCTTTCCCGGCCTGGCGCTGGCGGTGGCGCTTGCCGGCAGCGAGGTGCGCCTGCTGGAGAGCCAGGCGCGCAAGTGCACGTTCCTGAGGGGCGTCGCGGCCAAGCTCAGCCTCGAGAACGCGCGCGTGGTGTGCATGCGGGCGGAGCAGTGGCAGGAGGGCGAGGGCGAGCACGACGTGGCGGTGGCGCGCGCGGTGGCCGCGCAGCCTGTGGTGCTCGAGTACGCGGCGCCGCTGTTGCGCCTGGGTGGGACGCTGGTGGACTGGCGGGGCAGGCGGGTCGCCGATGAGGAGGAGGCTGCCCTGCGGGCAGCCGGCGAGCTCGGTCTGCGTCGGTTGGAGGTCCGCCCCGTGGCCCCCTTCGAGGGAGCCACGGACCATCACCTGCACCTCTATCTGAAGGTAAGAGATACGCCCGAGCGCTTCCCCCGGCGCCCGGGGATGGCCCGCAAGCGGCCGCTGGGCCTCGCCGGGGACGCCTCTGACCGCGATCGGCGCTAGCTTGCAGGTGGTGGGCACCGTGTATGCGATCGCCAACCAGAAGGGCGGGGTGGGCAAGACGACGACGGCCGTGAACGTCGGCGCGTGCATCGCGGAGGCCGGCTATGCGACGCTGCTCGTGGATGTCGATCCGCAGGCGAACGCGACGGTGGGGCTGGGGATCGCGCGCACGCACGCGCCGGGGCTGTATGAGGTGCTGACGGGGCAGGCCACGGCCGAGCAGGCGCTCACGGACTCCTCGGTGCCAGGCCTTCAGGTGCTGCCCGCGGGCGCCGGGCTGGCGGGCGCGAACGTAGAGCTTCCCCGCATGGAGGGCTTCGAGGATCGGCTGCGCGAATGCCTGGCGCCGGTGAGGGACCGCTTCGAGT
>JADGPO010000106.1 GCA_017882405.1 Solirubrobacteraceae bacterium | reverse complement strand
CCTGGCCCACGCACAGCTGCCGGTCACGCTGCGCCTGACGCGCAACGGGTCCAGCTACGTCGGCGACTACTCAACCGACGGCGGCAAGACCTGGAACAGCGCGGGCACCGCCGACGTCGAGGTCTCACGCGTGATCACGTGCAGGCGGATCCCGAAGCGGGGCTCGCGGCCGAGCTCGGCAGCGCGCCCGCGTACCCGGGCGATCTTCTCGGCGACCGCCTGCGGGGGCTCGCCCCAGGTCAGGTACACGTCGGCGTGGCCAGCGCCGACCTCGATCGCGGCCGCCGAGGAGCCTCCGAAGTACAGCTCCGGCCACACCGGGTGGGAGATGATCTGCGCGTCCGAGACCGTGTAGTGCTCGCCGGCGAAGTCGACCGACTCCTCTTCCCACAGCCGCCGGACGATCGTCAAGAATTCCGCGGCGCGCGCATAGCGCTCGTCCTTGGACAACGAGTCGCCGAACCGGCGCTGCTCGCTGTCGTCGCCCCCGGTGACCACGTTGAGCAGCAACCGGCCGCCGGACACGCGCTGGAACGTGGCCGCCATCTGCGCCGCCAGCGTGGGCGAGGTCAATCCCGGCCGAAAGGCCACCAGGAAGCGGAAGCGTTCGGTGACCTGCGTGAGGGCGGCGGTCATCACCCAGGCGTCCTCGCACCAGCTGCTGGTCGGCGTCAGCGCGGCGTCGAAGCCGAGCTGCTCGGCCGAGCGGGCGATCTGACCGATGTAGCCGACATCCGCCGCACGGTCCGATCCGCCGGTCTGGCCGATCCGGCTACCGCGCACACCGACGGCATTGCCGAGGCTGAGGTCAGAGCGCGAGTCGCCGTTGGTGGGCAGGAACCAGTGGAGCTTGACGGGCATTCTCGTGAAGTCCTTTCGCGGTGTCTCGAGGATCAGGGCAGCCGGGGCTCGATCAGCTCGCCGATCGGCACCCCGGCCCGTGCGGCGGCTCGGCCTCGTCTGACCCGGTCTGCTCCAGGTCGGTGACGTGGCTGACGACCACGCTGTGATCGCCGCCGTCGGCGATGTCGTGCAGGTCGCACCACAGCGTGGCGATCGCTCCCTCCAGCACGGGAATGTCCTCGATGCTGCGATGGGCCACGGTGTCCCAGGTTTCGGTAGCCGAGGGCTGCGCGAACCGGTCTGACAGCTCGGTCTGCGAGCTGTGCAGCACGTTGATGGCGAACTTCCGGCGCGCCAGCAGGGCGGCCAGCGTCTCTGACTCCTCGCGCAGGCAGGCCAGGACGAGCGGCGGGCGCAGCGAGACGAAGCTGACGGCGTTGGCCGTGGTGCCGAACGGCCGGCCGTCCGGATCGCGGGTGGTGATCACGGTCACGCCGGTGGCGAACATCCCCATCGCTTTGCGCAGCCGGTCGGCGGGAACGCCGGCCACGCGCAGGTCGGGCCGCGGCGACGCGCTGCGGAGTTTCTCGGCGGAGCTCATCGCAGAGCAGTTCTAGCATAATGTCAATCGATTTTGTGTACTTTAGGGTCAGCGATGTCCCCTCCCGATCCGATCCAGCTGACCGCCGTGCTCGGCAGCGTGACCTCGCCCGGCCGCCTGCACCGTGCTGTGGACGAAGCGCTCGCGCGAGCGCAGGGTGCGCGGACGCAGCTGATCGACCTTGCCGAGCAGCGGATCCGCCTTCGCCGACGGCCGACCGTCGGAGCGCGCTGCGCGGGAGCTCGACGCGGTGCTCGCGGCGGCAGTGACGCTGGCGGGGGCGCTGCACGGGCTGCCCGAGCTCGGCCCTAACGTCTGGCAGCGCGGAGCATGGTCGCCCCGGCGTGCTGCTTGGCCGCCCGGTAGGCATAGGTCAGATCGGCGCGCAGCTGTCCGCGGCGCGTGACCTGAAAGCGGATCAACGCCGCCGGCGCCACCCGCACGTCAGCGCCGTCGGCGGCGAGGACGGTCAGCGCCCGCTCGGCGATCGCGATCTGGCCGAAGGCCGTGGGGTGCACCCGATCGGCCATCACGTGGTTGCGCGCCCCGAAGTCGCTCAGGTCGGCGACCAATGCGCCGCGGCGCGCGGCCTCGGCGAAAACGATCGCGTTGAGCTCGGCCACCTTGGAGCCGGCGGGCGGCACGCCCAGGTTCGACGGGGCAGTGGCGGTCAGCACGCGGTCGCAGCGCGTCCCCAGGAAGTCCAGCGCCGCGGCATAGGAGGTCGTGAACTCGGCAGCGTTCCAGTCCACCGCGCGCACGTCGTTGACCCCGATGTACAGGCAGCCCAGGTCATAGCCGGCCTCGCTGTCGGCGCTGCGACGCCCGAACTCCGGGATCTGCTCGGCGACCACGTCAGGTGCGCGCGCCCCGTCCACCGCATAGCCGGTGTAGGGCAGACCCAGTCCCCGGGCCACCCACAGCGCCCACGACTGCAGCGCCACGCCCCACTGTAACTCCCCGCCGGCGTTGGTGATCGAGTCCCCGAGGGCGAGCACGCCCAGGCGGCGTTGACGATCGGCGGCTACGCTGACTGGCAAGGCGGCGGAGCCTAGTCGTTCATCCTCTGAACCACTGGCTCACCGCTATCCGAACGTTTGTGCGGCCTCCGATACACATTCACACCCGAAGTAGTCGATAATCGCGCGCTTGCCACAAGCCACTGCAACCCGATACGACGGCCACGAGGACGTGGGCCGCGCCGCTGCCGAGCTGGCCGAGCGCCTGCCCGACGCGCTGGCGCCGCTGGCCCGGCTGGCCTTCAACTACCGGTGGTCGTGGCTGCCGGGGGGATCCGAGCTGTTCAACGCCGTTGATGCCGAGCGCTTCGCGGTGTGCGGCCAGAACCCGGTGCGCCTGCTGCAGGAATCGTCGGCTCGCGTCCTGCGCCGGGCTGCCGAGGACGAGGTGCTGACCGCCCGCGCCGGCGAGCTGGAGGCCCAGGTGGCCGCAGACCTGGAGCGACCGCCGGTGGAGAGCGGTGGGCCGGTCACCGCGGAGCGTCCGGTCGGTTACCTGAGCGCCGAGTACGGCGTCCACGTCTCGCTGCCCGTGTACTCGGGCGGCCTGGGGGCGCTGGCCGGCGATTTCCTCAAGGAAGCCTCGGACCGGGCTGCACCGCTGGTGGCGGTCGGCCTGATGTACCGCAAGGGCTACTTCCGCCAGCGCATCGACGCCTCCGGATGGCAGCACGAGTACTGGATCGAGACCGACCCGCAGCGCCTCCCCGCCGCCCTGGTCACGGCCGCCGACGGCGAGCCGATGACCGTGAGCGTGCCGATCGGCGAGGGCGACGTCACGGCCCGCATCTGGCGCGTCGACGTCGGCCGGGTGCCGCTGTTCCTGCTGGACACCGACTGCCCGGAGAACGAGCCGCTCGAGCGCTGGATCACCGGGCGGCTGTACGACGGCGATCCCCAGACGCGGCTGGCGCAGTACGCGCTGCTGGGCGTGGGGGGGATCCGCGCGCTGCGCGCGATGGGCTACGAGCCGGCGGTGATCCACCTCAACGAGGGTCACGCGGCGCTGGCGCCGCTGGAGCTGGCCCACGAGCAGGCCGCCGACGGTTCCGAGCAGTCGCTGGACGATGCGCTGCAGCGCGCCCGCTTGCGCACGGTGTTCACCACCCACACGCCGGTGCCGGCGGGCAACGACACCTATTCGGCCGACGAGATCGAGTCGGCGATCGGCCGCCTGTCGGCCGAGCTGGGCTGCCCGATCGACCAGCTGACCGCGCTCGGGCACGACGACGGCGCCGAGGCCTCGGCGCCGTTCGGGGTAACCCAGGCGGCGCTGCGGATGAGCCGGGCGGCCAACGCCGTCAGCCGGCGCCATGGCGAGGTGGCGCGCGAGATGTGGAATCCGCTGTGGCCCGAGCGCGACCTGCAGGACGTCCCCATCGGCTACGTCACCAACGGCGTGCACGTGCCCACCTGGCTGGGCCCGCCGATGCGCGAGCTGCTGGACCGCCATCTGCCCGAGGACTGGTGCAAGCAGACGGCCGATCCCGAGGTGTGGGCCGCCGCACAGGAGATCCCGTCGGACGAGCTGTGGGCGACGCGGCGCCGGCAGCGGGAAGACCTGGTGGCCTTCGTGCGCGCCCGCAGCGTGGCCGACCGGCTGGGGCGTGGCGACCCGCGCAGCTACGTCGACGCCGCCGCGCGCGCCTTCGATCCGGAGGTCCTGACGATCGGCTTCGCGCGCCGGGTGGCCACCTACAAGCGCCTGGACCTCCTGATCCGCGATCCCGAGTGGACGCTGGCGCTGCTGGCCGGCGACCGCCCGGTCCAGGTGGTGCTGGCCGGCAAGGCCCACCCCCGCGACGAGGAGGCCAAGCGCGCGCTCCACAGCCTGTTCGGGCTCAAGGCGGCCAAGGTGATCGGCGAGCGCGTGGTGTTCCTCGACGATTACGACCTGCACTCGGCCGCCCGGCTGGTGCGGGGCTGCGACGTGTGGCTGAACGTCCCGCGTCCGCCGCTGGAGGCCAGCGGCACCAGCGGGATGAAGTCGGTGTTCAACGGCGGGCTGCAGCTGTCGGTGCTCGACGGCTGGTGGGCCGAAGCGTATGACTCGGACCCACCCTCCTCCCCCAACGGCTGGGCGATTCCCGGCGAGGTCGATCCCGACCACGACGCCCAGGACGACCGCGATGCCGCGGTCCTGCATCACCTGCTCGAGGACGAGATCCTGCCGACCTTCTACGAGCGCGACGAGGCGGGGCTGCCGCAGCGCTGGCTGGAGATGATCCGCGCCTCGCTGCGCACGCTGGGCCCGACGTTCAGCGCCACGCGGATGCTGGCGCAGTACGTCGACGGCCCATACCGCGGCTGACGGAGTGAGGTACTCCCGCGGTGCCTCGGGGGCCGCGGATCGCAAAGGGAACGGGAGCGCTGCTGACGGCGACGGCGCTCGTCTGCGCGGCGGCCGCATCCGCCAAGCCGGTGTCCACCACGCCGGGGTACCCGGGCCTGAGGACGGTGCCCAAGCGGCGGTCCGGCGGTGGAGCGACGTCGACCACTCCCGGCAAGCCGATCCACATCGGCGAGGGCTATCGGCCGCACGTGCTCGTCGATGACGCCGGCACCGCCCACATCACCTACTCGACGTCAGCCACCGAGCACGGGCCCGCCGGCGAGCACACCTACACGCCGGGCGCGGACCACTACTGCAGGCTGGTCCGCGGCGCATCCCGGTGCGCCAATCCCGCGACGTTCATCCCGCCGGAGACCTATCGAAGCGGCCCCGGGGATGTCAGTCCCTTCTTCGACAACAGCCCCGGCGCCAATCAGGATCCCGCCGGGGGCTCGGTCCCGCTGGCAACCGGGAACTCGTTGCTGATCCTCGCCCACCGGACCGGCAACGTGGTGGCCGTCCCCGGCGGGACGAGCACCGACGTCAACTACCTGTACAGCTCCGATGACGGGGGCAAGACGTTCACAGGCCCTGGGATCATCGGGACGCTGGACTACGACGGAGGCGCCGGGCCTCGGATCGGGATCGATACCGAATCCTTGCCGAGGATCACGTCGGGCGTCCACGCAATGGCACGGCACCGTCGAGCTGCAGATGCAGCCCGGGGCCGGAGCGGCCGGGATGGGCGTTCCCAGCCGCGAACCTCGAGGCGGTGGCCGGGCGGTCCTGGTGACCCGCTACCGGGCTCGGGCGGCCGCTCGTCCGGGGGCCGATCGGGTGCGAGTGGCCCATCGCAGACGGCTGTTCCTGGTGCGGATCGGCGCCGCGACGGGTGCGGATACGGATCGCCGCGCCGCTCTACCGCGCGCCCCGCCGCCGCCGTTAGCGGAGGTCCGACAAGGGCCGCGGCGCGGGGCCGACGTACTTGGCTGTCGGGCGGATCAGCCGCGCCTCGCGCTTCTGCTCCAGGATGTGAGCCGACCAGCCGGCCGTCCGCGCACAGGTGAACATCGGCGTGAACAGCTCGGGGGGCACGTCGGCGAAGTCCAGCACCACCGCGGACCAGAACTCGACGTTGGTGGCCAGCACGCGGTCGGGACGGCGGGCCTTGAGCTCGGCCAGCGCCGCCTTCTCCAGCGCCTCGGCGACCTCCACCCGGGGAGCGTTGATCTCGTGCGCGGTGCGCCGCAGCACGCGGGCCCGCGGGTCTTCGGCGCGGTACACGCGATGGCCGAAGCCCATCAGTCGCTGCCCGGAGTCCAGCACGTCCTTGACATAACGCTCGGCGTCACCGGACTCGGCCACGTCGTCGAGCATCTTCAGCACGCGGGAGGGGGCGCCGCCGTGCAGCGGCCCCGAGAGCGCGCCCACCGCCGCCGACAACGCCGCGGCCACGTCGGCGCCGGTGGAGGCGACCACGCGGGCGGTGAACGTCGAGGCGTTCATCCCGTGCTCGGCCGCCGAGTTCCAGTAGGCGTCGATCGCCTTCACGTGCCGGGGGTCGGCCTCGCCGCGCCAGCGGATCAAAAAGCGCTCGGGGATCGACTTGGCCTTGTCGATCTCGCGCTGGGAGACGGGCGGCTTGCCGATCCCGCGCGCCGACTGGGCCACGAACGAGAGCGCCATCACGGAGGCTCGGGCGAGGTCGTCGCGCGCTCGCTCGTCGGAGATGTCGATCAGCTGGTGAAAGCCCCACTGCGGACCGAGCATCGCCAGTGCTGCCTGCACGTCGACGCGCGGGTCGCCGGAGCGCACGTTCAGCGGATACGGCTGGGCGGGCGGCAGCCCGGGCTCCAGCGTGCCGTCGACGAGCAGTCCCCAGACCTGCTCGAACGGCACGGTCCCGACCAGCTCCTCGATGTCGACGCCGCGGTAGCGCAGCGCGCCACCCTCGCGGTCGGGCTCGGCGATCTCGGTGGCGAAGGCGACTACGCCCTCGAGGCCGGACTGCACTTCTGCGGTTGCGCTCATGAAAAGGTCTTGCTCCTGGAAAAAAGTGGTGGGGAGGTCGGCTACACCCTAACTGGGTAGCCTTGCCGGCCGTGTCCGAGCTGATGCGGCGATCGGCGCTGGCGCTGGCGGCGCTGGTGCGCTCCGGCGAGTTGTCGGCGCGCGAGCTGGTCGGTGAATCGCTGCGGCGGATCGACGAGCTGGAACCCCGCATCAACGCGTTCACGTTTGTGGCGGCTGAGGCGGCGATGGCGGCGGCGGACGCGATCGGTCCGGGCGACCCCCGCCCGTTCGCCGGCGTCCCAATCGCCATCAAGGACAACCGGCAAGTGGCCGGGATGCCGATCACCAACGGGTCGGACCTGTTCGCCGAGGTGATCCCGCCGTTTGACGCCCACTGCGTGCGCCGGCTGCGTGAGGCGGGGTTCGTGATCGTCGGCAAGACGGCGCTGCCGGAACTGGGGATCCTGCCGACGACCGAGTCGCGCCGCCATGGCCCGACCTCCAATCCCTGGGCACCCGACCGCACGCCGGGCGGCTCCAGTGGCGGGGCGGCCGCCGCCGTGGCCGCCGGCATGGTGCCCATCGCCCACGGCAACGACGGAGGCGGCTCGATCCGGATCCCCGCCGCGTGCTGCGGGCTGACGGGCCTCAAGCCCGCTCGCGGGCGGGTCTCGGTGGGACCGGGTGCGGGCCACAGCTTCCTGGCTACCGATGGCGTGCTGACCCGCGGCGTCGACGACACCGCGGCCGTGCTGGACGTGCTGGCCGGCTATGAGCCGGGCGACGTCACCTGGGCACCGCCGCCGCCGGCTCGCTACGCGGACCTGGCGAGGTCGGAGCTGGGTCGGCTGCGGATCGGGCTGGCGCTGAACCCGCCGATGGACGGTGCCGCCCTGGACCCGGTCTGCGAGCGCGCGGCCCGCGACGCGGCCGCGCTGCTCTCGCAGCTGGGCCACGAGGTGAAGGAGGTCACCCCACCGTGGTCTGACCTCGGGCTGCTGGCGCAGTTCACGCAGGCGTTCGGCCCGCTGATCTCGATGGGCACGCTCTACGGCGGCCAGCTGGTCGGCCGGGCGCCGACCGAGGCCGACGTGGAGCCGCTCACCTGGGCGATGTGGGAGCGATCCCAGGCCCTGAACGTGCTCGACTATCTGGCCGCGCAGGATCGGCTGGAGCGTCTCGCCCGGTCACTGGTGGCGTGGATGGGGGGGATCGGGGGTGGGGAGGTGGGTCCCCTTGATGCGGTGCTCACGCCGGCGCTGGGCACCCGTCCGGTGGCGACCGGCGAGATCCACGGCCGTGGCCCCGATCCGTGGGACCACTACGAGCGCTCGGCCCACTTCACGCCGTACACCGCGATCGTCAACGTCACCGGCCAGCCGGCGATCTCGCTGCCGCTGTACGTGGGTGAGGACGGGCTCCCACTGGCCGTGCAGCTGATCGGACCGCCGGCGCGCGAGGAGCTCCTGCTGGCGCTGGCGAGCCAGCTCGAGGCAGCCCTCGCCTGGGCAGACCGCACCCCTTACCCGCCCGGAGGCCAGCCCGGCGACAGGGTTGCCTAAAATGCGCTGTCCGCCGGTCGCTGCCGGCCCTCTCACCTCCGACCGCGACGAAGGGAAACCAACACAGACATGGCCTACGTAATCGCCGAGCCCTGCATTGGCACCAAGGACAACTCGTGCGTGGAGGTCTGCCCGGTCGACTGCATCCATCCGACGCCCGACGAGCCCGACTACGACAAGGTCGAGATGCTCTACATCGATCCGGAGGAGTGCATCGACTGCGACGCCTGCGTGGAGGCCTGCCCGGTCGACGCCTGCTTCGCCGAGGACCAGCTGCCCGACGAGTGGCAGAAATACGTGCAGCTGAACTCCGACTACTACAAGAGCTAGTCGGGGCTCGCCGTCCTCAGGCCATCGGCAGCGACATGCCCGCCGGCTTGGGGGCGGCTGCGGGAGCGGGCGCCTGCATCACCGGCAGCTCGATCGGCGATAGGGCGATCAGGCCTCGCGCTGCCTGGCGCAGGGCCTGGGCGGCCGGATCGTCGGGATCGGAGAAGACCAGCGGGATTCCCGAGTCCGACTGCTCGCGCAGCGGCATCGTCAGCGGAATCTTGGCCAGCAGGGGCACATCGAGGTCCTCGGCCAGCACCTGACCGCCGCCCTCGCCGAAGATCTGGAAGCGTTCCCCGGACGG